>DASSRG010000277.1:0-3514 GCA_035701885.1 Candidatus Limnocylindrales bacterium
ATGGGGCGACGACATCGGGCGCAACTCGACGGGGAACGGCTCGCCCGCCGGCTGCAGCAGCAGCTCGGCGAGGAGATCCGCCTGGCCAGGACGGGTGCAGGCGTCCCCCAACGGATCGCGGCGGAGGCGGCGGGCATGTCACACGCACAGCTGGGCCGAATCGAGCGGGGCGCAATCCCGCGCCTCACCTTTGATCAGGCGTGTCGCGCCGGTATGGCCGTCGGGCTACGGATCGGCGCCCGCGCCTATCCGGTCGGGGACCCGGTGCGCGACGCTGGGCAGCTGCGTCTCCTCGAGCGGTTCGTCTCGTTGCTCCCGGCGCTGGCACGCGTTGACCGCGAGGCCGCCCTGCCGCTCCCAGGCGATCTCCGCGCCTGGGATGCCTTGGTCTCGCTCGACGGGCGTCGGGCTGGATGCGAAGCGGAGACCCACCTGCGCGACATCCAGGCGCTCGAACGGAAGCTGTCGGCGAAGCTTCGGGACGGGGGCGTCGACATCCTGCTGCTCGTCGTCAGCGACACCGCGTACAACCGCTCCGTCCTGGCGGACCATCGCGAGACCCTGCGCGCGCTCCTGCCCTTGGACGGACTCGACATCCGACGGGCGCTGCGCAATGGTCGCCTCCCCGCGCGAAACGGGCTGATCCTCGTGTAAACGCGCGAGAGACACCGCGACCCGGTACCGTTCGAGGATGCTTCGTTACCGACCCGGCGTCGCGCTCATCGTCGTCGACGTCCAGAACGACTTCGCGGACCCCAACGGCAGTCTCAGCGTCAAGGGCGGCGCCGAGGTCATCCCGACCATCAACGGCCAGGTCGAACTCGCGCGGAACAACGGCGCGCTCGTCGTGGCGACCCAGGACTGGCACCCGGAGCACACGCCGCATTTCGCCAAGGACGGGGGCATCTGGCCGGATCACTGCGTCCAGGACACCTGGGGCGCACAACTCCACCCGGACCTCGAGCTCCACGACGACACGCGCATCGTGCGCAAGGGGACGAACGGCGAGGACGGATACTCGGCGTTCACGATGCGCGACCCGGTGTCGGGCGAGACGATCCCGACCGAGCTCGGCCAGGTGCTCAAGGACGCGGACATCGAGGAGGTCGTCGTGACCGGCCTCGCGACGGACTACTGCGTCCGGGCCACCGCCCTCGACTCGGCGGACCTGGGCTTCCACACGTACCTGCTCACCGACGCGTGCGCGGGCGTCAATCTGAACCCGGGCGATGGCGACGCCGCGATCGCCGAGATGGAGGCGAAGGGCATCCACCTCTCGAACACGCGGGTCCGGTGAAGACGCGCGTCGCCGCGCTCGCGCTGCTCATCGCCCCGGCCGCGGCGTTCGCCGCCGACCGATGGCTCGCCGCCCGCCGGGGCACGAACCCGCCGGCGGCGATGGAGATGCTCGAGGTGATCGACGCACCGATCGCCGACACATGGGCGGTCGTCTCTGACATCCCCCGCCAACCCGAGTGGATGCACGACATGAAGCAGGTCTCCATCGAGACACCCGGGCCAGTCCGTGCCGGAACCCGCGCGGAGGCGACCGTCCGCATCCTTGGCATCTCCGTCAACGACCCCGTCGAGATCACCGAGCTCGAGCCACCCACCCGCTTCACCGTTCGCCACGAAGGCCTGTTCACGGGCGAGGGCGCGATCACGCTCGAACCCGGCGCGGACGGCACGACGACGATCGTCCGCTGGCGCGAGACGCTCGTCCCGCCGCTCCTCCCGGAGCTCGCGGCGCGCGTCCAGTCCCCGATCCTCACCCGCGTGTTCCAGGACGACCTCCGCCGCCTGAAGCGGCTGGTCGAGGCCGGCGCGGCGGCCGCCTGACGACGCGCGACCGACGGCGACCGAACGAGCCAGGGAGCGAAGAACGCCGATGCAGGTCCACCTCGTCGACGCCACGTACGAGCTGTTCCGCGCCCACTTCTCGCCCCGCCCGCCGGTCCTCGGGCGCGACGGGATGGTCCTGTCGGGCGTCTCGGGGCTGGCCGAGCAGCTGCTCTACCTCCTCCGTGAGCAGGGCGCCACCCACGTCGGCTGCGCCACGGACCGCGTCATCGAGTCGTTCCGCAACGACCTCTACCCGGGCTACAAGTCCAGCGCGGGGATGCCGCCCGAGCTGCTCGCCCAGTTCCCGATCGCCGAGCAGGCGATCGAGGCCCTCGGCGTGACGCTGTGGCCGATGGTCGAGTTCGAGGCCGACGACGCCATCGCCGCCGCGGCCGATCGCTTCGCCCAGGATCCGGCCGTCGAGCGGATCCTCATCTGCACGCCCGACAAGGACATGGCGCAGCTCGTCCGCGACGAGCGGATCGTCCTGTGGGATCGCCGGCGCGAGACGATCTACGACGAGGAGGGCGTCCGGGCGAAGTGGGGCGTGGGGCCCGAGAGCGTCGCGGACCGGCTCGCGCTCGTCGGCGACGCCGCGGACGGGTTCCCTGGCCTGCCCGGCTGGGGCGACAAGAGCGCCTCCGCCGTGCTCGCGCGGTACGGCCGCCTCGAGGACATCCCGCCCAACGGCTCGCAGTGGGACGTGCCCGGCATCCGGGGCGCCGTCACCCTCAGCGCGACGCTCCGCGACCACTGGGATGACGCACTCCTGTACCGCGACCTCGCCCGTCTCCGGACGACCGCCGACGGCGTGCCGATCCCCGAGCAGGACGTCGACGAGCTGCGCTGGCGGGGCGCGGACCGCGCGATTTGGGAGGCCTTCTGCGACGAGTGGGACCTGCCCCGGCTGCGAGCTCGCCCACACCGCTGGCGGAACGAATAGCTGGGTGCGACGAGCCCGGAGGCGCGGACGTCAGCCCCGGGCCGGCTCCCCGGACAGCCGCAGCATCTCCGCGTGCCCGGACGGCGGCGCGGCCACGATCCCGAACGCGCGCGTCGCACGGTCGACCTCGAACCACGACGCGCCGGCCGTGTCGGTCACGACTGCCCCGGCGCGCTCGGCGATCAGCCCCGCGGCCGCGACGTCCCACGCCGACATTCCGCCTGACTGGACGAACGCGTCGAACCGTCCGTTGGCCACGTACGCGAGCCCGAGCGCCGACGATCCCATCGTGCGCGACACCCTCGTCGCCTTGCGCACCGCGCGGGCACGTGTCGCGACCGCCCGCCCGCCGAGCGCGAGGTGCACGACCCAGTCGTTGAGCGTCGCCTTGTCCGACGCGTGGACCGCCATCGTCCCGGTCCGGCCGTCCGACAGCCACGCGCCGCCGTCGGCGACCGCGGTGAACGTCTCGCCGCGCATCGGGTCGTGGACCGCGCCCGCGGCGGGTCGCCCGTCGACCACCAGCCCGACCGACACGCAGAAGAACGGGATGCCGTTCGCGTAGTTCACGGTGCCGTCCAACGGATCGACGATCCACGTCCGCCCGGACGCGAGCGCCCGCGACGCCGACTCGGCCGCGTCGGCCGGGCCGCCCGCGCCGGCCGGGCTGGTCGCATCGGCCGCGCCGGTCGCCTCCGCGGGGGCATGACCCGCCGCGCGGTGCTCCCC
>DASSRG010000278.1:0-6671 GCA_035701885.1 Candidatus Limnocylindrales bacterium
TCGATCGGGCAGGGGCCGCGGTCCCTCGCGGCGGAAGGTGAACGGGTGGGACGCTATTTCACGGGTGGACGACGATCTGGCCCGACGCAGTCCGCTGGGTGGCGGTCGCGTCGTCGGCGGCGCCCGGCTGGTTGTCGTACACCACGTCGCCCGTGGCGGGGTCCCACACCTTGAGCCGGAACGTGTCCCGGGCACTGCCTCCGGCGATGGCGCCATCCACGACCGACAGGATGAACCGGTACGACCCCGTGCCGCCGACCATGCCGGAGCCCTGGGTGACGGCCTTTCGGCCGGTCACGATGAGCCAGTCATACGCCGTCGCGGTGAGCGTGAAGCCACCCGCAGGAAACGAGAACGCGAGTGTCCCCTTCGGCACGTAGGTGTTCTTGCCCAGCTTGGCCGAGAAGTCGAACGATGCCGGACCGCTGCGCGTGGGCGACGCCGCGAGCGCGCCCGCCGGGCTGATGATCGAGCCGCCGCCGGTGACGAACCCGCCGAGCGGGTCGTACACCACGACGCGCGCGGTCGCCGTGTCGGCGAGCCCGCTCGAGTCGGTGACGGTGAGGCTGACGGTGTACAGGCCCGCGCTCGTGTACGCGTGGGTGCGCGGCCCGATCGGGCTCGTCGCCGGATCCACCGTCTGCACGATCCCGTCGCCCCAGTCGATCGAGGCGACGTGCGTGTCGTCGGCGTTGCCATCCGTAAAGGTCGCCGTGAGCGACGCGGACGCGCCACGCGCGACCGGCGTGGCCGGCAGCGTGAGCGAGGTGATCTCGGGGGCGATCGTGAGGTTCAGGCCGATGAGGATCGGGTCGTGGTCGGACGTGCGGAACGCGTCCGGCGCGTACAGCGGCAGCGAGTCTGACTCTTCCTCGAACGCCGCCTCGTCCGCCGTCCGGACGTCGTCGTTGTAGTCGAGCAGCGGGATCTCGTCCGCGTTGATGTGCCACTCGCCGACGCCCGCCACCTGTCCGGCCAACGACTCGTTCGCGAGCGCGTGGTCCAGGTAGCCCAGCTGTCCGTCGAACACGTAGCCGTACGCGTCGTCGCCACCGAACTGCCGGACGAGGTCGGTGTAGCCGGCGTCGCGGAGGGCCTTGATCGGGTCCTCCTTCGCGTACGAGTTGAGGTCTCCGATGATCAGCACGTCGGTGTCGCCGCTGCCCGTCGGGTCGGTCGCCAGCCACTCGGCCAGCTCCTGTGCCGCGAGCGTGCGGGTCAGGGTGCAGTTTCCCTGCCCGGTGGTCGTGTCGTCGTCGCCCGCGCCGCAGCCCGAGCCCTTGCTCTTCAGGTGGTTGACCACGACGGTGAACCGCGCCCCGGTGGCGTTCTCCTCGAACGTCTGGGCGACGGCCGGCCGGTTGCGGTCGACCTCGGCGTTGCGCGGGTTGACGAACGCCTGCGTGTCGAGGACCGCGTGGTCGCCGACCGGCGTCACCGTGCCGGGCCTGTAGATCAGGCCGACGCGAATCGCGTCCGTGCCGATGACGCCTGTGTCCACGTACTCGTAGCCGTCGAGGCCCGCGACAAGGTCGGCGAGCGGCTCGACGCCCGGCGTGTTCTCCATCTCCATGAAGCCGAACACGTCGGCGTCGATCGCCGACAGGGCCGCCAGGAGCTTCGTGCGCTGCCGGTCGAGCTCCTCCTGGCTGTCGGCGCCCCGGCAGTCCTGGTTCTGCGTCGGGGCGCAGCTGTTGGCGGTATCGAGCGACAGGAAGTAGTTGAGGACGTTGAAGCTCGCGACCCGAAGCCGGCCGTCGACGTCCGGGACCTCCGGGCGGTCGTTGACCGGCGTGAACGTGTAGTCGAAGGCCTCGGTCACCGGGCGGATGCGCCACGCGTCCGGGCTTGGACCGCCGGCGAACGACCAGTGCAGGACGCCCGTGAGGTCCGTGATCGTGTCCCCGCCGCGGAAGTAGTTCGTCGTGCTGAGCCCGGGGACGGGGTGGAAGTACGGCGTGTTCGGCGAGTCCGACGGCCGGTTCTCCCGGTTGTCGGTGTCGTCGAGGATGATCGTCCGGCGGGCGAGGTCGACCTCGTTCGCCTCGAACCCGTCTTCGGACGGCTCGTGGAGCGCCGTGAACGTGTGCGGCCGGCCGCCGGCCGAGAGGATGACCTGGCCATAGCGAGCGAGCTCGAAGTACTCGCTCACCGAGAGCGTGGCCGGGAAGGTGACCAGCATTCCCTCGGACCGTTCGAAGTACGCGTTGATCGCCGCCGTGGCGGACGCAAGGTCGTCGGCGTCGATGCCCGGCACCGGCAGCTCCAGCGATGCGGGGGTCGGCAGGGGATTGCCCGTGCTCAGGACGGTCACGTTGGTCGCGCCCGAGGCGGTCAGCTGCGTCATGCCGAAGAACTCGCTCGAGGGGCCGGTGACGCGCACCGCATCCCCGACGGAGACCGGCGTCGGACAGGTCGAGCAGAAGACGAAGATGCCCTCGGACGTGGCGGCGTCCGCGTCGACGTCGGCGTCCTCCTCCTGGACGAAGAAGCCCCGCAGCCGGCCGGAGCCCTGATCCTGGTAGTCGCCGACGACGATGCCCTGGATCGAGAAGGTACCCGCGGTCGACGAGCCGTCGTCGGTCTGGATGTCATGGATCGGCGTGATCGCGGCGTCGTCGTTGACGATCGTGCCGCGGGCCTGCGCGTCGGTGACGTCCGCGCCGCTGACGTTGGTGAGGTTCACCAGGAACGCCTCGTCGGGCTCGGCGGTGGAGTCGCCGTTGACGAGCACATCGAAGGTGGCCGAGGTCCGGCCGGCGGCGATGGACTGACGGGTGAGCGCCTTGGCCGTGTAGTCGGACGGCGACGTCGCCGTGTCGTCCGCGGTGGCGATGTCGAACGTGACGGGGCCGCTCGCGGCGACCGAGAGGCTCACCGTGAACGTGAAGGTCGTCGTGCCGCTGTCGCCCTCGGCGATCGAGACGTCACCGATCGACAGGCCGGGCTTGACCAGGGAGTTCGCGGCGCCCGGCGTGTTGAGCGCTTCGCCGATGAGCGGCGTGCCCGAGAAGCCCGGGATGCCGGCGAGATCGAAGTCGTTGCGGACCCAGTCGGCGGTCGTGTCGGTGTCCGTCCCGTCCGGGATCCGGGATGCGCCGCCGGGGGCGAAGGACTGCCCGTCGTAGGCGACGCCGAGCGTGACCGCGTAGGTCCGGTCTCCGGCTCCGCCGTCGTTCACCGCGACGCCGTCGAGGATCGAGCCCCACGGCGTCGACTCCAGCGTCCCGTCCTCGTTCGTGTCGAGATCATTCCCGACTGCGCCCGTGAAGCTGTCGACGAGCAGCAGGGTGATCGTCCCGTTCTCGAGCGTGTTCGCCGACAGGCTGACGAGATACCGGCCGTCAGCGTCAGGTGTGCCGAGCGAGATGACGCTGTCGATCGTCCCGATGGGGCTCCCGCTCGTTGATGCGTCGCCCTCGATCTGGAGGAGCTTGTAGGCGCTCAGGTCCGTCAGTCCCGGCCCGAGCACCTCGACGTACTCCACGTCGGTGCCAACGGTGCTCGCCGAGAACTCGTTGATGCCGATGCCGACGGCGGCTGCCACCGGCGACGCCAGGGCGGCAGGCAACAACCCGCCGAGAATCAGAACGGCGCCTCCGAAGGCGCCGAGCGAGCGGAACGAGCGCGAGACGGCCCTGGCCAACGGGGCTCTCCTCCCATGTGGATGTCCGGTCACTCTAGCGACGTCGGACGGGCGCGATTCGCCCGTTTCGACACCGGATCCGGCGTCATGACCGGGACTTCCTGCTGCACGCGACCGGTACCGATGCCCGTAGTCGGCCTGCGGCAGGCTGCCTATCCTCCGGGGCGTCCGTCGATCGCGACGGCCGCATCGCAACAGGAGCCCGACCGCCCTCGAGGGCACGATCATGACCGCCGGCTTGCCTCGATCCCAGCGGCACCGTGGACGCGCACTCGCGTTCGCCGGTTCGGTCGTGCTCGCCGTCGCGCTGGGCGCATGTTCGGCCGAGGCCGCCCCGTCGGTCGCGCCCTCGCCGACGCCGACGCCCACGCCTGCGCCGACCGCGACGCCGCTGCCCGGAACGCCGCTCCCCGAGGCATACCGCCCCGAGGGCGACTGGAACGTCACGTTCGCGCTGCCGGGCGACTTCATCCGGGAGACGTGGCGGGTCGTGCTCAACTGCCCGAAGGGCGCCTGCGACGCGACCGTCGAGATCCGCGACCCGAAGGGCAAGGTCCGCGGCCACGGCGAGCTGACGCTCCGGGACGGCCGGTACGTCCTCCGGTCAACCGCGACCGCGACGATCGCGTGCAAGGCAGGCGGGAAGGTCGTCGAGGGTGGCGCGACCCGGCGAACCGAGACCGATGTCGTCCTCGCGTCCTACCGGCTGGCCGGGACCGCGATCACCCAGCGGGCGATCCAGGGCAGCCGCACCATCGCGATCGAGCCGCAGGGTGGCTCGGGGTGCCAGGCCTCGCGGCTCGTGTACCCCGGCACCGGGGAGCTCGCCGCCGACTGAGGCTTGCGCCGCGTGGCTGCCCGATACTGACCACGGGGTTCCGGAGCAGTCAGGAGCGGTTCATGACCGACACGGCCGACGTGGTCGTCATCGGCGGGGGCGTCCAGGGCGCCAGCCTCGCCTTCCACCTCGCTTCGCGCGGCGCGCGGGTGACCGTCGTGGAGCGGCAGACCGTGGGAGCCGGGGCGACCGGCCGGTCGTCGGGGCTCGTCCGTGTCTACTACGACCTCCTCGCGGAGGCCCGTGTCGCGGCGGTCGCGATCGACTGGTTCCGGGACTGGGAGGAGCGCGTCGGCGGGGAGTGCGGCTTCACGGTCGCTGGCTTCCTGTGGATCGAGCGCGGCGAGGCCGCCGACCGTGTCCGGGCGAATGTGGCGAGTCACCGCGAGCTCGGCGTGGACAGCTCCGTGGTCGACGCCGCCGCGATTCGCGAGCTCGCTCCGGGCCTGACCGTGGAGGCTGACGAGGTGGCGGCGTGGGAGCCCGGCTCCGGTTACGCGGACCCCTCGATGACGGCCGGGTCGTTCATGCGCGCGGCCCGCGAGCGCGGCGCGCAGCTGGTCCAGGGCGCGGAAGTCACCGCGATCCCCGTGGACGGTGGCCGCGTACGCGGCGTCGTGACGACGAAGGGGTCGATCGACGCCCCAGTCGTCGTCAACGCGGCCGGCGGCTGGGCCGGGCGCGTGGGAGCACTCGCCGGTCTGGACCTGCCACTGACCGTGTGGCGGCACGACACCGGGTACCTCGGCGTGCCGTCGTCGGTCCCACGCCCGATCCCGGTCGTCATCGACATCCCGAACGAGATGTACTTCCGGCCCGAGGGCTCGGAGCTGGTCCTCGTCGGCCTCGAGGACGACAACCAGATGGGCGGCTCACCGGACCGCGAGACGGCGGTCGCGGCGGTCGCGTTCCACGACCGGGCATCGGAGCGGATGGTCCGCCGCGTGCCCGGGCTGATCGACGGCACCTTCCGGACGTCGCACTCCGGCCAGGACGGGCTGACGACGACCGATCAGCGGCCGCTGCTCGGGCCGGCGGGACCGGACGGCTTCTTCCTCGACTGCGGCCACAGCGGTACGGGGTTCAAGACCTCGCCCGCGATCGGCCTCGGGATGGCCGAATGGATCCTTGATGGGGCGCCGCGCTCCGTGGACCTGGCGCCCTTCGCGTACACGAGGGTTGCCCAGGGCGTCGTCCTCGAGGGCGAGCACGGCGGGGCGCCCGTCTGGCGCTGATCAGTCCAGGCTCGTGGCGCGCTTGTAGGCGACCTTCGGATCGCCCTCGGCCCACCGGTGATGGTCGCTCACGGGCTTCGCCTTCTTTGCGATGTGCTCGGAGTTGACGGCCCGGTCGAGCAGCGTATCTGCGGAAGGGGCGGTGATGCCGGTGGTATCCGCGATCACGATGCCGACTGCGATCGTGAACCGCATCGGCCCGGCGCTCGTCAGGATCGGTCGCTCAAGGGCGGCAATCAGCTCCTGGGCCTTGCGATCCGCCACCGCGGGGTCGGTGAGGCCGACGAGGAAGACGCCGAATTCGTCGCCCATGAGCCGGCTCAGGACGTCCTCCGCGCGCGGGAAGACCTCCCGCACGCGGGCAGCGACCTCGCGGATTACCTGGTTGCCGACCTTGTAGTCGTACTGGTTGTTGACCTCGCCGAAGTCGTTGATGTCGAAGAAGTACATCGTGCCGCCCGGCAGCATCCCGAGCCGGATCCATCCCGCCTTGCGGTCGACCTTGGCGAGGAAGGCCTCCTCCTTGATCAGTCCCGTGAGGCGGTCAATCTGCGGGCCACGCACGGCGCCCAGATACGCGACGACGCCGATCCCGATGGCCAGCGGTGCCCACCATCCGACGGTGGACGACGCGATGACCAGGGTCCAGATGAGCGCGATTTCGAGCAGGGTCTGACTGCGGAAGTCGTCGACCACGATGCCGAGCACGCCCGACCAGCTCATCGCATCGCGGATCTTGATCGTGACGATGGCAAGCCCGTTGGCAAGGACCTCGAGGACGAGGCCGGCTGCGAGCACCGCGATGAAGCGCGCCATACCAACGTCGCCCGTGGCCGATTCGATCGATGTGGACAGCCAGACGTACGTGATCCCGCCGGCGACTGCCGCGATGGCGATCGAGGCGTGGTTGGCGAGCACGCCATACCAGGGCTGCGACTGGAGTTCGCGGCGG
>DASSRG010000279.1:0-18230 GCA_035701885.1 Candidatus Limnocylindrales bacterium
GCCAGCGCACGACGTTCGACCTCGAGATGATGCGCGAGCTGGGCTACTGCACGGGCATCGAGAACTACTCTCGGCACCTGTCGCGGCGCGAGGCGGGGTCACGGCCGTGGACGCTGCTCGACTACTTCCCGCCGGACTGGCTGCTCGTCGTCGATGAGTCACACATGACCATCCCGCAGGTCGTCGGGATGTACAAGAACGACCGGACCCGCAAGGAGATCCTGGTCGACTTCGGGTTCCGCCTGCCGTCGGCCCTCGACAACCGGCCACTCACCTTCGAGGAGTTCGAGGCGACGGTCCACCAGGCCGTGTACATGAGCGCGACGCCGGGCCCGTACGAGCTCGAGCGGAGCGAGGGACGCATCGCCCAGCAGCTCATCCGCCCGACCGGCATCGTCGACCCGCCGATCACGGTCAAGCCGACCGAGGGCCAGATCGACGATCTGCTCGAAGAGGTCCGTCGGCGGGTCGAGCGCGGCGAGCGGGCGCTGGTCACGACCCTGACCAAGAAGATGGCCGAGGACCTGACCGATTACCTCAAGGAGCTCGGGGTCAAGGTCCAGTACCTCCACAGCGAGGTCGACACGCTCGAGCGGGTCGCGATCCTGCGCGACCTGCGCCTCGGCGTGTACGACGTGCTCGTCGGAATCAACCTGCTCCGCGAGGGCCTGGACCTGCCCGAGGTGACGCTGGTCGCGATCCTCGACGCCGACAAGGAGGGGTTCCTGCGCAGCGCGTGGTCGCTGATCCAGATGATCGGCCGCGCGGCGCGCAACACCGGCGGCGAGGTGGTGATGTACGCCGACACGGTCACCGAGTCGATGAAGGTCGCGATCGAGGAGACCGACCGCCGGCGTGCCGTGCAGGAGCGGTACAACGCCGAGCACGGCATCGAGCCCACGACGATCATCAAGGGCATCCACGACATCAACGACCGCCTGCGTGCCGTCGCGGAGTCGACGGTCGTGTACTCCTCGGAGCGGCGCGCCGCGGACCTTGCGGCTGCCGACAAGGCCGAGGTCGAGAAGCTCGTCGCCCGGATGGAGGCCGAGATGAAGGCTGCGGCGAAGCAGCTCGAGTTCGAGCGTGCCGCCGCGATCCGCGACGAGATCCAGCAGATCCGGCTGCGCGTACTGGAGCAGGATGCATCCGTCGTCGTTGCCCGGGCCGCCGAGCGTGCCGCGAAGGACGCCGCCCTCCCCGCGAAGGAGCGCGCGGCGCGACACCGGCCGGGCGCCCTCGACGCGGACGCGCCGGCGCTCGAGGTCACCGAGGTCACCGTCCTCGGCTCGGACGAGCCGGTCGCGGCGACCCTCGACGGGGTCCCGCCGCCGGCTGACGAGGATCCGTGGGGCGTGGCCGCGGAGCTGTTTCCCGGCATCCGCGACGAGCACGACGACGAGGATGGACAGGGCTGGCAGGCACGCTGGCTCGACCGGCCGACGTGGGACGTCACGGTGACGCCGAACGTCCGGCGGCGGACCGGCCAGCGACCCACTCGGCGGCGTCGCGGGTACGGCTAGGCTGTCGGGATGCACGCCGCAACCGGCGGAGCGGCGACCGGCCGCGCCGCGACGAAGCTCGTCTGCACGATCGGCCCCGCCAGCGAGTCGCGGATCGGCGAGCTGATCGCGGCCGGGATGTCGGTCGCCCGGCTCAACTTCTCGCACGGCTCGCCGACCGAGCACGCGGCGCGGGTCCAGGCGATCCGTCAGGCGGCCAAGGCCGCGGGGCGGGAGGTCGCGATCCTGTCCGACCTGCCGGGGCCGAAGGTCCGCCTCGGCGCCCTCGCCGGCGGCGAGGTCACGCTCGAGGCGGGCGCCACGTTCACGCTCCTGGCCGGTCTCGCCTCGCTCACGGGGGACGGGGACGCAACCCGGTCCGCGACGACGCACGACGGTCTCGCCCGCGACCTCGCTGTGGGCGACCACGTGCAGCTCTCGGACGGCGCCGTTGAGCTCGTCGTGCGTTCGATCGAGGGGCGGTCCATCGAGACCGTCGTCGAGCGCGGCGGCACGATCCGGTCCCGAGCCGGCGTCAACGTCCCGGCAGAGCGGCTGTCGCTGCCGCCGCTCGGAGAGCGCGACCGCAGCCTGGCGGGGCTCGCTGTCGAGATCGGCATCGACCTCGTCGGCCAGTCCTTCGTGCGCACCGCCGCCGACGTCGAGGACCTGCGGTCACTGCTCGGCACCGGTGGCCCGGCGATCGTCGCGAAGATCGAGACGCGGCCGGCGGTCGAGCAGTTCGAGTCGGTCGCGCGTGCCGCAGACGCGATCATGGTGGCGCGCGGCGACCTTGGCCTCGAGCTTCCGTTCGAGGCCGTGCCGCTGGTCCAGAAGCGTCTCGTGGCGACGGCGGTCGCGCTCGGCAAGCCCGTGATCGTCGCGACGCAGATGCTCGAGTCGATGCTCACCGCGGGGCGCCCCACGCGTGCCGAGGTCAGCGACGTGGCGAACGCCGTGCTCGATGGCGCCGACGCCGTGATGCTCTCCGGCGAGACGGCGATCGGCGCGTATCCCGTCCTTGCCGCCGAGGCCGCGGTGCGGATCGCGCGTGCGGCCGAGGACGGAGCGGGGGACTACCACGCGGCCACCGTGAATCATTCCGCGCAGCCGGGCGACGCTCTGGCCGTCGCCGCGGTCGCGCTTGCCGCGACCGATCCGGAGGTGACGTGCCTCGTCGCCGCAGGACGCGTGCCGCGGGTCGCGGTGGCCGCCGCGAGCCGCCGGCCGCACGTCCCGATCGTCGCCGTCGTCCCGGACCGCAGGATCGCGCGGCGACTCCTCCTCGTTCGCGGCGTGTCGCCGGTCATCCCGGCCGACGCGGGTGTCGCGCGCGATCCGGGTGCCGTCGCCGGTGACGCGCTGCTCGCCGATCCCGCCGTCCGCGCCGCGCTACCTCCGGCGGGGCGTGCGGTCGTCGTCGCGGGCTCGGGCGAGGGGACCGTGGAGCGGATCGAGGCCGTTCGGATCCCGGCTGCTACCGAAGATGCGGACGCGGCCGAATCGGCGGACACGGCCGGCGCCGCCGACCGCGCCGGCTAGATGCCGCGCAACCTGGGGCCGGACCTCGTCGAGGACGTCCGCGACGGCCCGCCGCCGCCGCTCGAAGGGTTCGCGATGCTCCCGGTCTGGGTGGAGTCGGGGTACGACGGCGGGCGATTCGCCGGATGGGTGCCCAGCGTCCCCGGTGTGCTCGCGGTGGCCGACTCGCACATCCGCGCGCAGACGCTCGCGATCACCAACACCGCCCGCGTCCGCGGCTGGCTGGAGGCGCACGGTGACGAGGCGGGGATCCCGCGGATCTGGCGGCCGGAGCTCGCCGGTGACGTGGAGGCAGTGACCCGCGCCGACGGCTACGAGGCAAAGGCGACGCTGCCGACCGATCGTCGCCGGGTGGACGACGTGGAGATGGCGACGGCGCTGCGCCGGCTGGGCTGGGCGCGCGAGGACCTGCTGGCCATGATCGACCGGCTGGAGGCGTTCGAGCGGGAGCACGGCCCGCTGCCGGCCAACGAGGCGCGCGGGGAGCGCTCAGCGGACGAGGTGCTCGCCCACGTGGCGGGAACGGAGATCTGGCTCGTCGGGCGGCTGCCCGGGGTCGGGCGCTACGAGGGCCCGCTTGACGGCGTCCCCGTGCGTGAGGCGCTCGCGGGCACCCGTGCATGGGTCGCGGAACGGCTCGAGGCGCTCGCCCGCAGTGACGACGGCACCGAGACCGCCGACCGGCACGGCGAGACGTGGACGCTCGCGAAGGTCCTCCGCCGGATGCAGGCGCACGGCTTCGACCACCTGTGGGAGCTGGAGCGTCGGCTCGTGCGCGCGGACGGCACGGGCGACCGCCTCGTGCTCACCCTCGACCGCTTCCCGGAGACCGGGCAGGTCATCGGGCTGCTCCGCTCCGTGGGCTGGGACATGCGTGCGTCGGAGCCCGCGTCGCTCGAGCAGGCGCTGCGCGGGACCACCGAGTTCGCGACCGCGTGGGACGGCGACAGGCTCGTGGGGACCGCGCGATCGATGAGCGACGGTGCGCAGAACGCGCTGATCGCGACCGTCGTCGTGGACCCGGCATACCAGGGCCTCGGGGTGGGGGAGCGGATGATGCACCTGCTGACCGACGGCCGGGACAACGTCCGGTTCACGCTGTCCGCGATGCCGGGGCTCGAGCCGTGGTACCGGAAGCTCGGGTTCATCCCGGACACGCACGCGCTGTTCAGGCCGCGCCTGCGCGGCTGACGGCGACGGATGCCGCCGCCGGCCGCGAGGCGCCGGCGCGAACCGTCAGTCCCGGAGTCGCGACACCGTGACCCGGTCGAACTCCGCGGTGAAGCCCGAGCCGCCCATCGAGACGAGCCCGATCCTGACGTTCGAGCCCAGCTCGTGGCGCCAGGTCATGCCCTTCTCCCAGGCGCCGTTCTCGGCTCGGGTGTAGGCCGTGTACGTCTCCTCGCCGGCGACCGTCCGCCGGACGATCCGCAGGTCCGTCCACGCGCCCAGCGGCGATGCCGTCGGATCGGTCACCGTGAACCCGCCGGGCGGTCCCACGATGCTGTTGCCGTAGCGCGGGAAGCCCGGCTCGCCCGGCGGCACCTCCTTCGCCCATTCCGTCTGGCGGGTGTTCCAGATCGAGACGACCGCCAGCTTCACGAACCGGTCGTCGTCGGCGTAGAGCACGAGCCCGGCCTGGACGTAGTTGAAGCAGCAGCCCTCCGCGGGGACGTTGAGCCGCACCCGCGTCTGGGCGACGAAGTTGCCCTTGGGCGCCCGCTCGACGAGTACGGACGCGTTGTTCGAGCCCTCGAACAGGTCGGCCGCCTGGGTGTCGAACCGTAGCCTGCCGCCGCTGACGGACCAGGTCGATCGATCCGGTTCCCGGATCCACGACCACTGCGACCCGAGCGTCGTGCCGTCGAACTCGTCCGACAGCCGGCCGACCCGGACGCCCGCCCGATCCCGGCGGCCCGTCGCCGGATGGTGCGTGGTCGAGGCGCCCGGCCGCGCGGCCGGTGCCGCGGTCGGCCGGGTGGAGATGCCGGCACCCCCGTTGACGGTCGGCCAGCCGTCGATCCAGTCGATCGCGTCGAGCAGCGCCGGCCGCTTGGTGAAGCCGACCGCGCCCTCGAAGTACGGGTCAGTGCGGTCGACGGCGTGGTAGATCGTCCACCACTGGCCGGCCTCGTCCCGGAACACCGTGTTGTGGCCCGTCCCGACCCACGGGTCGTCGTTGCCCACGAGGACCGCGGAGCCGCCGGCGCGACCGTCCGTCGGGTCGGCAGCCGTCTCGTCGTCGTTCATGTCAACGCCCGAGCGGTCCAGGAACGGCCCGGTGGGGCTGTGCGACCGGCCGACGAACACGGCGTACCCGGTCAGGGGGCCGCGGCAGCAGTCCGTCGCCGACGCGAACAGGTAATACCAGCCGTCGCGAGCGACGACCTCGGCGCCCTCGTACTTGTTCGCGATCGCGACGTTGTCCTGGCTGGACGGATCCGAGTGCAGGAGGTCGGGCGACAGGCGCCTGACGCTGATCCCGCCGAAGTACGAGCCGTAGTAGATGAAGTCGCCCTCGGGCGCCTGGAGCACCTCGGGGTCGAACACCCATCGCCGGTCGTTCGGGCAGCAGTCGGGCGCGTGGGGCTCGACGACGGGATCGTCGGCCCAGGTCCACGGCCCGGTTGGCCCGTCGCTCGTCGCACCGGCGATCGCGGAGCCCCCGCCCGGGAACGTCGTGTTGGTGACGGTCACGTAGAGGATGTAGCGGCCGTTCGCGGCGTCGTACTCGATCTCCGGCGCCCACAGCCCGGCATCTGCAGCCGCCCACGACGGCCGTTCCGTGAACGCCTCACCGACGTACGTCCAGTGGACGAGGTCCGTTGACCGGAGCTGCGGAACCATGCGGAAGGTGAAGCCCGCGTCGGTGCGGTCCTCGTCGTTCAGCGGGTCCATCGTGCAGTAGAGGTACCAGTAGCCCTCGTTCTCCTGGCCCTCGATGACCGACGGGTCGGCGCAGCTCTCGACCATGCCGTCGCCCGGTACCTCCATCGGCAGCGGGTTGCGGTAGGTGCCGGAGCCGGCGGCAGCCGGGCCGGCCGATGGCGCAGCGAGCAGGACAGCGCCCAGGAGCGCGACGACGACAGCCGCGGGTCGTCCGTGGCGCGGGCGGGTCGAGGGCACGCGGCGAGGCGCAGGGCGGTCCGACATCGAGGGCTCCTCCGGGCGCGGCCGCGACGCGGCGCGTCCCAGAAGCGTGTGCAACGAATGCTGCGTCGAGGAAACGCTTCTTCCGAGCGTGTCTTGCACCCGGCTTGCAGGGGTCCGCGGTGAGAGGCGCCCGTAATGCCCGCGGGTTGCGGAGTGGTGTCGAGGGCGCCGGATGGCTCGGACGCTTGCCGCGGGACCCCGGTATGGCCGGGGCGCTGCCCGGAGGAGAGACACGCGATGTCCGAGATCCCTTGGCGCCGGCGGTTGCTGGCGACGTCCGCGGCGATGCTGCTGGTGGTGGCGGCATGCGGGAGCGGCGACAACACCGGAGGCGGCGCATCAGCCGGAGCCGGTGGCGGTGCGAGCGAGTCGGCCGGGGCGAGTCCCGCCGGCGGCGAGAGCCCGTCCGGCGGCGAGAGCCCGTCCGGGAGCGGCAGCGCCTTCCAGCCGCCCGCGGGCAACGTGGACCTGAAGCTGTGGAACGCGTTCACCGGTCCTGACGGGAACTTCTTCAAGCAGATCGTCGACCAGTTCAACAGCGACAACCCGAACATCAAGGTGACCGTCGAGACGCAGCCGGGCGCCGAGTACACGCAGCGCCTCGAGGCGGCCGCGTCGGCCAACCAGCTGCCCGACGTCATGGCCCTGGGCTATGACCAGATCCCGCTCCTCACCGAGGAGGGGATCATCGCGCCGCTGGACGACTTCGCGCAGGCAGGCGGCTACGGCCCCGACCAGTTCCCCGAGGCCGTCTGGAACGCGAGCCGCTGGAAGGACCAGCAGATGGGCGTTCCGTTCGACGTCCACCCCATGATCCTGTTCTACAACAAGAAGCTGTTCACGGACGCCGGCCTCGACCCGCAGTCCCCGCCCACCGACACCGCGAGCTTCGAGGCCGCGATCAAGGCGGTCCAGGACAAGACCGACGCCGACGGCCTGCAGATGGTCGCCAGCGGTCCGGGTGCCAACTTCCTCGTCGGGCTGGTGTGGGCGACGCTGTTCTACCAGGGCGGCGGCCAGTGGACGAACGAGGACTACAGCCAGGCGACGTTCAACAGCGAAGCCGGCGTGCAGGCCTCGACGTACCTCCAGCACCTCGTCAACGACCTCAACGTGAAGAAGGTCGAGAGCGATGCCGAGCTGAACGCGTTCCTGCAGGGCAAGAACGCGATGATGTTCAACGGCCCGTGGCAGCTGACGGCGGCGCAGGACGCGCTCAAGGACGACCTCGGCGTGGCCCTTGTCCCGAAGTTCTTCGGTGACGGCGACTGGGCCGGGTCGCACACGCTGCACATCTCGCCGAGCGCCGCCGACGGCGGCGACAAGCAGGCGGCCGCGTACTACTTCATGGACTGGTTCATCAACCATTCCGTGGACTGGGCCGGCGCCGGTCAGGTCCCCGCCCAGAACGATGTTCGCGCGTCGCTCGAGGGCAAGACCGAGGGAGTCCTGCCGTACATCGCCCAGATCGCCCCGCTCGCCGAGACGGTGCGGTTCCTGCCCACCATCCCCGGCGGCGGCGACCTCCTGTTCGTCGCCAACGGCGCCGGTGAAGCGGGGACGCTCGCGATCAACGGCAGCGACCCGAAGGAGACCCTCGACAAGGCCGCCCAGGTCAACACCGAGGCCCTCCAGCAGAACAAGGAGCGCTACGGCTACTAGCCGGTCACACCGGCGGCGCCCGCCCGGGCCTCACCCGGCGGGCGCCGTCACAGCAGGGATGGAGGGCCAGACCCGATGACGGTGGTTGATGCCGGTCAGCCGCAGCGCGTCAAGGGCCCCGGGTTCCTCGCGAGGCTTCGCGGTGGGTCCCGGTCCGGCTCCCGCGCGGACGTCCGGCGGCGGATCGGCGAGCGCGCCTACACGCCGTACCTGTTCATCGCCCCGCACTTCATCCTGTTCACGATCTTCATCCTGTTCCCGTTCTTCCTCGGGATCTGGATCAGCGTCCACGACAGCACCCCGTTGCGCGAAGGCCCGTTCGTTGGCCTCCGCTGGTACATGCAGCTGTTCAACCCGGACAGCAGCCAGTTCCCGCGCTTCTGGAACACGGTCTGGAACACGATCCTGTTCGTGCTGATCAGCACCCCGCTGCTGGTCGGCGTCGGCCTGCTGCTCGCCGCGCTGCTCAACACGAAGATCCGCGGCCGGAACTTCTTCCGCGGCCTCTACTTCGTGCCGTGGACGCTGTCGGTGTCCGTCATCGCCCTGGTGTGGTGGTGGATGTTCAACAGCAACGCCGGGTTCGTCGCGCTCGCCATCAAGGACCTGTTCGGGGTGGGACCCAACTGGCTGGCGTCCAACCCGTGGGCGTGGATCGCGATCCTCATCGCGACGCTGTGGTGGACGATCGGGTTCAACACGATCATCTTCCTCGCGGGCATGCAGGGGATCTCGGCCGATCTGTACGAGGCCGCCTCGGTCGACGGCGCCAACCGCTGGCAGCAGTTCCGGTCGATCACCCTCCCGAGCCTGCGGCCGATCCTCCTGCTCGTGATCACGCTCCAGATCATCGCGAGCTTCCAGCTCGTCGGGCAGCCACAGCTCATGACCGGTGGCGGGCCGCCGAGCGCGCTCGGTGGCGAGACGACGCCCGTCCTGCTCCACATCTACAACGTCGGCTTCCAGGGCCGTCGGGAGCTGTCGATCGCGGCCGCGATGGCGCTCGTGGTCGCCGCGATGATGGTCATCGTCAGCGTCGTCAACTTCCGGCTGTTCAGCAGCGAGCGGAGCTAGGAGGCCGGCATGGCGACGACCCTCGACCGCGGCCTCGAACGCGACGAACCCGTCGAGCTCAAGGCCGTCGGCACGCGGCGACGCGGCCGCGGCGACCGCATCCTCCTGTACCTCATCCTGATCGCGATCGCGGTGTTCTTCATCCTGCCGCTGGTCGTGGTCGTGTCCGCCTCGCTCAAGTACCGCAGCGAGGTATTCACCGACACCGGCCTGATCCCGTCGTCGCCCAGCCTCGAGAACTACGTCGCGCTGTTCTCCGGCTCGGCAGAGTTCGCGACGTGGTTCAAGAACAGCGCGATCGTGTCGATCATCGGGACAGTGATCACGCTCGCGATCACGTCGCTCTCGGCATATGCCTTCGCCCGGATCGACTTCCGGTTCAAGGGCCTCCTGTTCGGCCTCCTGATCACGACGCTCGTGCTGCCCAGCGTCATGTTCCTCGTGCCCCAGTTCAAGCTCATCGGGCAGATCGGCCTCTACGACTCGATCCCGGCCCTCATGCTGCCGGGGCTCGCCGGCGTGTTCGGCGTGTTCTTCATGCGCCAGTTCTTCCTGACGATCCCGGTGGAGCTCGAGGAGGCGGCGTACGTCGACGGGGCGAACCGGTTCCGCACGTTCGCATCCGTCGTGCTGCCGATGGCCGGGCCGGCGCTCGCCACGCTCGCGGTCATCACGTTCCTCGCGTTCTGGAACGACTACCTCTGGCCCACGATCATCTGCCAGAACAACTGCACCCTGCCGCCCGGCCTGCGGAGCCTCCAGAGCGAGTTCACGAGCGACCCGGGCCTGGTGATGACCGGCGCCGTGGTGGCCGCGATCCCGGTCCTGATCATCTACCTCGTCCTCCAGCGGTACATCGTCCAGAGCGTCGCGTCGTCGGGCATCAAGGGGTGAGCGAGCTTCGCCGCCCGCGGCTGTCGCTGGACGGCGAATGGCGGTTCGTCGCCGATCCTGAGCGCCTCCACGTCCCGGCGGATCTGCCCGCCGGCGACCCGATCCAGGTACCCGGCTGCTGGGAGGCCCAGGTCGACCGGCCGTACAAGATCGTGACCGCCTGGTACCACCGCGACGTCGACATCCCCGACGACTGGCTGCCCGGGCGGTTCGCGATCCGCTTCGGCGCGGTCATGTACCGCTGCGACGTCTACGTGGACGGGGAGCGCGTCGGCGGGCACGAGGGCGGCTACACCGCGTTCACCGTCGACGCCGGCGAGGCGCTCCGCCCGGGCCGCCGCCACCGGATCGCCGTCCGCGTCGTCAACCCGCTCAACAGCCTCGACGAGTACCCCGCCTTCTCGGTGGAGGAGCTCACGCTCGCCGAGGAGCTCGAGCCGGACCTGCCGCTCCTCGAGGCGCCGGCCGGCAAGCAGACGTGGTACTCGAGCCACAGCGGGCTGTGGCAGTCGGTCCGGCTGGAGCGGACGCACGCCGTGGCGCTCGACGACATGGCGGTGGAGGGCGACCCGGTGAGCGGCGAGGTCCGCGTCGCGTGGCGGCTCGAGGCCGGCCGGGTCGCCGCGAACGGCACGGAGATCCGGGTGGACATCCTCGACCCCGACGGCGAGCTCGCCGCGAGCGAGACGACGTCCGTGGCCGAGGACTCGGGCCGGATCCGGCTGACGGTCGCCCAGCCGCGCGCCTGGGACATCGGCCGGGGCGTCCTCTACCGCGCGGAGCTGACGCTGCTCGAGCGCGGGCGGCCGGTGGACGCCGTCGAGACCCGGTTCGGCTTCCGCGAGGTGCACACGGCCGACGGGAAGATCTGGCTCAACGGGCGGCCGATCTACCTGCTCGGCGCGCTGGACCAGGACTTCTACGCCGACACGATCTCCACGCCCCCGTCGCGCGCGTTCCTCGACGAGCAGATGCGGCTCGCGCGCGAGATGGGGATCAACCTGCTCCGGGTCCACATCAAGGTGCCCGACCCGGAGTACCTCGAGGCCGCGGACGAGGCGGGCATCCTGCTGTGGTGCGAGCTCCCGAACTGGACCCGCTTCTCGTCACTGTCGGCGGAGCGGGGGCGGGAGACGCTCGCCGCGATGGTCCACACGATGGGCAACCACCCGTCGATCGTGATCTGGACGATCGTCAACGAGGACTGGGGGACGCGCGTGCGCTGGGAGGCACGCGACCGGCTCTGGCTGCGCGAGACATACGACTGGCTGAAGGCCATGGACCCGACCCGGCTCGTCGTGGACAACTCCGCGTGCGAGACGCCGCAGACACCCAACTTCCACCTCCGCACCGACCTCGCGGACTTCCACCTCTACTACCTGGCGCCCGACAACGCGGCCCGCTGGCGAAACGCGATCGAGGACTTCGCGAGCCGGCCGGCCTGGCTCTGGAGCCCCCACGGCGACGCGCGGCCGCAGGGCGACGAGCCCCTCGTCCTGTCCGAGTTCGGCGGCTGGGGGCTGCCGCGGATCGACCCGCTTCTCGCCGACCGTCGCCGCGAGCCGTGGTGGTTCACCACGGGCAGCCGCTACTACCGCCCGACCGGCATCCGTCGCCGGTTCGGGGCGTACGGGCTGGACCGCATCTGGCCCACGGTCGATGACCTCGCCGTCGCCACGCAGCGCCACCAGTTCGAGGGGCTGCAGTACGAGATCGCGCAGCTCCGCCGCCACGGCTCCATCCAGGGCTACGTGATCACCGAGCTGACCGACCTGTACTGGGAGGCGAACGGGCTGCTCGACATCCAGCGCGCGCCGAAGGCGTACCACCAGCGTCTCGCGACGATGAACTCGCCCGACGTCGTCGTGGCCGACCTCCGCTCGCACGACCTGTGCTCGCTCGAGCCGCTGGAGGCGGTCGTGACGGTGTCCGGCTACGGCGACGACCCGCCGCCGCGCGGCCGCGTGGAGTGGCGGCTCGAGATCGACGGGATCGAGGCGGTCGAGGGGCAGCTGCCGGTGGACCCGTGGCCGGTCGCCGACGCCCGTGACGTGGGGACGATCGCGGCTGACGTGGGCGACGTGCCCGAGACCAGGGCCGCCCGGCTGGTCCTGCGGCTGCTCGACGACGAGGGCCGCGTCCGGGGCGGCGACGAGGTCAGCCTCGCCGTCCTGCCGTCCCGGATCCGGCGGACGCACGCGCCGCTCGACCTCGCGGTGTATGACCCGCTGGGGATCCTCGGCGTCGAGCGGCGGGTCCGGGCGCTGGGACACCGCATCGTCCCGATCGACGACGCACAGCTCCTGGTCGCGAGCGAGCTCACCCCGGCCCTGCTGCGGCGGGTGGACGAGGACGGGGCGCGAATGCTGGTCCTCGTCCGGACGCGATACGCCCTGGCCGAGAGCGAGGACCTTGCGCGGCGCGTCTCCGTGGTGCTCCGCAAGTACCCGGTCGCAGGCGCGCCGGGCCAGCGCAGCCCGTGGGAGGGCGACTGGGTGTCGAGCTTCGCGTGGCTCCTGCCGGGGACGTTCCCGGATCTTCCCGACCGCAATCCGCTGGATTTCGCGTACTCCGCCGTGCTGCCAGACCACGTCCTCACGGGCTACGACCCGACCCGGCACCGCGACGAGGTCCCGGCGGGGATGTTCGTCGGCTGGGTCCACAGCCCGGCGGCGCTGCTGTGGGAGTTCCGCCAGGGCCGCGGGGCGATGACGCTGACGACGCTCCACGTCGCGCCGGAGGACGGTCCCGTGGCGACGGCGACGCTCGAGGGGCTGCTCCAGCGGGCGGCCTGGGCGGACCGCCGGTCGAGCGTCCGGACACCCGAGGAGGACGCGGAGTCGTGGGTGCCGGCGTGAGTGCGCGGGGCGGGCGACCCCGCGGGGCGCTCCTCCTCGCCGTCGTGCTCGTCATCGCGGGCTGCGCCGGGGGGCAGCGAGCGGGTGCGAGCGGCGCGGCGCCGTCGTCGGCCACCGGACCAGCATCGGCTTCGGCTTCGGCTTCGGCTTCGGCCTCCGCGTCCGCGTCTCCGTCGGCGTCCGCGACCGCCGCGGCGGGGACGTTCACCAACCCCGTCATCGACCGCAACTTCGCCGACCCGTTCATCCTCGAGGCCGACGGGGAGTGGTTCGCCTACGCGACCGGCGACCTCACGGTGAACATCCAGGTCACTCGGTCCTCGGACCTCGTGACCTGGGAACCCAGCCAGGAGGCCCTGCCGAAGCTGCCGCTGTGGCAGCCGGTGTCGAAGGGCCTGACCTGGGCGCCCGAGGTGATCAGGACCGACGATGGGTTCGCCATGCACTACACGACCCGCGATGTGCAGGCGGGCAGGCAGTGCCTCTCGGTGGCCACCGCCGACGACCCGGGCGGCCCGTTCACCGACACCAGCGACGCGCCGCTCGAGTGCCAGCTGGACCTCGGCGGGTCCATCGATTCCAGCCCGTTCCGGGACGAGGACGGCTCGCTGTGGCTGGTGTGGAAGAACGACGGCAACTGCTGTGGCAAGCACACCCACTTCTACCTGGCGCCGCTCGACGAGACGGGCACGAAGCTGACGGGGAAGGCCGTCGACCTGGGGCTCGACAACGACCGGGCGTGGGAGGGCAACGTGATCGAGGCGCCGCAGATCCTCCACCAGGACGACACGTATTACCTGTTCTATTCCGCCAACGACTACGGGTCGAACAAGTACGCCGTGGGCTACGCGACGTCGAATACGATCGAGGGGCCGTATACCGACGCGAAGGAGAACCCGATCCTGGTGAGCGAGGACGACGCCGCGGGCCCCGGTCACCAGACGGTGTTCGAGGACGACGACGGCGAGCTGTGGATGGCGTACCACGCGTGGGATCCGTCGCGGGTGGGCGACAGCGTGGGCGGCAGGCGGGCGCTGTGGCTGGACCGGCTGACGTTCGAGGACGGGAAGCCGGTCGTCCACGGCCCGACCTCCGACCCCCAGCCGGTGCCGTGATCGAGCCGGAGCCCGTCCCGGACCCCGGCGCTCTCGAGGCGCTCGTCGCCGCGCGCCTGGACACCGTGCGTCGTGCGACCGCGGAGGGCGGCGGCGCGGCCGTGCTCCTCGACCGTCGACGCGACGTGACGTGGCTCACGCGTGGGGCGGAGCTGCACGTCGTCCAGGGCGGGGACGCCGTCGCGGCGCCCGTGCTGGTGACGGTCGACGACGCGGTGATCCTCGCGCCGAACAACGAGGCAGCCCGGATCGCCGACGAGGAGCTGCGCGGCACAGGGCTGCGGATCGAGACGACGCCGTGGTACGAGCCCGGCGCGGCCGACGCGGTGGCGCGACGGCTGGCGGGCGGCGGGGCGGTCCTGGCCGGCGCCGCGCTCGAGGAGGCGCTCGCCGGGCCGCGGCAGCGGCTCGACTCGTTCGAACACGCACGCATGCGCTGGCTGGCCGGCGTGGCGCGCGCGGCGATGGACGGCGCGACCGCCACGATCCTGCCCGGCCGCACCGAGGCGGATGTCGTCGCCGCGATGACCGCGCCGCTCGTGGGTGCCGGGCTCCGCGTCCCGGTGGCCCTCGCCGGCGCCGACGACCGGATGCGCTACCGTCACCCGCTCCCGACCCGGACGCCGATCCAGGATCGGCTCATGCTGGTCCTCGTCGCGGAGCGCTGGGGGCTGCATGTCGCCGCGACGCGGATGGCCTGGCTGTCGGGGGAGGGGAGGACGCATCCGGCTGACGAGCGGGCGGCGGCCGTGCTCGAGGCGATGACCCGCGCGACCCGCGTGGGCGCCACGCTGGGCGACGTGCTCCAGGCGGCGGCGGACGCCTACCAGGCCGCGGGGCTCCCCGACGAGTGGCGCAACCATCACCAGGGCGGGACGATCGGGTACGGCCCGCGCGAGCGGGTCGCGACCCCGGGCGACGGATTCGTCCTCGAACCCGGCATGGCGCTCGCATGGAACCCGTCGGTGCCGGGCGGCAAGGCCGAGGCGACGCTCCTCCTCCATGAGGACGGTCCCGAGACGATCCTCGCGTAGCCCTATGCCGCGTCCGACAGCACGATGCACACCTTGCCGCTCGCGCCTTGGTCGGCGAGCGCATACGCCTCCGGCGCGCGATCGAGCGGGAACCGGTCGGTGACGGTGTCCTGCGGATGAAGGCCCCAGCGAACGAGCCGGTCCAGCAGCTCCGCCATGTGGCCGAGCGACGTGACCCACGACCCGTACAGGGTCAGCTGGCGGTGGATCAGGAGCGGCGAGACCGGGAACGAGACCTCGCCGCCCTCGCCCACGAACGCGGCCCGCCCCCAGTCGCGGAGGGACTCGAGGGCGACCCGGCGGCCCGCGGCGGACCCGGACGCGTCGATCGCCACCTCTGCCCCGCCATCGGTCGCGTCGAGGATCGCGGTTCCGACCGCGGGTTCGTCGGCCGCGAGCGCCGTGTCAACCAGTCCCAGGCGCTCCGCCAGCTCGCGCCGCTCCGGCGAGACGTCGGTGCCCGTCACCGAGCGAACCCCCATGCCGCGCGCGAGCATGGCGACCGCCAGCCCCACCGGGCCGAGGCCGGTGACCAGCACCCGATCGCGGCCCGACGCCCCGACCCGCAGCAGCGCCTCGTACGCGGTCCCGAAGCCGCACGCGACGCACGCGCCGTCCACGTAGGTGAGCGGCTCGGGGATCCGCATGCAGGTGACCTCCTCGGCGAGGAGGTATGGGGCGTGGCCGCCGTCGCGCTGCCAGCCGTACGCGGCCCGGCTGGGGTCGTGGCAGCCGATCATGTAGCCCCGCCGGCACTCCTCGCACATCCCGCACCCGGCGATGTGGTAGATCGCGACGCGATCCCCGACCTGGATCCGCCGGCAGCCGGGACCGGTCGCAACCACGCGGCCGGCCGGCTCGTGTCCGGCGATCACGCCCTGGTATGCCTCGGCGCCTACGCCCAGGTGCTCCCGGTAGATGGCCCGGATGTCCGACCCGCAGATCGACGATGCCCGCATCTCGACGAGGACCTGGCGCGGTCCCGGGTCCGGCACCGGCCGGTCCACCCAGTCGACGCGCCGCCCGCCGGGGAGCACGACCCCGCGCATCGTCCCGGTCGTCGCTGTCGTCATCGTGGCCCTCCGGTGCCGTCTCGCCGCGCCGATCCGCCCGGCGACCGTACGAGGCCGCGCGGCGCCCGAATGCGTGGCACCGAGCCAGCCGCCTTGCAACCCGAGCGCAACTGGCGGCGAGCGATGCGACGCCCGTCGTGAGCGCGAGGCGCCGCAGGCTTGCGGAGGAGGTGCCGATGAAGGTTGGCGTGATCGTTCCCCAGGGATGGACCGGCGAGTACGCGGGCGTTTCGAGCGCCGAGGCATGGCGGCGGAGCGTCGAGATCGCTACGCGCGCGGAGGCGGCGGGGGCCGACAGCCTGTGGTTGTTCGACCACATGCACACCACACCGGACCCGACCGACGAGCTGACATTCGAGTCGTTCACCGCGCTCACCGCGCTCGCCACGGCGACGACGCGCGCCGAGCTCGGACACATCGTGAGCTGCGCCGCGTACCGGAACGCGGGGCTGCAGGCAAAGATGCTGTCGACGATGGACGTCATCTCGGGCGGCCGGATGACAGCAGGCGTGGGCGCCGGCTGGAAGCGCGAGGAGTGGGAGGCGTACGGCTACCCCTTCCCGCCGACCCGCGTTCGACTGGACCGGCTGGAGGAGACGCTCGAGATCTTCACCCGAATGCTCGCGCCGGGCGAAGGCCACGCGACGTTCGAGGGCGAGTACGCCGCCGTCCGGGACGCGATCAACCTGCCGAAGCCGCTCCGGCCGATGCCGATCATGGTCGGCGGCAACGGACGCGAGCGGACGTGGCGCCTCGCCGCCCGCTACGCCGACGAGCTCAACCTCGACAACATGGCGATCGAGGACATGCCCGAGGCGCTCGACGTGATCCGGCAGCGGTGCGAGGAGATCGACCGCGACCCATCGACGCTGCGCGTGTCCGTTCACCTGTGGTGGGAGGGGATGGAGAATGCCCCGTCCCAGGCCGACGTGCTCGCCGCATACGCCGAGACCGGCATCGCTCGCGTGATGACGCTCCCGCGCCGGGCGGCCACCGATGTCAGCGCGGTCGACGAGCTGTTCGACGCTGCGCGGACGGCCGGCTGCGAGATCGCGGCTCAGCCCGGTCCGGACACCGCCGCCGCCTGACGGGACCCGCTCAGGCCGTGCCCCGGTCGATGACCTGCGGCGAAACGGTCGGGCCTTCGGTGCGTGGCCCGTCCTCGGTCCACTCGATCCGGTCGAGGCACATCCGGCGCGCGGTGAGCGCCGGATCCCAGGCGTGATACGCGAGCCAGTCCCCGCCGTCCGGTCCCTCGACGACCGAGCAGTGCCCGGGCCCCACCAGGTCCGCGGTGCTCCGAAGCAGCGGCGGGATGGCCGGGCCTGCGTCCGTCCACGGCCCGAGCGGGCGGTCCGCGGAGGCCCACGACACCGCGTACGTGTCGCCCGTCCAGGCGCCGCCCGAGTAGAGGAGCCAGTAGCGCCCGAGCCGCTTGCGCACGAAGGGCCCCTCGAGCGTGTGCCAGTCGTAGACGGAGCCGTACATCGGCCGGCCGCGTCGGTAGAGCTGCCAATCGGCGGATGGTGGCAGCACCGGGACGGGCGAGCCCGCGAGCCGGGTCGGGGTCACGAGGCGGTCCACGGCGATCGACGTCCCCACGCGCTCGCCCTCGAGCAGGTCACGGGCGTAGAACAGGTAGCGTGCGCCGTCGTCGTCGACGAACGGGTGGGGATCGATCGCGAACCGCTCGTCCGGCGTCAGCTCCAGCCCGAGGTCGTCGAACGGGCCGTCCGGGGCGTCGGCGACGGCGACCCGGATCCGGTGCCCGCGGTCCTCGATGCCCGTGGAGTAGTAGAGGTACCAGCGGCCGTCGAGCTCGGCGACCTCGGGCGCCCACCACTTGCGGTGCTCGCCCGGGACCTCGGGCGGGGGGAGGTCCGGTGTCCGGAGGGCGAACCCGAGGCGCCGCCAGGTGACGAAGTCGTCGGACCGGCGGACCTCGAAGGCGCCGTCGTGCACGACGTCGGCGGCGTCGCCCTCGGGGCCGGTGCCGTACGCGTACCAGGCGTCGCCGGCGCGCATCACGAACGGGTCGGCGAAGTAGCCCTCGGCGACCGGGTTCGTGATCGTCACGGAGCGCATGGTCCGAGGCTACCCACCGGGCGCCCCGCGGCACCCTTGCAGCCGCGTGAAACGTCCGGCCCGAGTTCCTGTCGCGTCCTGACAGGATCACGGCCGAGACTGTCGGACGAGCGCACGGCAGGCCAAGAACACCTGTTCGGTTTGATCGCGCTCGGGTAGACTGGACACGTGCCCCAGGATCGGATCGTCGTGCGCGGCGCGCGCGAACACAACCTCAAGAACATCGACGTCGCGTTCC
>DASSRG010000280.1:0-3780 GCA_035701885.1 Candidatus Limnocylindrales bacterium
GCGCACCGTGCTCGGCATCATGCCGACCGCCACGTATCGCGGCCTCATCCGCGCGGCGCCCGACGCGGTGTTCGACTTCGTCGCCGACGCCGAGAACAACCCACGCTGGCACGCGCACGTCCGCGAGACCCGCTGGATCGACCCGCCCCCGACCGGCCTGGGGCGCCGCGGCCGCCAGGAAGGCCACGTGTTCTTCCGCGACTGGACATTCGTCGCGGAGGTCGCCGAGTGGGACCCGCCCCACGCGGTGACGTTCCAGGTGATCGAGGGTTTTCGTGTCCGGACGGCGATCCGCGTGGAGCCGGACGGCGAGGGATCGCTCGTCACGCTGACGGTGACAACGCCGCGCATCCCGGGCCCGGGGCTCGACGCGTTCGCGAGCCGGGTCATGAAGCGCGCCACCCGCAACCGCGAGAACGGCGACTTCCGGCGCCTCCGCGCTGCGCTCGAACGATCCGTCGGCCCGGCCTCCCAGTCAGCCACCGAGTAGCGCCCGGACCGAGGTCAGGCTGACGCGACCGGCACCTGTGCCATGGACGCGGCCGGGTTGCGCATCGCCTGGAGCGGCACGCCGATCCCGTAGGTCAGGAACCGCCCCTCCGGCACCAGCTCCAGGACCGCGGCGTCCGTCCGCTCGTCGGGGAGGAGCCTCCCGAGGCTCTCCGGGATGGCCGGCTTGCCGTGCTCGTCCGGCGCGTGGACGGTGACGCGGGCACGGAACGTGATGGTCGCGGGCGGGATCGGGAGCACGAGTGCGAGCAGCCCGCCCCGACGCACCGTGACCGTCATCGCAACGATCGATCCGTCGGCGATCTGCCGGGCCTTCCACCCGTCCCTTCCGATGGCGACGTACAGGCGGCGATCCACGACCCCGTACACGACTCCGCTGCAGCGGGGCTCGCCGGTCCCGCTGACGTGCGCGAGGACCCCGAACGACGCGCGTTCGATGGCCCGCCACACGTCGTCGCCGCACAGCGCCGGACCGGCCGACCGCCGCGCCTCCGCCGGACCACCCATCAGTGGCCCGGCCGGTGGTGGTGCCGGCGGTCCCGCGTGAGGACGCGCGCGGCGACCACGATCGGGATCCCGAGCAGGAACAGGACGAGGACCTCGTCGAACGACAGGCCGTCGACGTTCGGCTGGAGCTCCGCGGCCGTGGCCCAGCCGAAGAGCCCCTCGCTCACGAACAGTCCGGCGAGGAAGAAGACCACGCCGGCGAACGTGCCGACCCACCACAGGTCGCGGTCGCGGAACAGCACCTGGGTGAACACGCCGAACGCAAGCGCCATGAGGGCCAGGGCCGCCACGCCCTGGACCCCGAGATCCCACTGCATCGCCAACCTCCTCGTGGCCGGGGACGCGCTGGTAGGCGTTCTGGTTCAACGTTCACGATGGTGCAGGCGTCGGACCGGCGCCAGTGCCGGAGGTCGCGACGATCGGCCGAAGCGGCGGGCCGCTACCCGCCGTAGGACTTGCGGAACGACCAGGTCGGGTCGGGCTGGAGGGTGACCTTCGGGCCCCACTCCCCGTGGCGGCCGGCCCATTCCTGCGCGACGGAGCGCGCCCGCTCACCCTCGGCGGTGACGAAGTGCGTCACCCGTCGTCGCCGGTCGGTGATGTGCGCCGCCTCGACCGCGATCCCCTTGAGCGCCGTCTCGAGCTCCTCCTCGGCCGCCGCGATCTCCCGAGTCAGCTCCGGCGTGCCCTGGTCGAAGCCGCGAGCGAGCGTCACCTCCAGGTGGTCGCCGGCGTACGGGTGGTCGATCCGCTTGAGCGACGAGTTGAGCCGCACGAGGACCGGGTCGCCGCGACCGTCTGTCCCCTCGAGCAGTGCCCAGTTCTCGCCGGTCGACGACTCGGCGCGCCGGCGGATCTCGTCGCGCAGCTCGTCGGCGGTCCTGCCTGCCTGCGCGGCCGGGTCGGCATCGATCGCCCCGATCCATCGCTCGACGTCGTCCTCGCCCACGAGGTTGTCGAGGAACAGGAACGAGATCTGCGCCTTCACCTCGGTCGGCAGGCCGTCGAAGGCGGGGTGCCACAGCCGCACGTCGAGCGTCTCGCGGGCCTCGTCCCAGCTCGTGATCGAGCGAACCTCGCTGAACGGGACGCGGACGCCGCGGATGTCGAGGATCTGCGGCGGCCCGGGCTGGCGCGACGGGTGGTACTCCCACGTGGCGTCCGCCGGCGGCGCCGACGCGGCCCAGCGGAGGGCGATCGGCCGGATCTCGGGGTTGCCTTCGCACGACACGACGAACGCATGCTCGGAGGTGGCGCCCTTGCCCAGCTCCCAGGCGAGCGAGGGATGCACCCGATTGACCTGCTCCGAGATCTCGGCGGCCCGGCTGCCGACGGTTCCTCGCGGGATATCGGCCGCGATCGAGTCCTTCGCGCCGGCCCACCACGCCCAGAATCCCTCGAGCCGCTGCTCGATCGGCAGCTCCGGATCGGCGCTCGTGCCACGTCGCAGGAATCGCATGGGTGAAGGCTATCCCCCCGACGTCCTTGGAAACCGGACTCCGCGACGTCGGCGTATCTCCTCCTGACCACGCATGCCGGCCGGCGCGACGGTCAAACCCAAGAAACTGGAGAGGTTGTTTCACCATGCCTACCTACATGGACATGCACGACATCCCGGGGGTCACGGCCGCCGACGTCGCCGGTGCGCACGAGGCGGACCTCCGGGTCCAGGGCGCGTACGGCGTCGACTACCGCCACTACTGGGTCGACGAGGCCGAGGGCAAGGTCTTCTGCCTGGTCGACGCCCCGGACCGCGAGACCGCCACCCGCGTCCATCGCGAAGCCCACGGCCTCGAAGCCCACGTCCTCCACGAGGTCACCCAGGGCGGCTGACGCCCCAAGGTCCCGCCGCTCGTCGCCCGCGCCCCGCGGCGCCAGCGGTGGGGGAGCTGCGAAGGCCCGACTGGGAGCGGGCCGACGCTTCGTCCACGCCGCGCTCCGGCCCGCGATCGGACTCGGCCCGCGCTCGGACTCGGCCTGCGCCGGCTCGCGATCCGGACTGCCAGTCCGGACTTCGCACGGGTCGCGTCCCGATCCGGAGCCACGCTCCGGCACGCGACCGAACTCGTCCCCGTTGAGCGCAGAACGCGTCCCGGACCGGACTCAGACTCCGGCGCGGGACCAGAGATGCCCGAAACCCGGACCCAGGTTCCGCCCCACGGCGGCGGCGGTCACGTCCTTCGGGCACGCGCGCGGCCGCGGACGAGCCGGACTGCGAGTCCGGACTTCCCCCGTGTCGCGTCCCGATCCGGAGCCATGCTCCGGCACGCGACGGAACTCGTCCCCGTTGAGCGCAGAACTCGTCCCGGACCGGACTCAGACTCCGGCGCGCGACCAGAGATGCCCGAAACCCGGACCCACGTTCCGCCCCACGGCGGCGGCGGTCACATCCTTCCGCGCCAGCCAGCCCGCGGCCAGCGAACGTGAGGGGCCAGCACGCGGCCAGCCAACGTGAGGGCCGAGCGTGCGTGATGGGCCCGCGCGCTGCACGGATCGCGCCGAGCGGCCTACCAGCGGCGGGCGTTGCCCTGGGGCACGGGAAGGGTCTCGACGGAGTCGAGCGGCGTGGCGAACGGGTTCATCTGGGCAGCTCCGAACGTGGTGCGCGTGCGCACCGACATCGGGCGCAGAAGACGGCCACCCTACGACCCGCGATCCGGACCCGACATCCGCCAAATGGACCACCGTCCGCAGGCCAGCCGGACCGGCGGATCAGGCGCGGCGCACCGTCACGACGTCGACCCGCCCGATCCCCTGGAGCGC
>DASSRG010000281.1:0-7127 GCA_035701885.1 Candidatus Limnocylindrales bacterium
GGCGGCGCGTTCGTGGTCGAGGTGATGGTCCCGGACCTCGTCCGGTTGTCGCCCGGCGAGCGGTTCGTCGTGTTCGACGCCACGGACGACCACTGGGGCGTCGACGAGTACGACCTCGCGACCCAGCGCATGGTGTCGCACCACGTCACCCGACGCAGTGGCGGGTTCGAGCGCTCGTCGGTCCCGTTCCGCTACGTCTGGCCCGCAGAGCTCGACCTCATGGCCCGGATCGCCGGCCTGCGGCTCCGCGACCGGTGGGCGGACTGGGACCGGAGCCCGTTCACGAGCGACAGCCGCTCCCACGTGTCCGTGTGGGAGAAGGACCGGGCCGCGCGTTCGTGACCGGTCGGCGTCAGCCGGGAACCGCCTCGAGCAAGCCGTGCGCGAGCAGCTGTTCGGCGACAGGCTGGAGGTCCACCACGGGGACGCCGATGAGGTCGGCGATCGCAACCAGGTCGTTGGTTCCGTCCGCGTACGCGAGGAGGTCCATCGTCGTCCGAACCGCCGCGTAGCTGGATCGCGTGCCCAGCGTCGGGTAGAGGCCCCTGCCGCCGAGCTGCGGCTCCCCGAGGGTGGTCGCCCGGTAGGTCCGGTTGGCCTCCAGGATCTCCAGGCACTCGCGCAGGATCGTGTAGGCGCCGTGGAGCCCGGCGGGCGTGACCACCGTCAGGTCGTCGAGCGACGTGTGGTACTCGGGATAGGCGTGGTACTTGCTGCGCATCACGCTCACGACCGGAAGGTCGACGCCCGGGCTGCAGTACTGCCGCTCGTCGCTCCCGCGGTCGAGGAACGAGTAGCGCACGAATTCCGGATGCCGCACGGAGAGGGCGTGGAGGGCGACCCGGTCGGCGACCGTGTTGCCGTACCTCGACGGCAGGTAGGAGTACGCGCGGTCATCGCCGACGCAGGTGACGTTGAAGCCCGCCACCACGTTCGCCTTGAGCGTGTCGAGGTGGCGCGACAGGTAGACCAGCGACCCGATCGTCTCCGGGATGAAGACCAGGCGGTACGTGTAGCGGCGTGACCGGCCGCCGATCCACTTCGCCAGCCAGGTCGTGACCACCGGCCCGGAGAGCTCGTTGTTGGCCATCGAGGGATGGCAGACATACGTGGACAGGAACACCTCGTCCGACGTCTCGCCGGGGATCACGAGCTCGCCATAGGTCAGCGAGCCGTCCTTGAGCTCGCTGTCGATCACGACCCGGTACCGGCCGTCCTCCAGGCGCTCGCGCTCGGAGTGCGACAGGCAGAAGCCCCACCGCCGTTCGTAGTAGGAGGTGATGTACGGGATCGCCGTGGGCTGGTCCGGCAGCGAGTGCAGGTGCGGCTGGAGCTCGGCCAGGGACATCGTGACGTCGACCGGGACCGAGTATCCGACGACGTGCAGGTTGTTCCGCCGGAAGTCGACGATGCGGTTGCCGTGCTCGTCCAGGATGTAGGCATCCCGGATGGTCCACTCGGGAGGGACGGTCCAGTCGAACGCGCGGGTGCCGGTGGGGACCTCGTGGATCTCCAAGGGGATGTGCTCACTGAGAATCGCCAGCGTCTCGCGCACGCCGTCGCCCGTGATGCTCCGGGTGATCGGGAACAGGCGCCGGGCGAGCGCGTGCATCGCCGCCCCGGGCGACGCATCGTCGGCTGCGGTGCCGACGGGATCCGCGCGCTGCCCGTCAGAACCGTCCATCGCGGAGGTCGTCCTGGGCGCGGGCGTAATCCTCGTGACGGCCGACGTCCTGCCAGTACTCGATGATCGGAAAGCCCACGACGGTCTGGCCCTCGTCCAGCAGGCGCCGGATGAGATCCGTCATGTCGAACCGCTCGCCGCCAGGGATGAAGTCCCACGCACTCGGCTCCAGCAGATAGATGCCGGCGTTCACGAGGAGGCGGATGCGCGGCTTCTCGGTCAGGTCCATGACCCGCACGTCGTCGCACTCCACCACCCCGAAGGGAACCTCGACCTCGTGCGCGCGAATGCCCACGGTCATCGTGGCGCCGTGCTTCCGGTGGAACCGCAGCATCTGCTGGTACGAGACCCGGGTCAGGATGTCGCCGTTGATCACGAGGAACGGCCCGTTCGGGCGGGGGATCAGCCGGAGGCCGCCGGCCGTGCCCATCGGCTCGTCCTCGGTGGCGTAGCTCATGCGGACACCGAACGCGTCGCCGTCGCCGAAGTGGCCGGTGATGCTCTCGGGCAGGTAGTGCGTCGTGAGGTGGACCTCACGGATCCCGGCCTGGCGGAGCTGGTCGATGGTGCGCTCGAGCAGCGGCCGCTCGCCCACCGGCAGCATGGGCTTGGGCACGGTCTCGGTCAGCGGCAGGAGGCGCTTCCCGAACCCGCCGGCCATCACGACTGCCGACAGGTCCCCGGGCGCATCGACGACGAGGTTCTTGCGAAGCAGGAAGTCCACCAGGACGCCCGCATCGTCGACGACCGGGAGGTGGTTGATGTCGTGCTCGAGCATCACCTGCAGCGCCTCGGGCGTTCCGATCGGCGCGCGGGCGATGACTGGGTTCGTGGTGGCGATGGACCCGCACGGGTCGGCCAGCGACAGCTTGCGCAGGACGGCGCGGCGGATGTCGCCGTCGGTGAGGAGCCCCGCGACCTGCCCGTCCGGCCGGCACAGGACGAGGCCGCCGGTCCCGGCCCTGTCGAGCTGCGAGATCGCGTCGGCGATCGAGCGCTCGGGCGGCGCGACGACCGCCTCGAGGATCTCCGGGCGCTCCTGGTCCATGGTCAGGACTCGCGGGTGGCCGCGACGGCGGCAGACGGGTCGTTGAGGACGCGGCGGCTCGCCGCGCCCGTCGCCGGGTCGACGTTCACCACCGTCGTGACGCCGAACGCGTTGTTGGCGGCCAGGCCGATCCCGTCGAGCGCCCCGACCGGGAAGGTCTGGTCATCGAAGACGTAGCGCCAGTGGTGGAACGGCTCGTCGATGTCGAGGTTGTCGTGGTGATACGTTCCGGCCTTCGTCCGCAGCGCGAGCCATGGCTGCGGGCCGAAGGTCGGGACCTGCGACCGGATCTCGAGGACGTGGGTCGCGGGGCCGGTCCGGGTCAACGTGACGGCCATGTCGCAGGCGGCCTCCACGGGGAGCTGCAGCGCCTCGCGCATCGCCGTGACGGCCTCACTGAAGCGGAACGGCACGTCGGGGAACTCGCGTCCCACCCGGACCAGGAGCTCGCGCACGCCCTCGATGTCCGGGCGCATGTCGCGGAAGTCATGGTTGGTGAAGGCGAGCACCACGGGCCGGTCCGCCTCGGCCTCGGCGAACGCCTGCCGCACGTGCTCCTCGGCCAGGAGGCGGTAGCGGGTGCCGATGTTGAGGCAGCGCGCGATCCAGCGGCGGCAGGACCCGCGCGACTCATAGTCGTCGTGCGCCGGGTGGTAGGGCTCCCAGGTGACGGGCGCACGGCGCCAGTCACCCCAGCGGCCGTCGTCCAGGCCGGACTGCGCGGAGTCCTCGGCCACCGCGGCGACGGCCTGGCTCGAGAGGTCGAACGGGATGTGCTGCTCGAGGAACCAGTGGCTGTCCGGCCGGGTGACATGGAAGCCGGCCCGATGGGCGGCCGGGAACCACTGGCGGTCGATGACCCGGCGCGACAGGACCTGGCCGAGGCTGTCGGACGACGCCCACCAGTGCGTCGCGCTGTGATTCGCCACGCGGGAGAACGCATGCGGGTGGTAATGGAGCTGGACGCCGTCCTGGGCGGAGCCGGTCTCGCGGATGACGCCCTGGTAGTGGTCGAACACGTTGTGGTAGCCGATGTCGCGTCGCCGGGGGTTGACGTCGTAGTCCACGTGGTCGACGCAGAACCAGTTGTAGACCCAGCCCCGGCCATCGGAGTCGAGCGTCTGCTCGCGGAACTCCGGCGACATGCACGACGCGAGCATGTCGTCGACCTTGTCCCAGGTGTCGTTGTAGGCGAGAAGGTGCGGGTCCACGACCTTGCGCACCGCCGACTCGATGCCGCCCAGGTCGACCTCGCCCGCCTGCAGCTGCCGGAGCAGCGCGACGCTGGGCTCGAGATCGAGCCCGAAGATGGCCTTCAGCCGCTCGAAGGTCGCGTCCACCGACTCGTGGAGCGGTCCCTCCGTATCCACGCAATGGACGACGTACACCGGGCGCGCCATGGTGATCCTCTGACAGGGGCGATGAAATCTAGCGCAGGTGCTCCCAGCGGATCACCTGGTCCTCGACGAGGTCCGCGGCGAGCTGCCGCCCGATGACGTACCGGATCTCGTCGGGGCCGATGCCGGTCCCCGGTCGCTTCGCGTCCAGGTCCGCCTCGGTGAGGACGTGCCCGGCAGGCAGCGCCGTCCTCGTGACGAGGCTCCGGCGGAACGGGCCGCGCTTCGTGTTCTCGGCGTCCGACACCACCCGTCGCGTGCTGCCCAGGGCCTGGTGGACGATGCGCCCGTCCTCCACGATGGTCCGGAGCTCGGGCGGATCGGCCGAGATCGCGTGATCCCAGCCCTCCATGTCCTTGTCCAGCGTGAAGTGCTTCTCGATGAAGCACGCGCCGAGGGCGATGGCGGCGAGCGGGACCGCCGTGCCGAGCGTGTGGTCGCTGAACCCCACCGGGACATCGAAGGCGCGCCGCAGGGTGTCCATGTTGCGCAGGTGGACGGTGGACGGCGCCGGCGGATAGATCGAGACACAGTGGAGCAGGACGACGTCCTCGTTGCCCTCGCCCCGGATCGTGTCCATGGCCCGCTCGATCTCGCCGAGCGTGGCCATCCCCGTCGACAGCACGACGGGCTTCCCGATCGCGGCGACATGCGCGAGCAGCGGCAGGTTCGTGACGTCCATCGAGGCGATCTTGATGAACGGGACGTCCAGCCCCGCGAGCAGGTCGGCCTCGGCCGGAGCGAACGCGCTGGAGCAGAAGGCGATGCCGCGGGCCCGGGCGTGGTCGCTCGCGATCACGTGCTGCTCCGGGGTGAGCTGATAGGCGCGCACCATCTCGCGGAGCGAACCGAAGTGCTTCTTCTTGTCCGCGTAGGTCGGGTTCCGCTCGTATTCCTCGTTGGAGATGAGCGACGCCTCGCTCCAGGACTGGAACTTGACGGCGTTCGCGCCCGCATCGGCTGCGGCGTCGATCAGCCGGCGGCACAGGTCCATGTCGCCGTTGTGGTTGGAGCCGACCTCCGCAACGATGTAGGGCGGGTGGTCGCCGCCCACGGCCACGTTCCCCAGGTTGACGATTCTCACGTTGGCTCCTTCGCGGTGCTCCACAAGGATCGCAGGGGCGGATGGGCGACGGATGCCCACCAGACGAGGGGCGGCGGCGCGGCGTTGAGCTCCCGCACGTAGCGGGCGAGGATCGTCGCGTCCCGGACGACGCGCTGCTCGAAGGCAGCGACATCCGTGGCGGCGTCGCGAAGCTGCGTCGCCCGGGCCGGGTTCGCCCCCGTCGGCAGGCCGTCCAGCACCAGCCGGAAGTGCTCCCGGACCAGCGCCGTGTCGGTCCGCACGCGTTCCGGCGTGAACGGTGACCGGATTCTGGCCATGTTCGAGCCGTGCTGGCGATAGTCCATTCGGGGGATCGGATCGAACGCCAGGCGAGCGCCCTGCAGCCAGGCCATCGTGACGAGGTACCAGTCCACGAGAGCGGCCGCGGCCGGGATCGGAAGGCACGCTCGGAGCACCGCGGACCTGTAGGCGGTATTCGAGAGGCCGAAGACGTTGGTGCGCGGTAGCGTCGTCTCAGCCTCCTCGTCGGGGGGAGTCTCGAGGGACACCCCCAGCGGCTGTCCATCCTCATCGACCAGGCGCAGACCGCAGGCGGCGACATCCGCACCCTGCAGGCCCGCTCGTGCGGCAGCCACGCGGTCCGGGTGGAGGAGGTCGTCGCTGTCGACGAGGACGACCGCGTCGTAGCGGTCCGCGATCCGGGTGAGCGCCTGCTGGCGGACCTCGGCGGGCGTGAAGCCGGGTTCGGCGACCACGAACGTCGCGGGCGGCCGCGTCCCCAACCGCTCGACGACCGCCGCCTCGGTCAGCCCGTCGAGGCTGATCCAGAGATCGAAGTCGCGATCGGCCTGTGCCCGAACCGACGCGTACCAGTCGTGGAGGAAGCGGGCGGCGCCGGGATAGACCGCCGTGTAGAGGGCGACGGCACTCATGGACGCGCCATCAACGCCTCCGCGAGCCGCCAGTCGTCCTCCGTGTCGATGTCGATCGCATGCGTCCAGTCGATCTCCCAGCCGGTCCTGCCCGGAAGGTGGAACGTTCCCGCGCGGCGCAGCGCGTCGGTCCGGGCCCACCAGACCGCTCCCGTCGGACAGACCAGGTCCGGCAGGTCCTGGCTCCGCCGCTGCATCTCATCCGGGAAGATGGGTTCCAGGGTGCCGTCCGCGCCCCGGCGCATCGCCCACCAGGGGGTCTGCCAGCCGTACCGGGCTACCGAGATCTGCGCCTCGGCCGGCCGCTCGGTGAATTCCCGATGGCTGGCCACCACGTCGTCCGCGGTGCGCAGCGGACAATTCGGCATCAGCTGGCAGACGTCGCGGTACGCCTCGCCGGCGGCCTCGAGGCGATCCACGACGTCGATCGTCGCCCGCGACACGGGCGTCACGTCGTCGGCGAGGTCGGCGGCCCGCAGGAACGGGACGTCCGCCCCCGCGGTCCGGGCGACGTCGGCGATCTCGGCATCGTCCGTCGACACCACGACCCGGGCGAAGAGGCCGCTGGTCAGAGCGGCCTCGATCGAGTAGGCGAGCAGCGGCCGGCCGTGCATCTCGCGGATGTTCTTGCGGGGCACACGCCGCGATCCACCGCGGGCCGGGATCACCGCCAGGGCATCACCCGTGCTCACCGGATCCTCCGCGCGGGCGCTCCGACGTACGTGCCGGGCTCGGTCAGGTCGGCGGTGACCACGGCTCCCGCACCGATGAGGCATCCCGGGGCGATCCGGACCCCATGGATGACGACGGAGCCGGCGCCGACGAAGGTGTGGTCGCCGATCGTCACCCCGCCGCTCACCGTGGCGCCTGTCGCGACGTGCACGTTCGTGCCCAGCTGACAGTCGTGCTCCACGGTCGCGTTGGTGTTGACGACGCAGATCGGCCCGGTCACGACGCCCGGATTGACGACCGCGCCGTCGAAGACGGCCGTTCCGGCGCC
>DASSRG010000282.1:0-3323 GCA_035701885.1 Candidatus Limnocylindrales bacterium
TGAACCGGAGAAACGCGAGCCCGGAGCGAAACGATGCGCGACGCGTGAGCGCCACAGTTCTAGACTCACCCGCATCGGACATCGCACCGAGGTACGCCCGTGCCGAAGGAGTACGTCCGCCTCACGACGCCGCTCGTACGCGACGGCGACCGTCGGACCGGCACCCTCCGCCCCGCGACGTGGGACGAGGCGCTGACCAGGGTCGTCGAAGGGCTGCAGGCGGCGGGCGCGGCGCACGGCTCCAGGACCTACGGCTTCTTCTCGTGCAGCAAGTCGACCAACGAGGTCAACTACACGGCACAGAAGTTCGTCCGGACCGTCCTGGGCAGCAACAACATCGACAGCTGCAACCGCACCTGACACGCCCCCTCTGTCGCCGGTCTGGCGACCGTGTTCGGCGCTGGTGGCGGTACCAGCTCATATCGTGAAGCCGAGGAGACGGACCTCTTCCTCCTGTGGGGCTCGAACGCCCGGGAGACGCATCCGATCTTCTTCCACCACCTCCTGAAGGGGGTGCGTCGGGGTGCGCGGCTGATCGCGATCGATCCGCGGCGCACGTCGTCCGCGGAATGGGCCGACCTGTGGCTCGGGCTGGACGTCGGCTCCGACATCGCGATGGCCAACGCGATGGGCCGCGAGATCATCCACGCCGGCCTCGCGAACGAGGAGTTCATCGCTCGGGCCACGTCCGGCTTCGAGGACTACAGGCGGACGGTCGAGCCGTACACGCTCGAGTACGCCGAGCGCGAGACGGGCGTGCCCGCGGCCGCGATCCGCGAGGCCGCGCACGCGTACGCGAAGGCGGACCGGGCGATGATCTGCTGGACGCTCGGGATCACCGAGCACCACAACGCCGTCGACAACGTCCTCGCACTGATCTCGCTGGCGCTGCTCACGGGTCACGTGGGTCGGTACGGGTCCGGCATCAACCCCCTTCGCGGCCAGAACAACGTCCAGGGCGGCGGCGACATGGGCGCCCTCCCCGACCGGCTGCCCGGGTTCCAGCACGTCGAGAACGATGCGCTGCGCGACAACTGCGAGCAGGTCTGGCGGCGGCGGGTGCCGTCGAAGCGGGGCTGGCACCTGTCGGGCATGTTCGAGGCGATGGACCGCGGGGAGCTGACCTCGCTCTACGTCCTGGGCGAGAACCCGCTCCAGTCCGAGGCGGACCGCCACCTCACCGAGCAGCGGCTGATGGGCCTCGACTTCCTCGTCGTCCAGGACATCTTCCTCACCGCGACCGCCGAGATCGCCGATGTCGTGCTGCCGGCGGCTGCCGCGTGGGCCGAGACCGAGGGCACGGTCACGAATTCCGAGCGGCGCGTCCAGCGGGTGCGCAAGGCGATCGAGCCGCCGGGCGAGGCGCGCGACGACCTGTGGATCCTGTTCGAGATCGCGCGGCGCCTGGGCCACGACTGGGGCGAGGCCTCCGCGGAGGCCGTGTGGAACGAGGTGCGGGCCGTCTCGCCGGTGCATCGCGGGATGACGTACGCGCGGCTGGAGGCGCTCGGCGGGATCCAGTGGCCGTGCTACGACGAGGACCACCCGGGCGAGCTGTTCCTCCACTCGCGGCTGTGGGAGGACCCGGTGCCCGGGACGTGCGCGCCGTTCGTGCCGGTCGAGCACGAACCGCCGGTTGACCGGCTCACGCCGGAGTTCCCGCTCCGGCTGACCACCGGGCGGCGGCTGGACTCGTACAACACGGGCGTCCAGTCCGGCGGCTACAACTACCCGCGGCGGAAGCGCGAGGCGATCGACCTGTCGCCCGAAGACGTCGCGTCGCTGGGGCTGGTCGAGGGGGAGCGCGTGCGGGTGATCTCGCGGCGTGGCTCCGTTGAGGCGCCGGTGCGGGTGGACGCGGGTCTTCGGCCGGGGCTGGCGTTCATGACCTTCCACTTCCAGGACGAGGTCCAGGTCAACAACCTGACGATCGACGCCACGGACCCGAAGTCGGGCACGGCCGAGTTCAAGGCCACGGCGATCCGCGTCGAGAAGCTCGAGACGCCGGCGACCGCGCCGGCGACCGCCCCCGCACCTGTCGCCTGACAGCGCCGGCGCGCGCGAAGCGGACTGCCAGTCCGGATTACGCGCGGATCCGGCCGAGATCCGGAGCACGGGTCCGGGCGACGATGGAATGCGCGCCATCGCGCGGTCACGAGCGCCGGGCACCGGAACCACAGTCCGACAATCGCCCGATTGGGTGCGCATTCCGGATCGACGTTCCGCCAGGGGCGTGCCGGGCGTGTCGTCGTCGCGTGGCCACGCGTCGCGCCTCGACGTGCGGGTGCGGACTCCGCCCGATGCACAGCTTCGTGCCTCGCCTCAATGTCGGAGTTCGCACCCGGGGTACGACCCGCGACGCCACGGCGCCAGGAGCTCTCACCCGGAGTGCGAAATGGCGACTTCCGCGCGGGAGCGCACGATGGCACCGTCCGGACCCCGGGGTGCCGCACGGTTACACTCGGCGCCGATGGATCTGCACGTCGTCGGACCCGCCGCGACACCCGACGAGCGAGCGGCGATCGACGCCGTCCTCGACCCGGAGATCGGCCCCGCGCGGGGCGGCTGGGACGGTGGCGTCCGGGACATCTCGCTCGACGGCCACGCGGCACACGGCGGCCACGCGGCCCGGGCCCGGCGCGACCTCCTGCTCCCCGCGCTGAACGCCGCGGCCGCACGCGCCGGCTGGGTGAGCCGCGGCGCACTCAACCACATCTCGAAACGGCTTTCCGTCCCCCCCGCCGAGGCGTATGGCGTCGCCAGCTTCTACGCCCTGACCCCGACCACGCCCCGCCCGCCGATCGTCGCCCACGTGTGCGACGACATCGCGTGCCGGCTCGCCGGCGCGGCCCGCATCACCGAGGCGTTGGAGACCGAAGCCGGACCGGCGGGCGCGGAGCTCGGCGACAGCGGGACGACGTGGCTCCCGAGCCCGTGCCTCGGCCAGTGCGAGCGAGCCCCGGCAGTCCTCGTCACGATCGCCGGGGAGGAGCCGGGCAGCCTCGTCGTCGGCGAGCTGGACGACGCGACCGCCGTCATCGACACGCTTGGCTGGGCGGCCGAGGTCGCGGAGGAGGGCCCGGCGCGCGTCCGGGCCGAGCTCCGGAACGTGCCGGCGGAGCCGCTCGAGTGGGTCCGTGGCCTCGCGCCCCAGGCGGGTGACCCGGATCTGCTGCTCCTCGCGCGCGTCGGGCGGGTCGACCCCACCAGCCTCGACGACTACCGCGCGAACGGCGGCTACGAGGCGCTGGCCCTCGCCTTCGGCATGGGCGCCCCGATCGTCATCGAGGAGGTGACGAACGCGAAGCTCGTCGGCCGCGGCG
>DASSRG010000283.1:0-11402 GCA_035701885.1 Candidatus Limnocylindrales bacterium
CGAGGTTGATCGCCTCGGTCGCGTTGCGGACCATCACGATCTCGTGCGGATCCGGCGCCCCGATCAGCCGCGCGACCTTGACCCGGGACTCCTCCCACGCCGCGGTGGACTTCTCGGCGATCTCGTAGATGCCGCGGTGGATGTTCGCGTTGTAGCCGCGGTAGTAGGCGTCGACGGCGTCGATGACGGCGTTCGGCTTCTGCGACGTCGCGGCCGAGTCCAGATAGACGAGCTGGTGCCCATGGATCTGCTGAGCCAGGATCGGGAAGTCGAGCTTGATCCGAGCGGGGTCGAGCGGGTCGGCGCCGGGCGAGCCGGCGTCGGGGACGGCGGGCGATTCGGCGGCCGGACGCGTCTCGGTGGTCATCGGTCGAGGGTCAGCGGCCGACGGCCGCGGCCTCCGGCTCCTGCGGGACCACGAGTGCCTCGTCCGGAACGCTCGTCTCGAGCCCGTTCTCGCGGAGGATGGGGCCGTAGCCCTCCTCCTCGAGCCGGAGCGCGAGCTCCTTGCCGCCGGAGGTCACGATCCGGCCGGCGGCCAGGACGTGGACGAAGTCGGGCTGGATGTAGTTGAGCAGCCGCTGGTAGTGGGTGATCAGCAGCACGCCCATGTTCGGATTGAGCTGGGCGTTGACGCCCTCGGCGACGATCCGCAGCGCGTCGATGTCGAGGCCGGAATCGGTCTCGTCGAGGATCGCGAACTCGGGCTCGAGCATCGCCATCTGGAGCATCTCGAGCCGCTTCTTCTCGCCGCCCGAGAAGCCCTCGTTGACGTACCGGGTCGCGAACGAATCCTCCATCTTGAGGAGGGCCATCTTCTCGCGCATCTTGCGGCGGAACTCGAGCATCGTGACGCCGCCCCGGGTCGCGTCGGTCGGGTCGATGTCCGGGTTCTTGTCGATGCCCTGGAGCTTCGCGTTGAGCGCGCTGCGCACGAACGACGCGACGGACAGGCCGGGGATCGCGGTCGGGTACTGGAAGGCGAGGAACAGGCCGAGCCGGGCGCGCTTGTCGGCCGAGAGGTCGAGCAGGTTGTAGCCCTTCCAGCGGACCTCGCCGCCGGTCACGACGTATGCCGGGTGCCCCATGAGCGCGTACGAGAGGGTCGTCTTGCCCGAGCCGTTGGGGCCCATGATCGCGTGGGTCTCGCCCTTGCGGATCGTGAGGTCGATCCCCTGGAGGATCTCGCGGTCGGGGTTGGCCGCGGGAGCGACACGGAGGCCGCTGATCACCAGCTCGCGGTCGTCGGCAATGGTCACGAAGGGGCTCCTGAGAGAGTGGGTTCGGCCAGCGCATCCAGGGCGTCGCCGATGGCGACGCCGGCGTTCGTCGCCGGACGGGGGTCGAGGGTCACGTGGCGGACCGGGACGAGGTCCGCGAGGGTCATGCTGTCGAGCGTGCTCGTGATCGCGTCGCGGACGCGGACCCACAGCACGTTGACGGTGCAGCGGGCGGACCGGTCGCACGCCTGGTGCTCCTCGGCGTCCGAGGCGCAGATCATCGGCGCGATCGGCCCTTCGAGCGCCCGGAGCACGTCGCTCATGCGGACCTGGTCGGGCGGGCGCGCCAGCTGATAGCCGCCGCGGGCGCCACGGGTGGACACGACGAGGCCGGCGTCACGAAGGCTGGTGACGAGCTGCTCGAGGTACGCGCGCGGCAGGTCCTCGTCGAGCGCGATCTCCGCGAGGCTCGCCGGCCGGGTCCCATACCGGCGCCCGAGCTGCACCATGAGCCGCACGCCGTACTCGCCCTTCGTGGAGAAGGCGACGGCGCCGGAACCATGGAAGCTCGTGCGGTGCACCAGGGGTCGATCCTCGTCGGAGACCGGTCGGCACGGCGGCGATGGCCGCAGGAATTCCGACCGTTTTCGTCGGGATTAGTCTAGCCCCGGGCGCGGAACCCGGTCAACGAAGGGTGCCCTGCCCATTGGAGACTTGCATGCCGGTCGGTCGGAAGGTACGACTCGTCCAGGCGACGGTGCCGCTGCTCGAGGCGCTGCTGGAAAGCCGCGCGCGATTCGGCGAGGTGATCGGCTCGCCCGTGCCGGACGGGTGGCCGGAGTTCCCGGAGGCAATCGACTTCACCGTCGAGCGCCTCACGTCTGCGCCGCTGGCTGAGCACGGGTGGTGGATGCACCTGTTCCTCGATGCCACGACTGGCCGGCTGCTGGGCTCGGGCGGGTTCGCGGGGCCGCCGGATGACCGCACGGTCGAGATCGGCTATGAGATCGCACCGGAGTACCGCGGCCGGGGGTATGGCACAGCGGCTGCCCGGGCGCTCGTCGAAACGGCCATCGGCGGCGACGAGGTCGACCACGTCATCGCGCACACTCTGCCGGGGCCGAACCCATCGACCGGCGTGCTGAAGTCGCTGGGCTTCGCGCACGTCGCGGACCAGGAGGACCCTGAGCTCGGTCCGACGTGGGAGTGGCGATGGACCCGGTTGCCGACGCCGTAGCCGGGAGCGCTATCCGTCGGTGATCGCGAAGCCGACGGTCCGGCCGTGGGCCTGCGACAGTGCCAGCCAGACCTTGACCATCTGCTCGAGCGGGTAGGCGTTCGCCAGCCCGCCGGCGTCCTCGGGCTGGAACCCGATCTCCTGCGCGAGGAGCATCGCGAGCCGCTTGGCATCGGGGTCGTCGGCGGCGACGAACATCGCGGCCGGCACCTCCCTGTTGCGCGCGGTCGAGAGGTTCTCGAAGCCGATCGTGTTGAACGCCTTGGCGAGCTTCGCGCCGGGCAGCAGGTCGGCGAGGTCGTCCGTGGTTGATCGTCCGGGCTCGCCGTCGAACCGGTTCATCGCGTCGATCACGATCCGGTCGTCGAGGGGCGGCAGGTCGCGCACGGTCGCGCCGATCGCCACCGGGCGGAGAGCAACGACGATGACGTCAGCGCCGTCCACCGCCTCCGACGGCGTCGTCGCCGTGGCCTCGCCGACATCGGCCAGCGCGGCCTGGGTCTTCGTGCTGTCCGGGTCGCGGACGCCGAACACCACCTCGTGGCCGACCTGGGACAGTGCCTTGCCGAGCCCGCCGCCGACGTTGCCCGCACCGATGATCGCGATCCGCATCGCACCGTCCTCCCCGCTGTCCGCCACTGCCGGCCGGGCCATTGTGCGCCTCGCATGGAGCGAGCGACCGATGACGGCCGGGCGGACGTCGCGGGGAGGAGGACGAGCGCTACCGCGCCAGCGCGCCCACTGGGAAGCGGTTGAGGGTCCCGGGGCCCTCCCACGGGATCCAGACCGAATCGAACGCGACGATCGCGCCATCGGGATCCAGGCCCTCCAGCGTCGGTTCGACGCGGCCCGTCGGGCCGGACGGCGACAGCTCCACGAGGTGCGACCCGTACGGGGTGTGCGCCGCCGGCAGCGCCCACATCGAGTCGGCGATCGGACCGATCCCGCCGATGGCGTCGTACGGAAGGGTGAATGGCGTCGTCACCGACCCGCTGGCGGCGTCGATGGTTGCGACGCTCGTCATCGTCAGCCCGCGGCGGTACAGCCAGGGGTTGCCGGCGGGATCGATCGTGATCGTGGCGGCGACCTCGAACGGGATCGGGACCCGCCGGCGCTCGACGCCCGACGCCGGATCCGCCTCGACGGCGACGTAGCCGTTCGCGGTCGTCGCCAGGTACCACAGCGCGGTCGGGCTCAGCGCGTACGCGATCGCGTCGGGGAACGACAGGGTATCCATGCCCGTCGCCGGGTCGATCCTGACGACGCCCCGGTCGGCGGTCCCGACCCAGAGCCCGTCCTGCCATTGGAGGCCGCCCGCCTTGTCTGCGGGGATCAACCCCGTCTGGGTGCCCGTCGCGGCGTCGATCGCCCGGATGCCGGCGTGATAGTCGGCGACGTAGATCCTGCCGTCGTGCTCCAGGACGCCCGTGAGATCCGGGCTGCCGCCCTCGACGTCGTAGTGCGTCAGGGCGCCCGTCTGGGGGTCGATGCGCACCACGCCGTAGGGGACAGTCGCCCACAGCGCATCGTCAGACCGGCCGACGAACATCACGCCGGTGGCGCCGGGCAGGGTGATCGACTGCTGCAGCGTGAACGCCGGCTTGCGGAACGCGCCGGCGGCAAGCGCCGCGCCGATCACCAGGAGAACGAGCGCGGCTGCGGCAATGAGCAGGGCGCGCGACCGGACGAGCGGCGCGCGGTCGGGGGCCGAGACCCCCGCGCCGGGAACCCATCGGGCCCACCGGTGCTGTGACGTGCGTTCGACCACGGCGAGGACCTCCGAGAGGTAGTCGGGCGCGCCGCCGCCAGCGGCTTCGGCGACCCAGGTGGTGATCAGCAGATCGGGGTCGTGACGCGAGCTCACGCGACGCCTCCTTCCAGGGCGGCGCCGGGGCGGGCGTCGGCTTCGAGGGCGGCGCGCAGCGCGGCACGGCTCCGGGAGAGCGTCGACTTGACGGTTCCCTCGGGCAGCTCGAGCGCGGCGGCGACCTCGGCCACGGACAGGTCGAGGTAGTAGAACAGCGCGACGGCCGATCGCTGGACGGGATCGAGGCGCCGGAAGGCGCGCTCGAGGGCGTCGCGGTCGGCCGACGACAGGCTCGAGTCGAGGATCTCGGGGTGGTGGAGGTCGGTGAGCGCCACCTCCACGCGATGACGGCCGCGGGTCCGCCGCAGCTCGTCGATGCATGCCCGGATGACGAGGCGGCGCAGCCAGGCCTGGAACTGCTCGGGGTCGCGCAACCCCGGCAGGCTCTTCCAGGCGCGGACCAGCGCCTCCTGCACCGCATCCCGGGCGAGCTCCGGGTCGCGCAGCGTCAGACGCGCAACACCATCCATCCAGGGAAGGGCGTGACGGGCGAGCGTCGCGAACGCCTCCCGATCACCCGCACGGGCCCGCTCCACGATCGAAGCGTCCATGGCCTCCCTGGCCTCTGCCGGCGACGACCTGTCGCCTTCATGCGGATGTCGGTTGTCGCCGGGGTGGCGGTTCCATCTTTGCGCGCCGGTCCCCCGAGCCAGCGAAACCGTACTGCGCGCCGAGGCCGGCGATGGGTCGAGAGCGCGCGACCCTACGGGGTGCCGGAGCCGGTCGGTGGCGTCAGCTTCCCCATCGCCTCGTTCCGGTTGTCGGCCCCGACGATGACCGCCGGGCGCACGGAACCGTGCCACCACATGGCGTACCAGCCGTTGTCCATCGACGAGGTGACGTACGTGTCGTCGTCGAACCCGGCGCGCACCTTGACGACACGGTCGCCGTACTGCCCCACCGCGAGCGTCCGCTCACCCGGCCCGTCCTCGTCGAGCTCGTAGGCGCCGAGGGTGATCGCGCCTTCCGCGAGCGGGACGTCGGCAGCGTCAACGGCGAACAGCGACGCCTGCGGGCCGTCCTCACCGAGCGTGGCCCGGCACCCGGTCGCGCCGTCGCCACCGGCGAAGACCGCGACCACGACGCTGTCACCGCGCAGGTCCGCGACGGCGACGGGCCGGCTGCCGATCTCCTCGGCGTAGGCCGGCGTCGGGAGCGCCTTGCACGCGGCGACGACGCTCATCAGGAGGTCCGGCGGAACCGGCACGCCTCCGCGCCGGAACGAGCCGGTCACGGGATCCGACGGCGACGGGGTGGACGCGGACTCCGGCGTGACCGTCGGTTCCGCGGACCTGGAGACGTCCGAGCCGGCACGTGGCGTGATCGGGTCGGCCAGGTCCGGCCCACACCCGCCGACGCCCAGCGCGACGACGACGGCGAGCGCCGCCACCACCGGCCGGCGCCGGCCGACCATCGCATCCCTCATTGCCCCAACTACCCGCGCCCGCCGATCCCGGTTCAGCCGCCCGGGGGCCCCTTCCCGCGCCATGGTCCTACGCTCCCGGGCGGGCCTCGTCCGCCGGTGCGCGACGGCACCGCCCCGGTCACCCGTTCGTCGGGTACCACCGTCCTATCGCTCGATTGATTTGGCTTGACTACGGTGCCCCCTGACACCCCGCAGGTACCACGTCGGCGCCTGCGCGTTTCTCCGCACCCGGGGTACCCACAGCCCGCCGATGGCGCTCGCCCTCGACGACAGCACACCGGCCGACCGACGGCGTCCCACCGGGACGCGCGCCGCGGCGCCACCCGAGCACGACGACCCGCGCTGGTCGGCGGCGGACTCGGATGCCCGGATCGAGGCCCTCCGCCGCGTCGTCGCCGAGGTCAGCGCCAACCTCCGCCTGACCCAGGTGTTCGAGGACGTCCTCGACTCCTCGCAATCGCTGTTCGGTGCCGATGTCGCCGGCCTGTGGCTGTTCAATCCCGGCCGCCACCCGTACGAGCTCGTCGCCCACCGCGACCTCGACGTCGCGATGATCGCGGCCGTCGCCAAGATCACCGCGGATGCCCCGGTCATCGGCAACCGCGCCGTCGCCGAGCGGCGGCCGATCGTCCTCGAGGACCCGTCGCGGGCACCCAACTTCGCCGACATCTACATCCGGCTCGGCTATCGCACGGTCAACTTCGTGCCGCTGATCTTCCGCGACGAGCCCGTCGGCCTCCTCGTCCTCTACCACTACGAGCCGTACGACTGGAGCGCCGACGAGCTCGCGCTGTGCACGACGTTCGCGGCCCAGATGGCGACGGCGGTCGCGAACGCGCGACTGTTCAACACCGTCCGCGAGGGCGAGGCGCGGCTGCGCGCGATCCAGGAGCTGACGTCCCGGCTCAACCGGATCCAGGACGTCCAGGGCATCGGCGAGACGATCGTGGGTGAGGCGGACCGGCTGATCGCGCACGACACCATCCGGGTGTATCGGGTGGACGAGGCGGCCCGCGTGTGCGAGCCGATCGCGTTCCACGGCGAGTTCCAGGGGATCGGCACGCCGACGACCGACATGCTGCGGGTCCGGATCGGCGAGGGGCTCACGGGGTGGGTCGCCGCGCACAACCGGTCGATCAGGCTCGGGGACGCCGGCTCGGACCCGCGGGGGCGCCACGTCGGCGAGCGCCAGGCCGCGGAGTCGATGCTCGTCGTCCCGATGTCGTACGAGTCGCGGGTGCTCGGCGTCATCGTGCTGTCCAAGCTTGGCTACGACCAGTTCGACGAGGACGACGAGCGGACGCTCGAGATCTTCGCGAGCTACGCCGCGCAGGCGGTGATCAACGCCGAGGCGTTCGGGCAGGTCCGCCGCCAGCAGCAGGAGCTCCGCCACCGGCTCGAGAGCCAGCGCCGCCTGCTCGAGGTCAACGAGCGGCTCCTGGCTACCCTCGACCCGTCGGGCGTGCTCGAGATGATCGCCGACAGCCTCAAGGCGGTCGTGACGTACGACTCGCTGACGATCTACCGGGTGGACCGCGCCGCGTGGGTCCGGCGGGCCGTCGTCGCCCGGGACCGGTTCGCGGACGTGATCCTGCAGCACGAGGGCCCGCTCGACGCCGGCATCACGGGCTGGGCGATCCGCCACGGCGAGGCCGTCCTCGCCAATGACGCACACCTGGACCAGCGCTCGATCCAGATTCCCGGCACGCCTGAGGAGGCGGAATCGATGATCGTGTGCCCGCTGCTCGTGGGCGGGGAGGTCATCGGCACACTCAACCTCGCGCGGATGGGCGAGGAGGAGGCGCACTTCAGCCAGGACGAGTTCGAGCTGGTCAAGCTGTTCGCGGGCCAGGCGTCGATCGCCCTGCGCAACGCCGAGGCGCACGGCGCCGTGGTCACGAAGGCGGAGCACGACGCGCTCACCGGGCTGCGCAACCACGGGGCGTTCCAGCTCGAGCTCGCGACGCTCGTGGAGCACGAGCGGCCGTTCACGCTGCTGATGCTCGACCTGGATTCGTTCAAGGCCTACAACGACACCCACGGGCATCCCGAGGGCGACGCGCTGCTCGCGCGGGTGGCACAGGTGATGACCGACTCGATCCGCGCCGAGGACCGGGTCTACCGCTACGGCGGCGACGAGTTCGCGATCATCCTCCCCGCCGTGTCCGCGTCCGAGGCACGCGAGGTGGGCGACCGTATCCGGGCCGCCGTCGCGCGGCTCACGGACACGTTCGGCCCGCTGGTCACGGTGAGCGTCGGGATCGCGACGTTCCCCAAGGACGCGTGGACGAAGGACGGCCTGGTCGCCGTGGCCGACCGCGCGCTGTACCTGGCCAAGCCGCACGACCGCTCACGCGGGACGGGCGATGACCCGACCCGCGACCTGTACCTCGCCGCGGTCGACCAGACGACGCTCAAGCTCCTGGAGCGGCTCGAGCCCCGGGAGCTGCTCCACGAGATCATCGAGCGGGCCGCGGGCCTCGTCGGCGTGAAGCACGGCTTCCTGTACCTGCTCGAGGACGATGGCGAGGGCGGCTCTGCGCTCGTGGCCCGGGTGGGCACCGGGATGTTCGAGACGTACGACGGGTATCGGCTGCCGGCCGGCAAGGGCGTCGGCTGGGAGGTCGTCCGGACCGGGCAGCCCGCCGTCATCGAGGACTACGCGCTGTACGAGAACCGTGCGCCCGACCTGCCCGGCGAGGACTTCGGCGCGGTGCTGGCCGTGCCACTCACGTCAGGCGGCGAGGTGCTGGGCAACATCGGGCTCGCGTCCGGTGACGTGTCGCGGCCGTTCAGCCAGCGCGAGGTCGAGGCCGTGGTGCGCTTCGCCCAGCTGGCCTCGATCGCGCTCGACAATGCGCGCCTGTTCGAGCGGGCCCAGACGGAGGTCCGGCAACGTGCCCACGCCGCCCTCCACGATCTCCTCACCGGGCTCCCGAACCGGACGCTGCTGCTGACCCGGCTCGCGGAGCAGCTGGAGTCCGGGGGCACGCCGGGCGTCTCCGCCGGCCCCGGCGCGGCCCAGGGCCGGCGCGGCGCCTCCGCGGCGCGGATCGCGCTCATCCTGCTCGACCTCGACCGGTTCAAGGTCGTCAACGAGAGCCTGGGGCACGACGCGGGTGACCTGCTGCTCGCCGAGGTGGGGCGGCGCCTGCTGAACGCGGCCCGGTCCACGGACACCGTCGCGCGGCTGGGCTCGGACGAGTTCGGCGTGCTCCTCGGCCCCGTCCGGAGCATCCGGGAGGCGGAGCGCGTCGCGGAGCGGATCGAGGCCGCGATCGCCGAGCCGTTCGATCTCGCGGGCCGCGAGGTGAACGTGGGAGCGAGCCTCGGTCTCGCCGTCGGGCGGGCCACCGTGACATACGCGGGCGAGCTCCTCAAGCAGGCGGAGATCGCCCTCCATCGGGCAAAGCTGGACCCGGTGCGCTCCACGATCCTGTTCGACCCCGAGATGCACGCGCAGACCGTGGACCGGGCGACGCTCGAGCACGACCTACGGCGCGCGATCGACCGGTCGGAGCTCCGGCTGCACTACCAGCCCATCGTCGACCTCGGCACGGGCCGGATCGTCGGCATGGAGGCCCTGCTCCGCTGGCTGCACCCGGTGCGCGGCGTGGTGCCGCCGCTGTCGTTCATCCCGCTGGCCGAGGAGACGGGCCGGATCCTTCCCATCGGCCGCTGGGTGCTGGAGACCGCGTGCCAGCAGGTCCGGGAGTGGCAGCGCCGGTACGAGGCGGCGCGAGACCTCGTCGTCAGCGTCAACCTCTCGGCGCGCCAGTTCGCGATGGCGGATCTCGTGCCCACCGTCGCGGCGATCCTCGACCACACCGGGCTCGACCCGGCGTCGCTGGAGCTCGAGATCACCGAGAGCGTCGTGATGGACCAGTCCGAGGCCTCCGTGGAGCGGCTGCGCGGGCTACGCGGCCTCGGCGTGCAGCTCGTGCTCGACGACTTCGGCACCGGCTACTCGTCGCTGTCGTACCTGCGCCGGCTGCCGCTCGACACGATCAAGGTCGACCGCTCGTTCGTGTCGGGACTGGGCCTCGACGGCCGTGAGGCAACTGTCGACCTGCCGATCGTCCAGGCAGTCGTGTCGCTCGCCCACGGCCTGGGCATCAACGTCGTCGCCGAGGGGATCGAGGGCTGGGGCCAGCTGACCTGCCTCCGCGAGCTCGACTGCGACCGCGGCCAGGGCTACTACTTCGCCCGCCCCCTCCCGCCCGACGAGCTCGAGGCGATCCTCGCGGACGCGGGTGAGGGTGGCCTCGCGCTGCCGCTTCCCTGACGTCGCACCGCTCCCTGAATCGAAAACGGGGCCCGGCCTGGCCGAGCCCCGTTCGTCGCGTCGCGCCTAGCTGCGGCTGCCGCCGAACAGCCGGAGGAGGAACAGGAACAGGTTGACGAAGTCGAGGTAGAGGTGGAGCGCGCCGATCACGGCGCCCTTCTCCGGCGAGCCGGTGATCACCGCGAGGTCCCCGCGGCTGATCCGCTGGACATCCCAGGCCGTGAGGGCGGTGAAGATCACCACGCCGACGATCGAGATGACCCAGTTGAGCTGGCTCGAGCCGAGGAAGATGTTCACGACGGATGCGACGATCAGGCCGATCAGCGCCATGAACAGGATCCCGCCCAACTTGGTCAGGTCCCGTTTCGTCACGCCGCCGTAGATCGCCGCGGCGCCGAACATCGCCGATGCCGAGAGGAACGCCGAGGCGACCGCCGTGCTGCCGCCGGGCGTCTGGATGTACGCCCAGACGATGACGCCGAGCGTCAGGCCCATCGTCGCCGCGTAGACGAAGAACAGCCCGAGGGCGGCCGTCGCCGACAGGCGGGTGATGCCTGCCGAGATGATCATCACCAGCACGAACTGGCCGATGAGGAGCAGGAACCACCAGTTCGCGACGGTCTCGAGCAGCTGGACGTTGGTTCCGACGAGGTACGCCACGCCGGCGGACAGCAGCAGGCCCGCGAACATCCAGCCGAACGCGCCGACCAGCAGCTGCTGGACGAGCGCCGGCGCCGGCCGGACGCCGAGCTGCGAGGGAAGAGGCTGGGTGTTCATTCGGTGCTCCCGTCTGTGTCGTGCGTCGATGCGGCGGCTCGGCGCCCGCGGGTACGGTTCGGCCGGGCCATGGTGGCTCCACGTGCCTCGGCCTGCTCCGCGACCCGGGCGAGGACCCACAGGAGGTCCGCCAGGCGGTTCAGGTAGGCAAGGATATGGCCTTCGGCAATGGTGTTGTCGTGCGCCGCGAGCGTCACGGTCCGGCGCTCCGCGCGGCGGGCGGTCGTGCGGGCGAGCTCGAGCGCCGCGCTGACGCGCGTCTCGCCCGGGACGACGAACTCCTTCGGGAGCTGGATCGCGGCCTCGGCCTCCTGCAGCGTGTCGCCGAGGGCGTCGACCATCGCCTGGCTCACCTTCGTCACGCCGTCCTGCTGCCGGTCGCGGGCCTCCGGGGTCGTGGCCAGCTCCGCGCCGACCACGAACAGCTCGCGCTGGAGCCGGAGGATCGTGTCGCCCAGCCCGCCGAAGTTCGGCGACAGCGCGCCGTACTGGCGTTTGAGGTGGAGCTCGGCGCGGGCGAGGCCGAGCGCGGCGACGGTCTCGTCGACGGTGCCATAGGCCTCGGTGCGCGGGTCGTCCTTGCGCACGCG
>DASSRG010000284.1:0-10392 GCA_035701885.1 Candidatus Limnocylindrales bacterium
GCCGTGACCACCGCCCGTGGCTCGCTCGCCATGGAGCGAGCCGAGCTCGAGGCCGCCGAGGCGACGCCCGAGGCGCTCGCCGCCGGCAAGGAGATCCTCGAGACGCTCATGGGACACCTGGGCTTCGAGGGCGTCACGGTCGAGATCCGCGAGGGCGAGACGAGCCGGCTCAACGTCGTGGGCGGCGACAACGACCGCGAGGCGCTGGGGTCGCTCATCGGTCGCAAGGGTGAGCGCCTGTCCGCGCTGCAGCACCTCGTCAACCTCATGCTGTCCCGCCGAACCGGTCAGTGGACGCGTGTCCTGGTCGATGTCGAGGACTACCGCGGCCGCCGCGAGCGCCAGCTGGCCGAGCTCGCGACTCGCGCCGCGGAGCGTGTCGCGGAGACCGGCAAGATGCTCCAGCTGGAGCCGATGCCCGCGCTCGAGCGTCGCTGGATCCACCTCGCGCTGCGCGACAACGACGGCGTCGCGACGCAGTCGATCGGCGAGGAGCCCAACCGCCGCGTCGTGGTCCTCCCCCGGAATCCGTAACCTGCCGCGGCCGGACGGCCGCACTGGACGCCACACCGGGGCCAGGGGGCTGACGATCGCGCGCGCCCGCGCGAGGGCTCGTGTTCGGCGCGAGCCCCGCGTCCCGCGCGAGGCTCGTCGCCGGCCCTGACGGGTACCCCCTGCTACCATCCCGCGAACACCAGCGAGACCTGCGTTCATGACGACTGCCCAGCCCCAGCCCGCCGCTCCGAGCCACGGGGGCGGACTCGCCGTCCGGTTCGCGATCGCGTTCCTCCTGGGCATCGCGCTGGTGATCGCCCTTGGCGGCGGCGCGCTGTACGCGTACGGCCAGCAGTACACGGGCAGGGTCCTGCCCGGCGTGACGGTCGGCTCAATCGACCTGTCGGGGCTGTCGCCCGACGTGGCCCGCGAGCGGCTGGAGGATGCCTACGGGACCTACGCCGCGGGCACGATCACGCTGGTCGGCCCCGACGGCAACGAGACGCTCCAGTACGGCGCGATCGGGCGGGAGCCGGACATCGACGCGATGCTGGACGCGGCGCTCGCCGCCGGCCGACGCGGCGAGGCCGTCGCCGACCTCATCGGCGCGCCGCAGACCGCGCTCCACGGCGTCGCGGTCACGCCGTCGGTGCGCTACGACCGGGCGAAGCTGACGGCCGCGCTCGAAGCGGTCGCGAAGACGATCGACCGCGACCCCGTGGACGCGACGCTGACGGCGGACAAGGGCAGCTTCGAGTCCACGAGCTCCGTCGATGGGCGGACGGTCGACCAGGCGGCGCTGCTCGCCGCGGTCGAGGCGGCGGTCATGCCGATCGACGCGCCGGCCGACGTCCGGCTCCAGGTCCCGTTCACCACCCAGGTCCCGGCCTTCGAGACTGCGGACGCGACCGCGGCGATCGCGACCGCCGAGCGGATGGCCCGGGATCTCACGCTGACCCGCGGCGACACGACGTGGACGATCAAGGGATCGAAGCTTCGGGCGCTGATCACGTTCGAGGCGACCAGCGACGGCTCGTTCGTGCCGGTCGTGGACCGGGACGGGCTCAAGCCGCTGCTCAAGCAGGTCGCCCGCGACGTGGACCGCCCGGCGACCAACGCGAGGTTCAAGCTGTCGGGCTCGCGGGTCGTGTTCGCGAAGGCGAGCAAGGACGGCCGGAAGCTCGATCGGGGCGCGACCCAGGACGCGATCATCGAGGCACTCATGAACCGGCAGGCAGCCCAGCCGGACGGGGAGCTCTCCCCGGTCGTCGTCACGAAGGACGCCGCCGTCACGACCGAGCTCGCGAAGCGCATCGCGCCGAAGATGAAGCGGATCTCGAAATGGACGACCTACTTCCCGATCTCGGACCGCAACGGCTTCGGGGCGAACATCTGGATCCCGGCCCGGATCATCAACGGCTGGGTCGTGGGCCCGGGCGAGACGTTCAGCTTCTGGGACGTCGTCGGCGAGGTCACCCGCGCCAGGGGCTACAAGGATGGCGGCGCGATCATCAACGGCAAGACCGAGCCGCAGGGCGCGCTCGCGGGCGGGATCTGCTCCTGCTCGACGACGCTGTTCAACGCCGCTCTTCGGGCCGGGTACAAGATGGGCGACCGGCGGAACCACTACTACTACATCGATCGCTATCCCATGGGTCTCGATGCCACGGTGTTCAAGTCCGGCAGCGGCTCGAACCAGGACATGACCTGGACGAACGACACCGAGTACCCGGTCCTCATCCGCGGCCTCAACAGCCGCAGCGGGGGCGCGGGCTACGTGACGTTCCACCTGTACAGCGTCCCCACCGGTCGCAAGGTGGTCATCGGCGCGCCGCGCGTGAGCAACGTCCGGCAGGCGGGTGACTCGCGCGTCGCCGTCCCCAGCAAGCCCAAGGGCTGGTCGGAGCGGACGGAGGTGCCGCACGACGGGATGGACGTGTCGCGCACGGTGACCGTCTACCACAAGGGCAAGGTCATCAGCCGCCGCACCTACGTCAGCCACTACGGCGTCGTCACCGGCGTCGTCCGGTACGGGACCGGCGGCTGACCGGCACGGAGTCCGCTCCGCGGCCGATGTGGTGGCAGACGGGGGTCGTCTACCAGGTCTACCCGCGCTCGTTCGCCGACTCGAACGGCGACGGCATCGGCGATCTCCAGGGCGTCATCGACCGCCTCGACTACCTCGCGTGGCTGGGCATCGACGCTGTGTGGCTGTCGCCGATCATGCGCTCGCCGATGCGCGACTACGGCTATGACGTGGCGGACTACCGGGACGTCGATCCCCTGTTCGGGACCCTCGCCGACGCCGACCGGCTGATCGCCGAGGCCCACGCGCGGGGGATCCGGATCCTGCTCGACTTCGTCCCGAACCACTCCTCCTCCGACCACCCGTGGTTCGTGGACGCGCGCTCGTCGCCCGACAGCGAGCATCGCGACTGGTACGTGTGGCGGGATCCGGCGCCCGGCGGCGGCCCTCCCAACTCGATGCAGTCGCAGTTCCGCGGCCCCGCCTGGACGCTGGACGAGGCGAGCGGCAAGTACTGGTATCACTCGTTCCTGCCCGAGCAGCCCGAGCTCGACTGGCGGAATCCCGCGGTTCGCGAGGCGATGCTCGACGCGATGCGGTTCTGGTTCGCGCGAGGCATCGACGGCTTCCGTATCGACGTGCTGTGGATGATCGCGAAGGACGAATGGCCGTGGCGGGACGACCCGATCGGTCCCGGTCCCGGTTCCTTCGACGACGACGTGACGGGCGCGCTTCGCCACGGCGACGGCCCCGAGCTCGAGGACCGCCTGGCCGAGCTGCGGGACGTGGCGGACGAGTTTCCCGAACGGGTCCTGGTGGGCGAGGTCTACTTCGAGCCTCACCGGCTCATGCGCTACTACGGCCGCGAGGGTCGTGGCGCTCACCTGCCGTTCAACTTCGCGCTCGTGACGCTCGAGTGGCGTGCGGACGTTATCGCCCGCGCGGTCGCGACCTACGAGGCACTGCTGCCCGCGAACGCGTGGCCCAACTGGGTGCTCGGCAACCACGACCAGCCGCGGGTCGCGAGCCGCGTGGGCGCCGCGCAGGCCCGCGTCGCCGCGATGCTGCTGCTGACGCTCCGCGGCACGCCGACGCTGTACTACGGCGACGAGCTGGGGCTCCCGGATGCGGTCGTGCCCGCGGCGCGTGTGGTGGACGTGGATGGGCGAGACCCGGAGCGGTCGCCGATGCCCTGGTCGGCGTCGGGGCCGCACGCGGCGTTCTCGACGGCCGAGCCGTGGCTCCCGCTCGTCGAGGATGCCGAGGCCCGGAGCGTGGAGGCGCAGCGCGCCGACCCGTCGTCGATGCTCAACCTCCATCGCCGGCTCTTGGCGCTCCGGCGAGCGAGCCCGGCACTCCACGCGGGTGCGTGGGTGCCGCTCGATGGCGTCGTCAGCCTGCCGGACGGGGCGCTGGGGTACGACCGGACGCACGGCGACGAGCGCGTCCGGGTCATCCTCAACCTCACCCACGAACCGCTGGAGCTCGACCTGCCCGGGCACTGGCACGTGCTGGTCGGGACGGACGAGCGACGAGACGGCGGGACGCTCGAGGGGCCGGTGACGCTCGGCGCCGACGAGGGGCTGGTCCTGGGTCCCGCGTAGACGGAGTCGCACCGCGCCGCGGCGCGGCGTGACGTCGTGCGCGGCGCATTGACACCGGCCGGGTCCGCGCGGCACACTCCGCCGCCATGGACTCCGACCGCGGCAGGCGACCGATCACGGCCGACCCCGCCCTCATCGCGCTGCAGAACCGTCCGACGCGGGACGTGTGATGCGCGGGCGCCCGCCGGGCGCCGCGCGATGATCGACACGCCCCGGCCACGGCCGGGGCGTCTGCATGTTCGGAGCTCCTCTCGTGTCGTTCGACCTGTTCCTGCGCGGGCTCGCCACCGGGTTCGCAATCGCCTTCGCCCTCGGCCCCATCGGCCTCCTCGTCATTCGGCGCACCGTCGACCGCGGCTGGGCCTACGGATTCCTGTCCGGGGTCGGGGTCGCCACCGCCGACGCCACCTACGGCGCCGTCGCGGCGTTCGGCCTGACCGCCGTCACCGAGATCCTGGTTGGCATCGACCGCTGGCTCGGGATCGTCGGCGGCGCCGTCCTCGTCCTGCTCGCCGTGCGCTCCCTCCGCCGCTCGCTTCGCGCCACGGATGCCGCGCCCGCGCCGCTCACCGAGCCCGGCCGGTTCCGCGGCCCGATCGGCGCCTGGGGCTCGATGGTCGCGCTCACGCTGACCAACCCGGCCACGATCATCTCGTTCACGGCGCTGTTCGCGAGCATCGGCGCGGGGACCGGCGGACCCGCCGGCGCCATGAGCGTCGTCCTCGGCGTGTTCCTCGGCTCCGTGGCGTGGTGGCTGCTCCTGACCGGGGTGGTCGCCGGGCTCCGGGCACGCCTCACGCCGCGCGTCATCCGCTGGCTGAACATCGGGTCGTCGCTGATCATCGGGGGGTTCGGCGTCGCGGCCGTCGCCCTCGGGGTGGCCGGGTAGTCGTCGGGTATTCGTCGGTAGGATCGTGGCGTGCCGCCCGCCGACCGCCACCGCCCGCTGCCCGTCGCCGTCCTGTTCGACTGGGACGGGACGATCGTGGACACGATCCCGATGATCTACCGCGCGAACGTCGTCGCCCTGCGCGAGTTCGGGATCACGCTCAGTCGCGAGTGGTACCGCGAGCGCTACACGCCCGACTGGCGGCGCTCGTACCGGGAGCTCGGGATCCCCGAGCAGCAGTGGGACGCCGTCGCCGCCCGGTGGGCCGAGGAGATGCGCCTCGGGCGGCCGCGGGCGATCCCCCATGCCCGACCCGCGATCAGGAGGCTCAGGGCGCACGGCGTCCGGCTGGGTCTCGTGACGGCGTCGACGCGCAACGTCGTGGAGCACAACCTCGCGCGGCTGAACCTGGACGGCGCGTTCGAGACGATCCGCTACGCCGACGACGTGGAGCGATCGAAGCCGCACCCGGACGCGCTCCTCGAGGCGCTCGACGAGATGGGCGTGGCGGCGGCCGACGCGAGGTATGTCGGCGACACCCTCGTCGACTTCGAGATGTCCGCCGCGGCGGGGACGCCGTTCGTCGCGGTCGGCACCACGACCGACGCGGCACGGTTCCGGGACGCGGGGATCGGGACCGTGTGGCCCGGTGTCGGCGCCTGGGTGGACGACCTCCTGGGGACGAACCGGCCCGGGAAACGGTCGGACCGGCCCGGGGCCCGCGGTCCGAGCGTCCCCTAGACTCGGGTCATGGCCCGCGACCTCGGGCGGCTCGGTGCATCCGCCGAGCGCGTCCTCCTGCCCCTCTCCCTGCTCGGCCTGATCGCGGGCCTCATCGCCGCCGCCTCCGGGCAGGACGACGTCGCGCGCTGGTGCTGGGTCGTCCCGTCGGCGATCGTCGGCGTCTGGCTCGCGGCCTCGATCCTCGCCGATCTCCGCCACGGCGAGGCCGGCGTCGACGTGATCGCGCTGCTGGCGATCGGGGGCGCGCTGCTCCTCGGGGAGGCGCTGGCGGCGTCGGTGATCGCGGTCATGCTCGCGACCGGCGAGTGGCTCGAGCGGTTCGCGCAGGGTCGCGCGCAGCGCGAGCTCTCGGCGCTCGTCGCGCGGGCGCCACGCGTCGTCCACCGGTACGAGGGCGAGGCGCTCCTGGACCGGCCGATCGACGCCGTCGTGGCGGGCGACCGGCTGGTCGTCAAGCCTGGGGAGGTGGTGCCGGTCGACGGCAGCGTGCGAGGCGACCCTGCCGTGCTCGACGAGTCTGCGCTGACCGGCGAGTCGCGGGTCGTCACCCGCGAGCCGGGCGAGGCCGTGCTCTCGGGTGCGGTGAACGCGGGCGCCCCGTTCGACCTCGTGGCGACGGCGACCGCCGATCAGAGCACGTATGCCGGCATCGTCAGGCTCGTGGAGGCGGCCCAGGGGTCGAAGGCGCCATTCGTGCGCCTCGCCGACCGCTACGCGCTGCTGTTCGTGCCCCTCACGCTGGCGATCGCCGGCCTCTCCTGGCTCGCCTCGGGCGACCCCGTCCGGGCGCTCGCGGTCCTCGTCGTCGCGACGCCGTGTCCGCTGCTGCTTGCGGCCCCGATCGCGATCGTGGCGGGGATCAGCCGCTGCGCCCGCCGCGGGATCATCGTCAAGGGCGGCGGACCGCTCGAGTCGATCGCCCGGGCGCGCGTGTTCCTGTTCGACAAGACCGGGACGCTGACCGCCGGCAAGCCGCGGCTCGCCGACGTCGTCGCCGCGGCCGAGACCACGCCGGATGAGGTGCTCCGCCTCGCCGCATCGGTCGAGCAGCTCTCGCCGCACGTGCTGGCGGCCTCGATCGTGGCCGGTGCGCGCGCGCGCGATCTTGCGCTGGCGTTGCCCGACGACGTCGAGGAGGCGCACGGCGCCGGGGTGATGGGCATCGTCGACGGGGTCGCGGTGCGCGTCGGCAGCGCCTCGTTCGCGCTCGAGGGTGACGCGACCGTCGGGGCGTCCCGCCTGCCCGCGTGGGCCAGGGACGTCCGTCGCCGGGTCGCCATCGAGGGCGCGACCGCCGTCTGGGTCGCGGCCGACGGGCGGCTTCTCGGCGCGCTGGTGCTCGACGATCCGGTCCGCCCCGAGACGCCGCGCGTCATCCGGTCGCTCCGGCGCGCCGGCGTGCGGCGGGTGGTCATGGTCACCGGCGACCATGCCGGGGTCGCGGACATGGTCGGCACGGCGATCGGCGTCGACGCGATCCTCGCCGAGCGGACGCCGGCGGACAAGGTGGACGCGGTCGCCGAGGAGCGGGCGACCGCGGGCGGCGTGCTCGTCATGGTGGGCGACGGTCTCAACGACGCGCCGGCGCTCGCCACGGCGGACGTGGGCGTGGCGATGGGCGCCCGGGGCGCGACGGCGAGCTCCGAGGCGGCTGACCTCGTGATCGCGGTCGACCGGCTCGACCGCCTCCCCGAGGCGATGCGGATCGCGCGCCGCTCGCGCCGGATCGCGCTCGAGAGCATCGTCGTCGGGATGGGCCTCTCGATCATCGCGATGCTCGTTGCCGCGGCCGGGTTCCTGCAGCCGGTCGCCGGCGCCTTGCTCCAGGAGGCGATCGACGTCCTCGTGATCCTCAACGCGCTGCGGGCGCTCGGAGGGGGGCTCGAGCGGCCGCCGGTGGTCCCGGGCTGGTCCGAGATCGGCCCGCGGCTCGCCCACGAGCACCACGAGCTGGAACCGGCGCTGTCGTCGATCCGGGCGCTCGCGGACGGGCTCGGCGCACTGCCGGGACACGAGGCGCGACGGCGCCTCGAGGAGCTGCGCACGCTCCTTCGCGACGAGCTGATGCCGCATGAGCTGCGCGAGGACCGCGACGTATTCCCGCTCCTCGCCCGCGCGGCCGGCAACGACGACATCACGGCGGCGCTCCACCGCACGCACACCGAGATCTTCCACCTCGTCCGGCTCGTGGACCGCCTGGTCGAGGAGATCCCGGAAGACGGACCTGGGCCCGAGGACCTCACGGATCTCCGGCGGGTGCTCTACGGCCTCGACGCCATCCTGCGTCTCCACATGGCACAGGAGGAGGAGCTGTACGCGGTCCTGGCCGACTCCTCGGGATCCGGGGCGCCGGTGCTCGCGCCGGCCGCGTGACGCCGACCGCGACGATCGGCGGTTGACACCGGCGGCATACGATCCGTCCGTGGACGCCGCATTCGAACGCCTGCTGACGCCACGGCTCGTCCTGCGCCGGTTCACGACCGCGGACGCCGAGCGGTTCGCGGCGTACCGGTCGGTGCCCGAGGTCGCGCGGTACCAGAGCTGGGAGGCGCCGTATCCCCTCGAGCGCGCGCAGGCGATGATCGAGTGGCTCGGCGAGCACCACCCCGACGAGCCCGGCGAGTGGTACCAGGTCGCGATCGCGGAGCGCGCGGCGCCCGACGTCCTCGTCGGCGATTGCGGGTTCCGGCCGCGGGTGGAGGAGCCGCTCGTCGTCGACATCGGGTTCACCCTGGGGCCGTCCGCGCAGGGTCACGGGTATGCGACGGAGGCCGTCGGCGAGCTGCTCCGCTACCTGTTCCTGGACCGCTCGAAGCACAAGGTGTGCGCCGACTGCGACACCCGGAACGACCCGTCCTGGCGGCTCCTCGAGCGGCTCGGGTTCAGCCGCGAGGGGACGCTCCGCGGCGGCTACCGCGACGGCGACGAGTGGTCGGACGAGCACCTGTACGGGCTGCTCGCGGATGCCTGGCGAGACCGCCGCGGTGGCGGGGCGGCCCTCGTGGGCTAGGCTCGGCTAGGCTCATCGCATGACGACCCGACGCGTGGCCTGGCGCCGCTCCGACGAGGTGCAGGCCGACGAGCACTGCACGATCACCCTCCGCGAATCGGGGATGTCGCTGGTCGGGACGGTGCTCGGCGCCGAGGACGGCGTCCCGGTTCGGGTGGAGTACCGCGTCCTCACCGACGGCGCCGGCGCGACCACCGGCGTCCACGTGCGCGACCTCCGCGGGTTCGCCGGGCGGCAGGTCACCCTGGCCCGCGACACGAAGGGCAACTGGACGCTCGACGGGTCCGCGGCGAAGTCGCTCAAGGGGTGTGTCGACGTCGACCTCGGCTGCAGCCCGTCGACCAACACCCTCCCGATCAGGCGGCTCCGGCTCGGCGTCGGGGCCACGAAGACCATCCAGGCGGCGTGGGTGCAGTTCCCGTCGCTCGAGGTGGTGAAGTCGAAGCAGACGTACACGCGGGTCGACGAGTTCACGTACCGCTACGCGAGTGGCACGTTCGAGGCGGAGCTCGTGGTCGACGACGACGGGGTGGTCGCGCAGTACGCGGCCTGGCAGCGGACGGCGGTTGCGACCGGGCCCGAGGACACCGAGCCGCTCGACGCGACGCGCTGATCGCTGCCCCGCGGCCGGCTCGGGCTACGCCGGATCGTCCGCCAGCGCCCGAGCGATGATGCCCTCGACCACCTCGCCCTTCGCGTCTGCGTAGTCCTGCACGAAGGCCCACGTGCGGCCGGCGAGGTCGCGCTTCGTCGCTTCGTACGCGGCCAGCTCCTCGGGATGGGTGCGCAGCCGGTCGCGGAACGCGAGCATCCGCCGGATCTCGGAGGAGCCAGGCGAGAACGTGTGCAGGTTGATCACGGTGTCGGGGCCCTTGAACAGGCGGTGCTCGTGCCAGTCCGGCTCGCGGATGACGAGCCGGTAACCCGCGGCGAGCATGGCGGGCACGTAGGCGTCCTCGTCGGCGCTGTCCGGGACGACGAGCAGGATGTCGATGACGGGCTTCGCCGAGAGGCCAGGCACGGACGTCGAGCCGACGTGCTCCAGCTGGACCACCCGGTCGCCGAGAACCGACCGGATGCGCGCGGCCTCCCGTTCGTAGAGCGCCGGCCAGCCGGCGTCGTATGAGGCGAGGCGGATCGGCCCGTCGTGCCGCGGCGCGCCGTCGATCCACACCTTGTCGAGCTCGGCCTGTCGCCCCGCCGCCGTCACGTCGTCGGCCACCCATCCCTCCCGGTGCTGGGCTCGCAGGATACCCGCGGGGTCGTCCCGATGGTGTGAGGCGGTGGCGCGCGCCGTGCGTAGGCTTGGCCCGAGGGAATGCGGGAGAGATGGCGATGAGCGAGTCCACGAGCACGACGGCCGACGCGGAGGGGTCTGCGCCTGCGAACGCCAAGCGCGTGCTCGCTGCGCTGATCGTCGTCGCGGCGGTCGCGAACCTCAATCTCTCGGTCGCCAACGTCGCGCTGCCGTCGATCGGCAAGACGTTCGACTCGAGCCAGACGATGCTCGACCTGATCGCGATCGCCTACTCGCTGGGGCTCGCCGCGTCGGTCCTGTGGTTCGGCGCCCTCGGCGACCGCTACGGCCGCAAGCGGATGATCGTCGGCGGCATGCTGCTCTCGA
>DASSRG010000285.1:0-11060 GCA_035701885.1 Candidatus Limnocylindrales bacterium
GCGTCGAGGATGAACGAGAACACCGCCTCGCTGATGAAGTAGTTGAAGTTCACCCGGACCCAGCCGGGCTTGATCCCCTCGCAGCCCCGGGCGATCTCGCGCTCGAACTCGTGGCTCGTCTCGAGGTCGATGCCCAGCAAACGGTGCCCGTATGGCCCCGCGCACGAGCACCCGCCGCGGGACTGGATCCCGAACAGGTCGTTGAGCACCGCGACGATGAAGTTGTGGTGCAGGTACCGGCCGCGGTGGCGGACGACGAACGAGACGATCGACAGCCGCTCCGCCTCGTGCGACCCGAGGATCTCGATCGCCGGGTTCGCCTCCCAGCGCGCGAGGGCACGCTCGATGAATGCCGTCTCCCGCGCCCTGATCGCAGGCGTGCCGACCGCCTGCTTGAGCTGGAACACGAGGCCTGCCCGGATCGACTCGACGATCGCGGGCGTGCCGCCTTCCTCGCGATGCTCGATCTCCGCCAGGTAGACGTGCTCGACGGGGTTCACGTACTGGACCGTGCCGCCGCCGGGCATGCTGGGCACGCGGTTGGTGAACAGCTCCCGCCGCGCGACGAGGACGCCGGGGGTGCCCGGCCCGCCGATGAACTTGTGCGGGCTGATGAACACCGCGTCCTTGTACGCCAGTGGGTCGCCGGGCGGGTCCATCTCGATCGAGACGTACGGGGCGGCGGCGGCGAAGTCGAAGAACGAGAGCGCGCCGTTCGCGTGGAGCAGGCGCGAGATGGCGTAGGTGTTGGACACGATCCCCGTCACGTTCGAGGCCGCCGAGAACGACCCGATCTTGAGCGGCCGGTCCGCGTACACCGCGAGCTCGTACTCGAGCTGGGCGAGGTCGATGTACCCGTCCCGGTCCTCGCGGATCGTCACGACGTCGGCGATGCTCTCACGCCACGGCAGCTCGTTGCTGTGGTGTTCGTACGGGCCGATGAACACCACCGGACGCTCCTGCGGCGGGATGCGCGTCCGGAGGCCCCACTCGTCGTCCAGGTCGGCCGGGATCCGGATGTTCAGGACGTCGACGAGGCGGTTGATCGCCGCGGTGGAGCCCGACCCGCAGAACACCACGGCGTGACGGGCAGGGTCGCCCCCGCAGCCCTCGAGCACGAGCCGCCGGGCCTCCTCACGGAAGCGCGTGGTCTGGAGGCCGGTGCCGGAGGACTCGGTGTGGGTGTTGGCGTAGAGCGGCAGGACCGCGTCGCGGATGTAGTCCTCGATGAACGAGAGGCTGCGGCCGGACGCCGTGTAGTCCGCGTAGGTCACGCGCCGGACGCCGTACGGGCCGGCGACCGCCTCGTCCTCCCCGATGACGGAGGCGCGGATGAGGTCGACGAGGGCGTCGGGCCCGGGCGCCGCCGGTCCACGCCCATCGTCCTCGGGCCGGTCACGCGTCGCGGTGCTGCCGCCGGTCTCCATGTGCCGAGCAGCATAGGGGATGGGCGGAGTGATCCCGCCCATCCCGTGATCGGCCTAGGGGATCGTGACCTTGCTGAGGTCGTTGAACCGGTAGCGGTTGAGGTCGACCCGGCCGCTGATCCCGCTCACGGTCCCGCTGGACGTGTACTGCCAGAACGTCCAGCCGTTGCCGTTCCAGTGGTTGGCCGGCGTCGTCGGCGAGGACGCGGTCGTCCAGTGGGCGATCCACAGGACCTTGTAGCCCGCGACGGCGAGGTTCGACGAGTTGCCGGCGTTGTTCGACCAGAAGCTGGGCGAGACGTAGATCGCGCCCCGCACGCCGGTGAGGGCGTACACCCGGTCGAGGAAGGCCTTCGCCCATGCGGAGAGCTGCGCGTCGGTCAGGCCGCCGGTGACCTCCAGGTCGAGGACCGGGATGAGCTCACCGGACACCGGCGCGGCGTTCTTGACGAACCAGTTCGCCTCGTTGACCGCGTCGTTGGTGTTCGTTCCAGGGCGTGCGAAGTGGTACGCGCCCACCTTGATGCCGTTCGCCTTCGCCTGGGCGCGGTTCGTGGCGTACTTGTTGTCGAGGAAGTCGGTCGACTCGGTCGCCTTGATGAACGCGAACTTCTTGCCCGCGGCCTTGACCTTGGCCCAGTCGATCGTCTCCTGCCAGTGGCTGACGTCGATGCCCTCGATGTAGCCGCTCGTCGGCGACGGAGTGGGCGCGGGCGTGGGATCGTTCGACGGCGCGGGCGTCGGGGTGGGGGTGGACGTCGGCGTCGTGCTGAGGCTCGTGAACAGGCCCTTCGCGCCGTAGACGGCCGAGACGCCGTAGAGCGACGAGACGCTGGTGCCGTTGACCTGGCTGATCTTGTACCAGGACGAGCCGCTCACCGCGCCGTCGCAGGTCGTGCTCCAGCTGCCGCCGCTCACGGTGCCGATGACCGTGACCTTGGTGTCCTCGCTGAGGCTCCCCTTCTTCGTGCCGCTCGTCGACGAGCTCGTCCGCAGGTTCACGCCGTCGCAGGCGGCCTTCCTGTAGGACATCGAGTAGAGCTTCTTGAACAGGCTCGACGCGGCATACACGTAGCTCACGCCGAAGCGCGTCTTCACGTCCTTGCCGTTGGCGACGGTGATCTTGAGCCAGCTGCTGCCGCGCGACGTGGTGCCGGCGCAGACCGTCTTCCAGCTGCCGCCGCTGACCTTGTCCACCGCGACGACCTTGATGCCCTTCGAGAGCGTGGCCTTCTTCGTGGAGCTCGTGGACGGCTTGGCGCGCAGCACGACGCCGTCGCACTTCGTGGCGAACGTGCTGAGAGCGAGTGCCGGGGCCGGTCTCGCGGCCTCCAGCCCCATGAGCGCGAGCGCGAGCGCTGCGACGAGCAGCAGGATCGGCAGGGTGCCGCGGCGTCGCCTGGGCGCGACGATTGCGGCAGATGCGATGCGCGGAACGAACGCGGACACGGAACCTCCCTCGATGAGGCGCCCAGCGTCGCGTTCCCGGGCCGGATGATCTATGGCTCCAACGGGCCAGTACGTACCGGTCCGATGGGGCTAGGTGCGGTTGTGCCTAGCCGCCGACGATCATCCGGGCTCCGCGTACACCTCCGGGTTGACGGGCGTCGGGAGGCGCTCACCGCGCACTCCCGCCAGGAGGTTGGCCGCCGCCATCGATGCCATGGCACCACGCGTGTCAAGTGAGGCGGAGGCGATGTGCGGGACGACGATGCAGCTGTCCATCGCCACGAGCGGGTGGTCCGCCGGCAACGGTTCCGGATCGGTGACGTCGAGCGCCGCGGCGCGGATGGTCCCGTTGCGCAGCGCGTCCACGAGCGCCTCCGTGTCGACCACGGGTCCTCGCGCGGTGTTCACGAGCACGGCGGTCGGCCGCATGCGGGCGAGCGCCTCGGCATCGATGAGGTGGCGGGTGTCGTCATTGAGGCTGACGTGCAGGCTGACGAAGTCGGAGCGGGCGAGCAGCTCGTCCAGCTCGACGAACCGGGCGCCCATGGCGGCCTCGACGTCCGCCGTCGCGCGCGTCCGGCCGTGGTACAGCACCCGCATCCCGAAGCCCGCGGCGCGCCGTGCGACCGCCTGCCCGATCCGGCCGAATCCGACGATGCCCAGCGTGGCGCCGTGGACATCCGGCCCGAGCAGGGTCATCGGTCCCCACGTCCGCCACCGGCCGTCGCGGACGTAGCGGTCAGCCTCGGGGATCCGGCGGGCCGCGGCCATGAGCAGCGCCCACGCCAGGTCCGCGGTCGTCTCGGTCAGGACGCCCGGGGTGTTGCCCACCGGGATCCCGCGCCGGGTGCAGGCGGGCACGTCGACGTTGTCGAAGCCGACGGCGTAGTTCGACACGACGCGCAGCGACGGCCCGGCCGCATCCAGCAGCTCCTCGTCCACGCGGTCGGTGAGCAGGGCGAGCAGGCCGTCGATGCCAGCCACGCGCCTCAGGAGCTCCTCGCGCGGCGGCGGGAGCTCGTCCTCCCACACGTCCACGGTGCACGCCTCGCGGATCGCATTCAGCCCCTCGTCGGGGATCACCCGCGTGACCAGCACCCTGGGGCGGTCGCCGCTCATCCGGCGCGTTCGGCGACGAACGCCGCGATCTGCCCGATCGCCTCGGCGAGGTGCTCGCGGCTGGCCGCGTAGCTGATCCGGACGTGTCCCGCGCCGACCCGGCCGAACGCCGTACCGGACAGCACGCACACCCCGCGCTCGGCGAGAAGCCGGTCCGCGAACGTCGCGCCGTCCATGCCCGTACCGGAGACACGCGGGAAGACGTAGAACGCGCCGGCCGGCACGGCGCACTCGACGCCCGGTATCCCGTTCAGCCCCTCGACCACGAGATCACGCCGCGCGCGGAACTCGCGCACCATCGCGTCCACGTCGTCCTGGGGGCCCGTGAGCGCCTCCACCGCCGCCACCTGGCTGAACGACGACACGCACGACACGGAGTTGATGATCAGCTTCGAGAACGGGTCGACGAGCTCGGCCGGCAGGATCGCGTAGCCCAGCCGCCAGCCGGTCATCGCGTACGTCTTCGAGAACCCGTCGAGGACGATGGTCCGCTGGGCGAGGCCTGGCAACGACGCGATCGAGACGTGCTTGCCCTCGTGGACGATCCGCCCGTAGATCTCGTCCGCGAGCACCGTCAGGTCGGGGTGGCGGAGGACGAGCGCCGCGACTCGCTCCACGTCGTCACGGGTGAACACGCCGCCCGTCGGGTTCGCCGGCGAGTTGAGGATGAGCAGCCGGGCCCGCGGCGTCACCAGCCGCTCGAGCTCGTCGAGATCGACCCGGAAGTCATTCGCCTGGGTGATCGCGTACGGGACGGCGGTCGCGCCGACATAGCGCGCCATCGACTCGTAGATCGGGAAGCCGGGGTCCGGGTACACGACCTCGTCGCCCGCCTGCGCGAGGGCGAGCAGCGCGAAGAACATCACGGGCTTGCCGCCGGGCACGACGGCGACGTTGTCGGCCGAGACCCTGAACCCCTTGCGGGCGGTGGCGTCGGCGGCGATCGCCTCTCGCAGCGCCGGGATCCCGAGCGGCGGCCCGTAGTGCGTCCAGCCGTCGTCCAGCGCGCGCTGGGCGGCCGCCCGGACGTTCGCCGGCGTCTCGAAATCGGGCTCGCCCAGCTCGAGGTGGATCACGCGCCGGCCCGTCGCCTCGAGCGAGCGCGCCCGCGCTGCCGCCTCGAACGCCGTCTCCGAGCCGATGCCTGTCATCCGGTCCGCGAGCCGCATGCCGGCGATGCTAGCCCACGGCACATTGCGCCCGAAGGGGTTCGCGGCCGGTCGTCGGTACAATTCCGGGGTGTCACGGTTCTACTCGCTCGACGCCGCCAACGCGCTCGTCCCGGACCTCGCGATCGTCACCGGCCGCCTCCGCGAGCAGCGTGACGAGCTGGTCGGGCTGCGGGACGCGTATCGCGACCGCGAGGGCGTCGTCCTGGGCGACGTGATCGACGAGACGCCCGAGGGGGACGACGCCGACAGCGATCCCGAGCTCCGCCGACTCAGGCTGCGCATGCGCGGCATCGTCGACCAGATGCAGGCCGACGTCGCGTGGCTCGACGAGCGCGAGATCGTCCTTCGCGACATCGGCACCGGGCTCGTCGACTTCCCGGCCCTCGTCTCGGGGCGCCAGGTGTGGCTGTGCTGGCGATCCGGGGAGCCCGCTGTCGGGTTCTGGCACAACGTGGACGAGGGGTTCGCGGGCCGGCGGCCGCTCCAGGCGCTGCCCGACCAGGCCGCCCGCGCCTGACCCCCAGGCCCAGCGCGGCGCCCGCCGCGGACACGAAGACGCCGCCGGCGGGGCCGGCGGCGATCATTCGCTGCGAGAACGGATCAGCCGATCACTTGATCGTGAACGGGATCTCGTCCTCCGCGTTGTCGAAGCTGCGGACGAGGAGGGCGTACTCCCCGGCGGCCGGATCCTCGATCTCGAACCGCGAGAAGGCGTCCTTGACCGTGGCGTTCGGGCCGATCAGCTCGATCGACTGGCTCTTGCCGTCCTGGATCACGCCGACGGTGGTGCCGTCGGGCAGCTTCAGGGCGACGTTCTCCGCCGAGAACGCGAACCCGCCGGCGAAGTCGGACTCGAACGTCGCGTCGTAGCTCAGCGTCAGGACGAACGAACCCTTCTCCATCTGGCCGTGGCTCCAGGGCTGATCGGCGCGGTACTCGCCGCCCAGCAGCTCGAGCTTGAGGTCGCCGGCGGTGCCGTCGCCCGTCGCGGCGACCGCGACCGGCTCCTGCGTGACGGCCGCGCCCGCCATGGCGGTGAGCGGCACGATCGCCTGCTGGTTCTCGGCGCGGCCGATGGTCAGCACCGCGTCGTCGAAGGTGAACGAGTCCTCGACGTCGAAGACGAGGCTCCCCTTGCCGGTCTGGCCGCCGGGCACGCTCGGGATGTCCATGCCCATGCCCTCGGTGGCGTTCTCGCCGGCCGACGACAGGTTGAGCGTCCCGTCGAACGTCGCGGCATCGCTGCCGGTGTTCTCGAACATCGCCTCGATCGCGACGGTGCCGCCGCGACCCTCGGTGATCTCGGCCGTGGCCTCGCCGAACGTCACCTTGAAGCCGGCGAACCAGATCGTCTGGTCGACCTGGATGCTGGTCGTGGCTGCGGACGGCTCCGGGGCCACCGACTCGGCGGCGACCGACGCCGGGGCCTCGGACGCGACGGGCTCCTCGGCGGCAGCCGGGCTCGTCCCGCCGCACGCGGCGACCGAGATGGCGAGTGCGCCGGCGATCGCCAGCGCGGGGATGAGGCGGCCGGGTTCGCCGGCCGAATTGCGAATCCGCATCTCGCGGACCTCCTTGAAGCTGTACGGGCTGCAGGTGTTGTGTCGATGGGCGCAAGTGGGTCGGTGTCGACCCGCGTCTGTGCTGGTCCCCACTGTGCGCACGCGCCTGTGGGTTCCCTTAAGGCCGGGTTCGAGTGGGCATGCGGGCGTCGTCGGGCCGCGGGCATACACTCGGTGGCATGTCCCCCACCCCGCCGGCCGCCTCACGCCCGGACCGGATCCGGCAAGGCGACCGGGAGAAGGCCTACCGGCCGCTCCCGATCGAGGCCCGGCGCGCCGCGTTCGAGGAGGGCCTCGCCGCGTACGGGCGTGGCGACTTCTTCGCGGCACACGAGGCGCTCGAACCCGCCTGGATGGGCTCGGACGACCTCGCCGAGCGAGCGCTCCACCAGGGCCTGATCAAGGTCGCGGCGGCGTACGTCCACGCGGTCCGGCGGAACCCCGCGGGGATCGCGAAGAACCTCACCGGCGCGCGGGACCACCTCGAGCAGGCGGGCGACGCGGCGGACAGGTGGGGCGTGGACGTTCGCGCGCTGCTCGCCGAAATCGACGCTCGCCTCGCCGACCCTTCGCTCGCCGCCACCCCACCCGACATCCGGAGGACCCCGATCGCATGAACCGACCCGCCGGCGTTCCCGCCGTCGACCCCCTGTATGCCGACATCCGCCTCCGCGACGCCGTCCGCCCGGCGGTCCTGCTCGACGTCCGCGAACCGAACGAGTTCGCCGACGTCCGGGTGCCGGGCTCGCTGCTCGTCCCGATGTCGCAGCTCGGGAGCCGCCTGGACGAGATCCCGAAGGACCGCCCGGTGCTCGTGATGTGCGCGATGGGGTCGCGATCGCAGCAGGTGGCCGGCTACCTCCTCCAGCAGGGCTGGGAGGACGTGGGCAACGTCGCCGGCGGGATCACGACCTGGGAGCGGATGGGCCTCGAGGTCCGGAAGGGACCCGTGGAGCCCGGCGAGGGCTCGATCACCGCGTAACGGCGGCGGCCGCCGCTCGCCCCACGGAATCGAAACGGCCGCCGGTCACCCGGCGGCCGTTGTCGTGCGTGCGCAGGAGCCGAAGGCTACTTCCGACGGATCCGGGACCACAGCGACCGCGCCGTCGCGGGGTGGTTGTAGAGGTACCCGATGATGATCAGCAGGATGAAGTTGACCGCACCCACGGTCGCCGCGTTGAGGTAGCCGATCTGCTGGCCGACCTCGCCGTCGAGCTTGAGGGCCGGCAGGGTCGCACCGAACAGGCCGAGCTGGAAGAACGGCTCCTGGGGCGCCATGTTCGCCCGCGCGATGTCCGGCGTCAGCCCGTCGGGCGTCTCGCCGGCCATGAGGAACGCGTTCGAGGACGCGACCACCGCGGCGGAGCCCGCCAGGCCCTCGCCGAGGTCCGTCTGGGCGAGGTGCTTCCAGCCCGTGATCACGCCCGAGGCGTCCGGCGTCGTCCACAGCGTCTCGGTCCGCGGTGAGACACCGTCGGAGCCGCCCTGGATGTAGATCGCCCCGTTGACCGCGAACCCGGACATGTCCGTCCGCGGACCCGGCAGGTTGGTCTGCGACGACACGCGCCACAGCGCGACGATCGTGTTCGGGTCATCGGCGGGCGCGCCGGTGCCACCGACCGTGCCCAGCTGGACGGTGCTCACGACGGCGCCGTCGGCGTTGGTGCCGCCGATCACGAAGATCGTGTCGCCCTGGTGGACGGCGACCGAGTCGACCACCGCCTCGTACAGCGGGTTCTGGGCAACCCAGGGTCCGAGCTTGCCAGTCGTGTCCGACTTGGTCTTCCAGACGTTGCTGACCGCCCGCTCGGCGTTCTTGCCGCCGACGAGCACGATCCCGTCCGAGACGGCGACGGTCGCGGCGCCGGTGAGCGGCTCCGGAAGCTTGAGGGCGTCCTCGGTCGTCCACCGCTCGGGGAGCGAGCCGTCATTGCCCAGGGTGAGGCTGTAGACGGTATCGGTGGGGGCGCCATCCGCGCCGGCGCCGCCGAGGACGTAGAGCGTGTTGCCGATGACCACCGAGGCCGCGTCGCTCCGCGGCTCAGGGAGGGACGGCGCCGCCGCCCAGACGTCGAGGTTGCCGGAGCCCACGGCCTTGGAGAAGTACACGTCCGCGACCGCGCCGGTCCCGTCCGAGCCGCCCGCATAGAGGTAGGTCTGGCCGATGACCGCGCCGACCCCGTCGGTGCGTGCCGCCGGGAGCCGGAGCTGCTCCGGGGCCGGATGCCAGGGGAGGGTCGCGCCGGCGGGCACCGGGCACGGGAGGGTCTCGTTCTCGGGCGGGCAGAAGTTGATCGGCGACCAGATCAGCAAGCCCACGTCGACGGTCTTCTGGACCGTGAAGTAGTAGGCGCGGTCGGGGATGTAGCCGAGCAGCAGGATGATCACGACGAACCAGAACAGGGCCTTGAGCCCGGCCCAGGTCCAGCCGTCGGCGTCGAGCATGCCGCCGAGGACGCGGCGGCGACGAGGGGCGGGGAGCGCGGTCTGGGCCATCGCGTCAGCTCCCCGCGGTGATGGTGCCGGTCATGTTCGGGTGGACCGTGCAGATGAAGTTGTACGTGCCCGCGGCCATGGCCGGGATGTCATACGTCTCGGTGGCGACGCCCGGGAAGATCTTGCCGACGAAGAAGTCGGCGCCGGTCGGGTCCTTGATGTCGATGTTGTGCGGGATGCCGGCGTCCTGGTTCTCGAACTTGATCTGGAAGCCGGTGTCCGCGGGGACCTTGAGGTCCTTGTTGACGAAGGCGATGTTGAGCGCGGCCTCGTCAACGACGGTGACGTCGCCCGTGGGCGCCTCGGACGGCGCCTGGGAGCCGGACGGCGAGCCGGACGGGCTCTCGGAGCCGCTCGGGGCCGGGCTCGCGGGGCTGGTGAACTCGTCGGTCCAGCAGGCGGGGTACGGCGTTGCGCCGGGCTCGGGCTCGTAGTTCGGGTCGACCCAGCCGGTGAACGTCTTCTCCTCGCCGTTCTCGATCACGGGCTCGAACAGCGCCGGGTCCATGACCCGGAACGTGTGCGTGTTCTCGGCGCGGATGAAGTTGACCAGGTCCTCGATCTGCTTGTAGTTGAGCGGCCCGGGCGGGTTCCCCTCGTTGGACCAGATCGGCATGATCGAGTTCGGGTCGCCGCACACGTATCGGCCGCCGACGGTCAGGACGTTGTGCAGGTAGTCGGGGTTCAGGTGCGCGAACAGCTTGTCCTGGCGATTGAGGGTGGGGCCCTTGCCGCCCTCACCGTTCGCGCCGTGGCACTGCGCGCAGTTCGCCTGGTAGATGTTGTAGCCACGCTCCACCGAGACGACCTGCTGCTCGTCCGCCGCCACGTCCAGCCGCGACCGCGACAGGCCGCCCGGCAGGCCGAGCTCGTAGAAGTAGTAGGCGATCACGAACAGCGCGACGAGGGTGATCGCGATGAAGCCGACCCAGCGGGCGCTCGCCGACTGGCGGACGATCTTCGCGGCGCGCTCGGGGCTGAGATCATTGCGGTGCGCCGACGGCGGCGCCGAGAAGCGATCCGACGGCACCGGCGCGGACGTCGGCACCGGAGCGGGCAGGCGCTCCTCGTCGGCTTCGCTGCGGCCGGGCTGGTCGGTCATGAGTCTCCTCGGTGGGCGGGCGGGGTCGGGCGGGAGGTCGGTGTCGGCAACCGGCTAGATGCAGCCGGTGGGCGAGAGCGGCGGCTCGATGCCCGGCTGGCCGACCGCGATGGGCAGCGGACCGAGGGTGAGCTTGCCGGTATTGACGGTGAGGACGCCGTTCGCGTCGACGCTCACGCCGAAGCGGTCCATGCCGCGCGGCGCGGGCCCGTACTGCGGCCCGGCGGCCTTGATGCCAAGCCGGTCGTAGCGGGACCCGTGGCAGGGGCACTCCAGCCAGAAGTTCTTCTGGCACGGGTTGGGCTTGCAGCCGAGGTGCGGGCAGCGCTGGTAGAGCGCCCGGACGTTGACGCTCGTCCCGTCGCCGGTGTCGTCGGCGCCCTGGACGAAGCGCTGGTTGCTCGCGTCGATCAGGATCACGAACGCCTTGGCGGCGCCCACGTAGGCGGGGAAGCCCTCCGCGATCGGAAGCGACGAGTTCGCGGCCTTGACGTCGTCAAGCGTGCCGACGACGACCTCGCCGCCGAACTTCCCCTCGAGGTTCGGCCACAGGAAGCCGATCGTCCCGGCCGTCAGCTCCAGCAGCCACAGACCGACGCCCGCGGCCAGCGAGCCCCGGAGCAGCTCCCGGCGGGAGACGCCCTGGACCTGCTCGTGACGGACGGCCTTGAGGGCCTCCGTGGTCAGCGCCTTCGGCTTGTCCGCCGGTTCGACGTGGTAGTTGCTCATGACG
>DASSRG010000286.1:0-3309 GCA_035701885.1 Candidatus Limnocylindrales bacterium
GAGGTCGTAGCCGACGCAGATCACGAGGTCGGCGCGGTCGAAGCCCGACAGCACGTGGTCGCGCGCCTGGAGCCCGACCGCCATCAGCGACAGGTGCGACCGGTCGTCGATGGCACCCTTGCCCATGAACGTCACGGCGACCGGGACGTGGAGGCCCCGGGCGAGCGCCCGAAGCTCGTCCGCGGCGTTCCGGCGCAGGACCCCGTTGCCGGCGAGGACGATCGGCCGCTGCGACTCGGCGAGGAGTGTCGCGGCGCGCTCGATCGCCTCCCGCGGCGGCTCGGGGAAGTAGGCACGGCTCGGAACCAGCGGCCCCAGGTCTCCCGCGACCGCCGACGCCGCGATGTCCTCCGGCAGCTCGATGTGGGTCGGGCACGGCTTCTCGAGGCTCGCCGTCCGGAACGCCCGGGCGACGACCTCAGGGATGGCGTCCGCTCTCCCCACCCGGGTCGTCCACTTCGTCACCGGCTCGAGCATCCGCGGGATGTCGACGAGCTGGTGCGACTCCTTGTGGAGCTTGTTCGAGCCCGTCTGGCCGGTGATCGCCACCATCGGCGCCCGGTCGAGGAAGGCGTCGGCGATCCCGGTCACGAGGTTTGTCGCCCCCGGTCCGAGGGTCGCCATCGCCACTGCCGGCCGGCCGGTCAGGCGACCGTGGACGTCGGCCATGAACGCGGCGCCCTGCTCGTGCCGGGTCGTGACATGGCGGATCCGCGTCTCGTCGGCGAGCGCCTCGAGGATGTCCATCGTCTCCTCGCCCGGCACCGAGAACACCCATTCGCAGCCCTCGGCCGCCAGGCAGTCGACGAGCAGATGGGCGGCGGTGCGCGGGCTGGAGCCTTGGGTCACGTGGGATCCTCGCGGGGCTGAGGGACGCGACCAGTCTCGCGCAGTTGGGTCGTCTGTGCCCCGCCGGCGCGCGACGACGCCCCGACGCGACAGCGGCGACACTGCACGTGATGCAGCGAGTCCGCGCCGAGCTCCGTCACGTCGTGCACCCGGCGCTCGCCGTCGTCACGGCGTTCATCCTGGGCGCGATCCTCATCGTGCTGAGCGACTTCGAGCACCTGCGATCGATCGGGACGGATCCTGCCGCCGCGCTCGCCGGCGCCCTGGGCGGCGTCATCGACGGCTATCCCGCGCTGTTCGCCGGGGCGATCGGCGACCCTGCTCGCATCCTGGTCGCCATCCAGACGGGCAACCCGGCCGATGTCGCCGCCGCCATCCGACCCCTGTCCGAGACCCTTGTCAGCGCGACGCCGTTCATCTTCGCGGGCCTCGGCCTCGCCGTGTCGTTCCGCGCCGGCCTGTTCAACCTCGGCGTGGATGGGCAATGGCTGATCGGGAGCCTGGGCGCCGCGATCGCGGCGACGGCGGCGGCCGGGAACGTGCCGCCATTCCTCGCACTCGCCCTGTCGGTTCTCGGCGGGATCGTCGCCGGTGGCGGCTATGCCTTCATCGCGGGCTTCCTGAAGGCGCGGACCGGGGCGCACGAGGTCATCACCACGCTGATGCTCAACGGCCTCGCGCCGAGCGTCGCGTTCCTCATGGTCTCCGCCGTCAACCTCGGACCCCCGAGCGCGCCGCTCCCCGTCGTGCCGCCGCTGATCGACATCCGGACCGTCCGCGTCGACTACGGCTTCGTCGCCGCGCTGGTGATGGCGGTCGTCGTGTCGGTCCTGCTGTTCCGGACGACGCTCGGCTTCGAGCTCCGAGCGGTCGGCTTCAGCCGCACCGCTCCCCGCGTGGCGGGCATCCGACCCGGCCGGGCGATGATGCTCGCCATGTTCGTGTCCGGCGGGCTGGTCGGCATGGGCAGCGCGTTCTTCGGCCTCGGTCCGGCCCAGGGGTTCTCTGGCGGGCCGGTCTACGACCTCGGCTATCTCGCCGTGGCCCTCGCCCTGCTCGCCGGCGGGCGGCCCGGGGGCGTCGTGCTCGTCTCGCTGCTCTACGGCGCGCTCACCACCGGAGCGAAGAGCATGGTCATCGTGACCGGGATCCCGCTCGCGCTGCTCACGGTGATCGTGGCCTTCGCGATCATGTTCGTCGCGGCGCCCGAGCTGACCCGCTCGATCTGGCGCCTCAAGCCGTCGAGGTCCGCCTCCGAGCCGGCGGCGAGCCCGCCGGTTCCCATGTGAGGGGTGTGCCGATGTCGGCATACGGGACGTCGCGGTTGCCATCGACTCGGCGACTACACTCGCCGTCCGATGCCGAGCGAGTCGCCGGCAGGACGATGACCACGTGGGAGGTCCGCGCGGTGGCGACAGCGACCATGAGCGTGGTCATCGCGCGACCCGTGGAGGACGTCTTCCGTGTCCTGACCGATCCGACGCTTGCGCCCCGGTGGGCCGCGAACGCGATCGAGGGTGAGCTGCTCACGGAGGGACCGGTGGGTATCGGGAGCCGGCGCCGGGCGGTGGTCAAGGGCGTCCTCGGCCGGACGATGGAGAGCGTCATGGAGGTGACCGAGTTCGAGCGGAACCGGGCGCTCGGTCTGCGCCTCATGAGCGCGTCCTGGGGCGGAACCGGCCGGACCAGGTACACGCTGTCACCCGAGGGCGAGGCGACGAGGATCGACTGGACGTGGGAGATGGAGCCGGGCGGACTCCTCAAGCCGTTCGACCGGCCGTTCATGGCCATGTTCCAGCGGCTCTTCCAACGAGACCTCCAGAACCTCAAGGCGATGATGGAGTCGCACGCGCTGTAGCCCCGGCCCGGCGCCAAGAGGCGGGCGCTGGAATCACGAACGCCGGCCCGACCGGCCGGCGTTCACGTGTTCGTCGAAGTGGAGCCGACACTCGGATTTGAACCGAGGACCTGCTGTTTACGAAACAGCTGCTCTACCACTGAGCTATGTCGGCGCGCACGCGAGTTTAGCAGCCCTCCGCCGAGGCGTTCCATGGGCGATTCGGCGGAGCCCACCCTGGGGCTCGTCCATGCAGCCCGGCTCCGTGACCTCGCTGCTGAAGCCAACCGGAGGCACCCGGGGAGTGACCGGTGGTGAGATCGAGTACCGCCGCCCGGTGACTGCCACGAGCTCCCCCGATGGCCCGTGGCCTCGATCTCCGATCCCGCCCGACGCGCCGTGGATCCCGCCGGCCACGCGACGGCACCGGACGCAACGGTCGGGACCTGCGCCGGTTCCATCTCCAGCCGGGTCCCGAACACGGGGTCTGCGAGAAGGCGACCGGGCGACGGGATCGAGATCGCCGCCCGTGCCAGCCCCGCGAGCGCAGTCAGCACCAGGAAGCCACCGGGGCGGTGGGCCGGGCCAGGTATCGCCTCGTCATGTCGGCGACGCTACGTCGC
>DASSRG010000287.1:0-2359 GCA_035701885.1 Candidatus Limnocylindrales bacterium
AGGTCCGTATCGACCTCCACGAGCGCGACCTGGGCGCCGAATCCGTACGTCTCGTATGGGATGCCCTGCCCGTCGGCGTCGAGCTCGGTCGTGCGCGGGTCGTACGTGCCGGACTCCAGCAGCACGCATCCCCGGCCGCCGACCGGCAGCTCGTGCAGCTCCACGATCGAGACCGCATCGCCGTCGCGCACCCGGAGGCGGCCGTCCCCGGTGCCGGGCGCAGCGACCTCGATGACCGCTGCCTCCGACGCCTCCGCGAGCTCCAGCACGCGGCGGCGGAGCGCCTCGCCGGCGAGCCGCGCGGCGTTGCCGGACACGAACGTCTGCCGCGAGGCCGACGTCTTGCCCGCGTCGGGCGTCAGGTCGGTGTCGGGGGACGTGAGCGCGAGGGCGTCGACCGGGACGCCGAACGAATCGGCCGCGATCTGGGCGACGACGGTCGCCGACCCCTGCCCGATGTCGGTTGCCCCCGAGAACAGCCGCACGGTGCCGTCGCGCTCGATGCCGAGCTCGACCGTCGACGGGTTGGGCAGCGACGTGTTGCCGATGCCGTACCACATCGCCCCGATCCCGACGCCGAGGCGTCGCGGGTCGCCGGAACCCGCAGCCTCCGCGTTGAACGCGATGGACTCCGCGCGCAGGGCTGCCCAGCGGGGCGCGAGCGCATCGAGACACGCACCGAGGCCGGCGCTGGCGGCCAACACCTGCCCGGACCCGGTCACCGAGCCCGCCCGGAGCGCGTTCCGGCGCCGGATCTCGAGCTCGTCGATGCCCAGCTGCTCGGCAAGGTCGTCAAGCAGCGCCTCGTGGGCGATCGCCGCCTGGGGCACGCCGAAGCCGCGGAACGCGCCCGCCGGCGGCCCGTTGGTGTGGATCGCCGCGGTCGTCGCCTCCACCGCCGCAACCGCGTAGGGGCCCATCGCGTGGACCGGCACGCGATTCGCGACGGTCGGGCCCCACGAGGCGTACGCGCCCGTGTCGAAGTCGCCGTGGAACCGGACGCCGGTCAGGCGGCCAGCGGCGTCGGCGCCGAACGTCGCCTCGATCCGCGCCGGGTGGCGCTTCGTCGTCGCACGCATCGACTCCGGCCGCGAGTAGACGCCGCGGACCGGGCGCCCGGTGACCAGCGCGCCGATCGCGAGCAGCGGCTGGATCGACAGGTCGAGCTTGCCGCCGAAGCCCCCGCCGCAGGCGCTCGGGATCACCCGCACCCGGTCCTTCGGCAGCCCCAGGATCAGCGCCAGCTCGTCGCGGTCCATGTACGGCGTCTGCGTCGTCGCCCAGACCTCCACGCGCCCGTCCACGACACGCGCCGTCCCCGCCTCGGGCTCGATGTACGCGTGCTCCACGAACGAGGTCTCGAACAGGCCGGTGGCCGTCGCCGCGGATGCCGCGAGCGCACGGTCGACGTCGCCGCGTGCGACGCGTCCGCGGACGAGGACGTTCTCGCCGAGGTCCTCGTGGAGCAGCGGCGCACCGGGCGCGAGCCCTCCGGCGATGCCCACGACCGGTGGCTGCGGGTGCCACGTGATCGGCAGGTCTTCGTCCCGGATCGCGGCCACGACCCCGGCGTCCCCGAGCAGCGCGACGACCGCCTCGCCCGCATATCGGACGTGGTCGTCGGCGAGCACCGGCTGGTCCTTCCCGGTGTCGTAGATCCCGTACCGGTTCACGGGGACGTCGTCGGAGGTCAGGACTCGCACCACGCCCGGGTGGGCGGCCACGAACGCCCTGAGGTCGCCCAGCTCGAACGTCGCGCGCGCGTGCGGCGAGCGGATGACGCGCAGGGTCAGGGCGCTGGTGTCAAGGACGTCGTCGGCGAAGCGTTCGGCGCCGGTCACCTTCGGCAGCCCGTCGAGCCGCTCGATCCGCGCGCCGACGGCGCCGCCGGGCGCGGGAGTGCTGACCGAGGCCGACGAGGCCGACGAGGCCGACGGCCATGACGAGTGCGCTGCCACCGCCACCGCCTCAACGATCTTCGTGTAGCCCGTGCACCGGCACAGCACCCCGCCGAGGCCGTCGAGGATCTCGGCCCCGGTGGGCGACGCGGTCCTGTCCAGCAGATCGTCCGCCGCCATCAGCATCCCCGGCGTGCACGCCCCGCACTGCGACCCCCCGCAGGCGAGGAACGCGCGCTGGAGCGGCGAGGGCGAGCCATCCGACCCCGCGAGGCCCTCGACCGTGGCGACATCGCGGCCGTCGACCTGTCCGACGGGGACCAGGCACGAGCACACCTGCTCGCCGTCGAGGCGTACGGTGCACGCCCCGCAGTCGCCCGCGTTGCAGCCGACCTTCGTGCCGGTGAGCCCGAGGTCCTCGCGAAGCACATCGACCAGCCGCCGCCGACCGTCGGTCTCGA
>DASSRG010000288.1:0-6731 GCA_035701885.1 Candidatus Limnocylindrales bacterium
CGCGCCGAGCGCGTCGTGGAGGTCGCCTACGACCACCTGCAGGGCGACCGGTTCCGGCACGCGACGACGTTCCGCCGCTGGCGCCCGGACAAGCCCGCGTCCGACTGCCGCTACGACCAGCTCGAGACCACCGCGCCGTTCGAGCTCGCGCGCATCTTCGGCGGCGAGTAGGCCGCGGGTCGCCACCTCAGATGCCTGCGCCCGAACCGGTCGTCGCGCCGATCGCCGTGCCGGCCGGCCTCGTCGGCGCGCTGGCGATCGTCGCGTTCCTGCTCGCGATCCTCGGCCTGCTGCTCGCCCCCGCCTTCGCACGGAGCCGCACCTGGACGGGGCCTGCCGCGGCGCTCGCGCTCGTCCCGTTCGCCCTGCTCATGACCGCGGCGGTGCTCGCGGCCGTCTCGGCGGCGCTGGGCACGATCACGGGCCAGCACGTGGGGGTGCGCGAGGTCGCGACCGGCGCCCTCGCGGTGATCTGCATCACGCCGATCCTCGGCGCAGGCTTCGTGCGGCTGCGCTACGGCGCGACGGGCAAGCGCACGTTCTACCAGCAGATCGCGGGCAATCGGGTGAGCTCGATCATGCTGGTCGCGATCCTGTTCGAGATCCTCGCGGTCACCGGGTTCCTGATCGGCGCGGCGGTCGGCATCTTCTTCGGCCAGTCGGTGGCCACGGGCCTGCTGTTCGCGGCGATCTCCGTGCTGGTGACCAGCGCCGCGACGCTGTTCGCCCTGCGCCGCGGCGACTCGTTCATCCTGGACACGGCGCACGCATCGAAGGCGGACACCTCCGGTCGCGAGGGCCAGCTGCGGAACGTCGTCGCCGAGATGGCGACCGCGGCGAACCTGGCCGTGCCCGAGGTCTACGTCATCGACACGCCGGCGCTCAACGCGTTCGCCGTGGGTCGGGACTCGGCGCACGCGTCGATCGCGGTGACACGCGGTCTCCTCACGGAGCTCGACCGCGAGGAGCTCCAGGGCGTCGTCGCGCACGAGATGTCCCACATCGCCAACCTGGACTCGCGCCACGGGCTGCTGGTCGCGCTGATGGTTGGTGCGGTCGTGCTGCTGACCGACGTGTTCTTCGCCTCGGTCCTCGAGATGGTCCAGCATCCGTCGTTCGACGGCGTCGACGATCTGGGCGGCCTGCTGGCGGCAATCGCGTTCTGGGTGCTGCTGTCGCTCCTCGCCCTCGCGTTCGCCGGCGCCCTCAAGCTGTTCGCCCCGCTGGCCGCGAGGGCGGTCCAGGCGGCCGTGTCTCGCGACCGGGAGTACCTCGCCGACGCCACGTCCGTCGCCCTGACCCGGAACCCGGCGGGCCTGATGTCCGCGCTCGCGAAGCTCGAGAAGAGCGGCGACCGGATGCTGGATGCGAACCGCGGGACCCAGCACCTGTGGATCGTGAACCCCGTCCGCGAGCCGAACGAGGGCGGCCGCGGCTGGTTCGACACGCACCCGTCGACGGCCGACCGGATCGCTCGGCTCCGGGAGCTCGCCGGTCAGCAGCCGGAAGTGGAGGATCCGCGACCACAGCCAGGAGCGTCACCCGCCTGACCACCGCGAGCGGCGCCCGCCGGCGGGCAGTGTCAGCGGGTGGTGCTTGGTCGCCGGAACGGTGAGGTGGCCCGGGTGACCAACGGTTGGACGTGGAATGCGAACCACAGCTGGGCGAGCTGCGCCCACAGGCGCTTCGACCGCCACGGCGGCGTTCGGACGCGGCCGTTGATGTACCGCGCCGTGTAGACCTCCCGGGCCATGCGCATCGCCGTGGACGGCCGGTTCGACAGTCCACCCGGGGCCATGTCGACCACGAGGACCGGAACGAACAGCGGGGCGCGGTAGGGCAGCTCCCGCAGCAGCCATTCGTAGTCGCCCGCGATCCGGAACGACTCGTCGAACCGGCCCCGCTCCTCGAACACCGACCGGCGATGGAACGTCGACGGATGCGGGATCATCACGCCGCTGTTGAACCGCCGCTTCATCTTCCCCGTCCACGGCTTGCCGCCACGGTGATAGACCCACCCGTCAGGCTTGAGTCGAGCCAGCTGGCCGTACACGATCTGGATCTCGCTGTCCTCGCCAGGGAGTTCGGCCGCAATCGCGCCGAAGACGTCGGGGTCGTGATAGCGATCGTCGGCGCCCAGGAAGCAGATCCAGTCGCCGGACACGTGGTCGAGGGCCTTGTTCCAGGCGTGGCACACGCCGCGGTCGGGGGCGGACTCCCAGTAGGCGATGCGGCTCGCGTTGCGCTCCAGGATCTCCTTCGATCCGTCCGTCGAGCCGCCGTCCATGACGACGATCTCCCAGTGCGGATAGCGCTGCTCGAACACGCTGTCCAGGGCCTCCTGGAGCGTCTCCGCGCCGTTGAACACGGCCATGACCACGGAGATCTTCGGCGGCCGTCCCGCCGTGGCCGGCTCGGTTTTGTCGGGCCCGGGTTCGCTGGGCAGGCTGGGCATCGGCCATCCTTGCGGTGACGGTCCGGCGGCGGCCCGCGGTCCGCCGTCGCCGCCTATTGTGCGGCTTCCGAGTGCGCCTCGAACTCACTCGATGCTACCCTCCGGCCGATGGTTGAACCCCGTTCGTCACCGCGGCCGATCGCCGTCGTGGGCGCCGGGTACGTGGGCCTGGTGAGCGCGGTCGGGTTCGCCTCGATGGGCCACGAGGTCCAGCTCGTCGAGACCGATCCCGGGCGGCTGGAGGCGCTTCGCCGCAACGAGGTCCCGTTCACCGAGGCCGGGGTCCAGGAGGCGCTCACCGCCGCGCTCGAGGCGGGCCGGCTCGTGGTGCTCGACGACGTCCGCGACAGCACGGCGCGCATCGTCCTCGTGTGCGTGGGCACCCCGATCGACGACAGCGGCCACGCCGATACCAGTGCCGTCGAGGGAGTCCTTCGCGACCTCGCGGACCGCGCGACCCCAGCCGTCGTGGTCGTGCGCAGCACCCTCCCGGTCGGGACCTGCGAGCGACTCCTGCGCGATGGGGCAATCCGCGACCAGTCGCGCCTGTTCACGGTTCCCGAGTTCCTCCGTCAGGGCAACGCGCTCGCCGACTTTCTCAACCCGACCCGGGTGGTGATCGGCTCGCCCGCCGACGCGGATCCCGCGGCCCAGGACGAGCTGGTCGAGGTGTTCGGGGCGTTCGACGCGCCGCTGCTCGTCGTCACGCTCGAGGAGTCGGAGCTGATCAAGAACGGGGCGAACGCGTTCCTCGCGCTGAAGATCTCGTTCGCCAACGAGATCGCCGGGCTCGCCGAGCGAGCCGGGGCGGACGCGGGGCCGGTGCTCAAGGGGATCGGCCTCGACCCACGGATCGGATCCGCGATGTTCAACCCCAGCTTCGGGTTCGGCGGCAGCTGTCTGCCGAAGGAGCTCGCCACGATCGCCACCTCCGGCCGTGAGCGGGGGCTTGAGATGCACGTCACCTCCGCCGCCGCCGAGGCGAACCAGGCGCACCAGCGCCAGTTCGCGGAGCGCGTTGCGGCGCTGCTCGACGGCGTCGCCGGCCGCCGGATCGCGCTCCTCGGGCTCGCGTTCAAGGCGGGCACGGACGACATCCGGTCGTCGCCTGCGATGTCCCTCGCGCGCTGGCTCGTGGAGCACGGGGCGATCGTGCACGGGTACGACCCTGCCGCGTCAGGACGCGCGGCAGATGCCCTCCCCGCGCTGGTCATCCACCCCACCGCGCTCGACGCGCTGCGCGACGCGGAGACGGCCGTCATCGCGACCGAGTGGCCGGAGTTCCGCGAGCTCGACTGGCCCGCGGCGCGCACGCTGATGGCAACGCCGCTCGTGGTCGATGGCCGTCGGCTGCTCGATCCCGGGGCGATGCGTGCGCTGGGCTTCGAGTACGAGCGGGTCGGCACGCCAACCGGGGAGCTCGCACGGGCGTCGGGGTGACCGGCCGGGTGCGGCGCGCCATGCGGGCATTGCGGCGGCGCGTCGACCGGCGAATCGTCCTTGCGCTCCGCGGCCGGCTCGCCCGGCAGGCGACCGGTCCGTCGTCGCTGGGCCTGGAGAAGATCGGCAGCGACTACGGCGGCTGGATCGTGCCGACGGCCCTGATCGACTCCGACTGGGTGTGCTACCTCGCGGGTGTCGGCGAGGACATCACCTTCGACCTCGCCCTCATCGAGCGATTCAGGTGCGCGGTGTTCGCGTTCGATCCGACCCCGCGGGCGATCGCTCACGTCGCGGCGACCGCGGCGGACGTGCCGAGCTTCCACTTCCTGCCCATCGGTGTGTGGTCCGAGGACACGACCCTCCGCTTCTTCGCGCCCCGCAATCCGGCCCACGTCTCGCACTCGGTGGTGAACCTGCAGCGGACCAGCGAGTTCTTCGAGGCCACCGTGCGCAGCCTGCCGAGCGTGATGGCGGAGCTCGGCCACGCCCGGGTGGACCTGCTCAAGCTCGACATCGAGGGCGCAGAGCACGAGGTCGTGCGATCGATGGTCGAGGCAGGAATCCGCCCGCGCGTCCTGTGCATGGAGATCGACCAGCCGGTCCGCCCGATCCCGTTCTGGCGCACCGTCCGGCGCGCACGACGCGCCGGCTACCGGCTCGTGGCCCTCGACGGCTGGAACCTGACGTTCGTCGGGCACGAGCTCGTCGACGGCGCAGGACGGTCATGACGGCCCCGAGCGACGGCCGCGCGCGTCCGCGAGTCACGTTCGGGATCATCGTGCTCAATGGCGAGCCATTCACGGCGCACACCCTCCGCGCGCTCTATCCGTACGCCCACGAGATCATCGTCGTGGAGGGGGCCGCGCCGGGTGCCGTGAACATCGCCACGCCCGACGGTCACTCGCGCGATGCGACGCTCGAGGTGTTGCGGCGGTTCGTCGCCGACGAGGACCCCAACGGCAAGGTCACGGTCGTCACTGCCGAGGACGACGGTCACCCCGACGGGTTCTGGCCCGGGGAGAAGGACGAGCAGAGCCAGGCGTATGCGAGGCGCGCGACCGGCGACTGGCTGTGGCAGGTGGACATCGACGAGTTCTATCTGCCCGCGGACATGGAGCGGATCCTCGACCGGCTCGCCGCCGAGCCCACCGTCGATGCCGTCACGTTCCGGCAGATCACGTTCTGGGGCGGCCTCGAGTACGTCACCGACGGCTGGTACCTCCGACGGGGGGCCGCCGACTACCATCGCCTGTTCCGCTGGGGCCCGGGCTTCACGTACGTCACGCACCGCCCTCCCACCGTGCACGACGCGGACGGCACCAACCTTCGCAAGGGGACCTGGCTCGACGGGGCGACGACATCGCGCTGGGGCGTCCACCTGTACCACTACTCGCTGCTGCTGCCCAAGCAGGTCATCGAGAAGTGCGACTACTACGCGACCGCGCCGTGGGCGAAGCGGGCCGAAGCCCTGACCTGGGCGAACGACGCGTGGCTCCAGCTACGCCGGCCGTTCCGGGTTCACAACGTGTACGCATATCCGAGCTGGCTGGAGCGGTTCCGCGGACGACCCCACCCGCCGGAGGTGGTCAGGATGATCGAGCGCCTGCGGCTCGAGGACGGCGGGGCGGCGCTGCGGCGGACGGACGACATCGAGGCACTCGTCGACGCGCCCTGGTACCGGCTGGGCCGTGGCGCGTTGCGCGCCCTGGATCCGTGGGACAGGCGCGTACGGGCGCTGCCGCGGACGCTCCGAGGCCTCCCGAAGCGCGGGCGGCGGGTCGCGAAACGCGCCCGTCGCGGAACGACGAAGCTCGCCCGGCGGGTGGCGCGGCGGGCTCGCCGCGTGCTCGGGATCCGGCGACCGGACAGCCGATGACGCAGGAGAGCGGCCTCGCACCGCTGCGCGTCGTCCAGGTCGCGAAGGTCGCCCAGGGGGGCGGCGCGGAGCGGATCGCCTCGTCCCTCCATCGCGGGCTCCTCGCCCGCGGCCACGGGTCGTGGATGGCGACCAGCCGACGGGTACCGGACGACCCGACCATGCTCACGATCCCGAAGGGTCGTCGCGGGCGACGGAGCCCGCTGCATCGAGCATGGCGGCGTGTCGAGCGCTGGGCCGATGAGCAGGCGGCTCGTCGGGGACGCGAGGTCTTCGACTTTCCCGGCACACGCCGCATTCCCGACCTGCCGCCTGACCCGCCGGACCTCCTCCATCTGCACAACCTCCACGGTCGCTATTTCGACCTCCGTCAGCTCGCGCCCCTGAGCGGACGCCTGCCCGTCGTGATGACGCTCCACGACGAGTGGACGTTCACGGGTCACTGCGCATACGCGCTCTACGGGGACCGCTGGCGCACGGGGTGCGGCTCGTGCCCGGATCTCGGCGTCTATCCCGCGATCCCGGCGGATGCGACGCGCGCCAACCTGCGAGCCAAGGCGTCGATCTACCGGGGCAGCCGGCTGTACGTGTCCACGCCGTCACGGTGGCTCATGGACGAGGCCCGGCAGTCCGTGCTCGCCCCGGGCGTCGCGGCGTGGCGGGTCATCCCGAACGGCGTGGATCGGACGGTGTTCGCGCCGGGCGACCGCGCGACCGCCCGCATGGCGCTCGGCATCCCGGCCGAGCCGTTCGTCCTCTTGTTCGCCGCCAACCGGGGGCGCAGCAACCCGTTCAAGGACTGGGACACCGTGGCCGAGGCGGCTGAGCGAGCCGCGGCGATCGTCACCGAACGCCCCGTGCTGTGCATCGCCCTCGGTGACGATGGGCCGGCCCGCGAGTTCGCCAACGGCGAGCTCCGGTTCGTCCCCTACCGGACCGTCCTCGCCCAGATCGCAT
>DASSRG010000289.1:0-2102 GCA_035701885.1 Candidatus Limnocylindrales bacterium
CGACGTGGTCCAGGAGCCGGCCCGCGTCGAGCACGTTTGACGCGCCGAACGCGTGGATGCCCAGCGGCTCGAGCCACGGCGAGCCCGCCGCTTCGGCGGCGCCCTCGCGGAGGTCGCGCTCGTCCATGCCGAACTTGCCGGCTCCCTCGTCGCCGATGATCCGCCGGCGCTCAGCCGACCCGTCGCCGACCGACAGCCGCAGCAGGACCGGCTGCACGCGACCCGCGGCCTCGGCGATCGCGGCCAGCCGGCGGAGCTCGCCGCGCGACTCGAGCGTGACGGCGCGCACGCCCGCATCCACGGCGGCCGAAAGCAGCGTGTCGTCCTTGCCCGGTCCGGTGACCACGACACGGGACGGGTCGAAGCCGGCGCGGAGAGCGTGCCGCAGCTCGCCGGCGGACGCCACGTCCGCGCCGACACCGAGCCCGCGGACGTGCTCGAGGATCGCGAGCAGCGGGTTCGCCTTGACCGCGAACGCGAGGTCGAACGACGGCGGGAGCGCCGCCCGGAGCGCCTGGATGCGGGCGGTGACCGTGTCCAGGTCGTAGACGAACAGCGGGGTGCCGAAGCGTGCCGCCAGCTCCTCCGGGTCCAGGCCTGCGACCCGGCCCCCGGCGACGAGCGATCCGGCGCCGGAGCCGGCGGCGAGGGTCATCGAAGCGCGTCCTCCAGCACCAGCCGGGCGTCGGTCCCGGCGTCCCGGTCCTTGACCAGCAGGGCCACGTTCTGCGAGAGCCCGTGCTCCGCCGCGAAGGCCCCGCCGAGCGCCCGTGACCCGGGCACAACGACCGCACCCGGCGGAACGGCGAGCGGCGCGTCCGCCGTGCCGGTGAGCACCCGGCCTCGGACCAGATCGTAGAGCCGGGACGTGCCGGTGAGCAGCACCCCCGCGGCGATGACGGCGCCCGTGCCGACCAGCACGCCCTCGAGGAGCGACGAGCCGGCGCCGACGAAGGCGTCGTCCTCGACGATCACGGGCCGCGCGCCGGCCGGCTCCAGCACCCCGCCGATGGTGACGCCGGCGGACAGGTGCACACGGGCGCCCACCTGCGCGCACGACCCCACCAGCACGTGGCTGTCGACCATCGTGTCCTCGCCGATCCACGCACCGATGTTGACGAACGAAGGCGGCATGATCACGACGCCGGGGCCGAGGTACGCCCCGCCCCGGACGGACGTCCCGCCCGGGACGATCCGCCACGGACGGCCGGCATCGAGCGCCGCGTCCGCCTCCCGCCCGTCGAGGAGCGACTTGGGCGGGAGGCCGGCGCGGTCCCGGAAGCGGAGGACGCCGCCGAGATCCCAGGTCTCGGTCGAGCGATCACGGAAGCAGGCGAGGATTGCGGCCTTGACGTCGGGGTCGGCGCGCCAGCCCCCGGGCGCATCGGGATCCGGGACCGCCGCGCGCCGGGTGCCGGCGTCGAGGTCGGCGAGGATCGGCGCGATGGCGACCGGCGTGGAGGCGCGGGACTCGAGCGCGGTCACGCCGCCGCCTCGGTCGTCGCGCGGCTCGGGATGGCCGTCGTCGACGTCTCGCGTCCGCCCTCCTCGATGAGCCCGAGCCCGCGGAGCAGCGTCCCGAGGCGCTGGCGGGGCGCGTCGTCCAGCGGAAGCAGCGGCGCCCGCGTCGCGTCGCCATCGAGCAGGCCCATCGCGAGCATCGCGGCCTTGGCCGGCACCGGGTTGGGCGCGCCCTGGAAGTTCGCCCGGAACAGCGGCAGCCACCGGTCGTGGATCCGTCGCGCGCCGTCGGCGTCGCCGGCGTGCCACGCCGAGACGAGCGCGCTCATCTCGCCGGGGATCTCGTTGCTTGCGACGGACACGACGCCGTCGCCGCCCATCGCGAGCACGGCGAGCGTTGCCGCGTCGTCGCCCGCCAGGACTGCCACGTCGCGCGGCCGGTCGCGGCAGATCACAGCGAGCTGCTCGATGTTGCCGCTTGCCTCCTTCACCGCGACGACCCGCGGATGCTCGGCGAGCCGGAGAAACGTGTCAGCCTCGACGTTCGCACCGGTCCGGCCCGGCACGTTGTAGACGACGATCGGCAGCCCGCCCTCGTCGGCCACGGCGCGGAAGTGGGCCTCGAGCATGCGCTGGTCCGG
>DASSRG010000290.1:0-10424 GCA_035701885.1 Candidatus Limnocylindrales bacterium
CGGGCGTATCCTTCCCGTTCTTCCCCGGTGCCCGGGACCGCCGGGCCCGCCCGTCACTGCGCGGCCACCGAGGACGCGCGCAATCCCCGAGGAGGGTGATCGATGGCCCGGAACGTCCGAGGCGCGCTCCTGCAGGCCAGCTGGACCGGCGACAAGGAGTCGATGATCCAGAAGCACGAGCAGTACGCGCACGAGGCGAAGCAGCAGGGCGCCCAGATCATGCTCTTCCAGGAGCTGTTCTACGGCCCGTACTTCTGCCAGGTGCAGGACCCGGAGTACTTCGGCTACACCGAGTGGATCCCGGACGGCCCCACGACCAAGCGCATGCAGTCGCTGGCCAAGGAGCTGGGCATGGTCCTCGTCGTGCCGATGTACGAGGAGGACTCGGACACCACCGGGATCTACTACAACACCGCAGCGGTCATCGACGCCGATGGCTCGTACCTGGGCAAGTACCGCAAGACCCACATCCCGCACGTGAAGGGCTTCTGGGAGAAGTACTACTTCCGGCCGGGGAACATGGGATACCCCGTGTTCGAGACCGCGGTCGGCAAGGTTGGCGTCTACATCTGCTACGACCGTCACTTCCCGGAGGGCGCTCGCGCGCTCGGCCTCAACGGCGCCGAGATGGTGTTCATCCCCTCGGCCACGAGCCGCGGCCTGTCCGAGTACCTGTGGCGGGTGGAGCAGGTCAGCCACGCGCTCGCCAACGGCTACTTCGTGGGGACCATCAACCGGGTGGGCATCGAGCCGCTCGGCGACGACGACTTCTACGGCCAGAGCTACTTCGTCGACCCGCGCGGCCAGTTCATCGGCGGCGTCGGCAGCCCCCACGACGAGGAGCTCATCGTCCGGGACATGAACCTCGACCTGATCACCGAGGTCCGGCAGACCTGGCAGTTCTACCGGGACCGCCGCCCGGACGCCTACGACGACCTCGTCCGACCCTAGCGCGGGAGCTGCCCGCCAACGGCACGTCCGATGGGGCCGCCCGGCCCGATGGACGAACCGCCGCGATCGGGTATGATCCCGCGCGGCTCGGCTGCCAAGGAGGAGGGCAGCCGAGCCGCCTGATTCCCGGGACGGGACAGGAGACGCCCAATGCAGTTCGGGTTCACGCTCAAGCCGGACCACTCCATCGAGCGCACTGTCGCGCTCGCGAAGCAGGCGGAAGCCGCTGGCTTCGAGTACGGCTGGCTGTTCGATTCACACGTCCTGTGGCGGGATCCCTACCCGCTGCTGACGCTCATCGCCCGCGAGACGAGCACGCTTCGGCTGGGGACCTGTGTCACCAACCCGGCGACCCGCGAGCCGTCGGTGACCGCCTCGTCGCTCGCCGTGCTCAATGAGCTCTCCGGCGGCCGGATGGACCTGGGGATCGGGCGGGGCGACTCCGCGAGGCGCGTCCTCGGCAAGCCGCCGACGACGATGAAGCACCTCGAGGAGGCGATCGAGGTCATCCGGACGCTCACCGAGGGCGGTTCGATCGAGTTCGAGGGCACGGTGCTCCAGCTGCCGTGGTCGCCGGGGTACAGGCTCCCCGTCTGGATCGCGGGCTACGGTCCGCTCGCGCTCGGCCTCACCGGGCGCATCGGCGACGGCGTGATCCTCCAGATCGGCGAGCCCGACCTCATCCGGTGGTTCGTCTCGCAGCTGCGGGAGGCCGCAACCGCCGCCGGTCGCGACCCCGGTGCCGTCCGCGTCCAGGCGGCCGCACCCGCGCACGTCGGGGACCTCGCCGACGGCAGGGACCGGACGCGCTGGTTCCCGGCCCTCGTCTCGAACCACGTCGTCGATCTCGTGAACAAGTATCCGCGCGAGCAGCTCCCCGAGGAGCTGACGACGTACATCCGCGATCGCGAGGGCTACGACTACCACCACCACGCCGAGGTCGGCTCCTCGAATGCGTCGTTCGTCACCGACGAGATCGTCGACCGCTTCTGTCTCGTCGGCTCGGTGGAGCAGCACATCCAGCGGCTGCGCGAGCTTGCGGATGCAGGCGTCGACCAGTTCAACCTGTACCTCATGAACGGGAACGAGGAGGAGCAGCTGGAGATCTACGGGCGGGACATCATCCCGGCCGTCCGCGATCTCGCAGCGTCCCGGGGCTGACCGCCGGTCGGGGCCGCGCTCCAACCCGGGATCCCACCAACCTGACCGCGCGAATTCACGCGGCGTTCACGCGCGTACCCTCGTTCGTCTCCGCCTGCCGCGTAGCCTCGGGGTGACGGCTGGCGGCTGTCGCCGGTCCCGCCCCACGAGGAGGTGCGCCATGTTCCGACGCGCGGCGAGGTCAAGGCTCGTCAGCTCGCTCCTGACGCCGGTCAGGGGGCGGATCAGGCGTGGCCCGCGGCACCTCCGGCGAGCCGCGATCCGCCGATCACCGAGATGGACGACCGGCCGTCGGCTCGTGGCCGCGCGCCATGCACGCGGCACGCCGGCACGGCGCTGAAGGGAGTGTCCGATGCAGATCCTGCTCGCCTATGACGGCTCCGAAGGCAGCCAGATCGCCGCCGACCTCGTGGCGACCACGCGGTGGCCTGATGAGACGTCTGTCCGTGTCGTCTCGGTGCTCGAGCCGAGCCTCATGCCGGCGCCGATGACGGCCGCCTATCTGCTCACGGAACCGGATCTGGACGCGGCCATCGCCGGCCACCTGGAGGAAGAGATCAGCGCCGTCGCCGAACGGCTGCGCGGCGCGGGCGTCGCGGCACACGGCGCCCTCGTGCGGGGACGCGCCGCCACCGCCATCCTCGACGACGCGCGGGCGGCCGGAGCCGACCTCATCGTCGCGGGCTCCCGCGGACGCGGCGCGTTGGCGACGCTCGTGCTCGGGTCGGTGTCGGCGGAGCTCGCGGAACACGCGCCGTGCCCGGTCGTCGTCGCCAGAGACCGGTCCCTCGGCAAGGTGCTGTTCGCGACCGACGGCTCGGAGTCGGCTCGTCATGCCGAGACACTCCTCACCGGGTTGCCGGCGTTCGCCGGTGCCCCGCTCCGTGTCGTCAGCGTGGCCGACGTCGTTCGCCCGTGGCACTCGGGCGTGACGCCGTTGGCCTACGGCCGCGTCGCGGCGGCCTACACGCGAGACGTCGAGATGGCCAAGGCAGGTCATGCCTCGATCGCCCAGGAGGCCGCGGCGCGCCTCCGTGCCGGCGGCCTCGACCCGGAGGTCGTGGTGCGTGACGGCGACGCGGCCGAGGAGATCGTGGCCGAGGCACGCGCGTGGGGCGCGGGCTCGATCGTGGTGGGCTCACGCGGCCGAACGGGGCTGACCCGGATGCTCATGGGGAGCGTGGCGCGCAACGTGCTGCTGGGCAGCGAGGCGTCCGTGATCGTGTCGCGGATGCCCGCATGACCATCCGTCGCTCGCGTCGGGGAAGGCGGTAGCGGGACGAACCGTGCGGCGGCGATACTGCGCCGGTGTCCATCTCCGGCGGCGTCACCCGCATCTCGATCGCCCCCGTCAAGGCGCTCGCGCTCGTCCACCCCGCCGAGGTCCAGGTCACGCCGACGGGCGTCGCCGTCGATCGCCGCTACGCCATCCTCGACGCGCAGGGCCGGCTCGCGAACGGCAAGCGGATCGGCCCGCTCGTCCGGATCCGGCCGGAGGCCGGCGAGGACCCCGAGACGCTCGTCCTGCACCTGCCCGACGGACGGGCCGTCGGGGGTCTCGTGGAGCTCGGCGCGGACGTCGACGCGCTGTTCTACGGCGCCGAACGGCCGGCGCGGCTGGTCCTCGGCGGATACTCGGACGCCCTTAGCGAGGCGGCCGGACAACCGCTGACCCTGGTCCGGATGACGGGCGAGGGCGATGGGCTGGACCGGGCCGACGAGGGCGGCTCCGTGTCGATCCAGTCCACCGCGGCGCTGCAGGCGATGGCCGAGGCCGCGGGCCTGGACGAAGCCGTCGACGGACGCCGATTCCGGATGACATTCACCGTCGATGGCGTGGAGGCGCACGCGGAGGACGGCTGGATGCGCCGGCCCGTCAGGATCGGCGACGCCGTCGTCAGGCCGGGCGGAAACATCGGACGATGCGCGGTCACGACGCAGGACCCGGACACCGGCCTCCGGTCGCTCGACACCCTGAAGCTCATCGCCGAGACGCGCGGCCACCTGCTCGCCACCGAGCCCCTTCCGTTCGGCGTGTGGGCGGAGGTGATCGTCCCGGGCCGGGTTCGCGTGGGCGACGCCGTGGAGCCCCTGCCTGACGGCTGGACACCCGGGTGACCGGGGCGGCGGAGGCCATGGACCTCGCTGTCGCCCTGGTCGCGCTCGTCGTGGGGTTCGTCGTCGGCTGGGTTCCCCTCGTGCCGACGGCGGCACGGGTCGCCGGGCCAGGATGGGCGTTCCTCGGCCTCACGGCGGACCTCGCCAAGGGCGTGATCCCCGTCGCGCTGGGCATCGTGACCGTCTCGTGGAACGTCGGCTGGATCGCCGGCATCGGGGCGATTCTGGGCGCCGCGCACGCCGCGCGGGCCGCGGGCGCAGCGCCCGCGAGCACCGGCCGCCGCGCCGTCGCCACACCGGCCGGGGTGGCCATCGCCCTGGCCCCGCCCGCGGGAGCGCTGAGTGCCGCGCTCGCGCTCGTGGTGGTCGGCGTGGGGCGGCTCGTCGGCCGCGATGCCCGCGACGCGGCGATCGCCGTCGCCACCGTGGCGTACCCGTTGCTGTTCGCCGCGATCCAGCCCGATGCCGGACGGTTGGGTGGCCTGCTCGGCCTCTACGTCGTCGTCGCGCTCGTCCTGCTCGCCTCGCAGCGCCGAGCGTAGCGGCGTCGGTGCGTGACGGCACCGCATTCCGCCCAATGGTCGCAACGCCGCCCGGACGTGTGTGGTCCGGGGTGTTTCGGTGCGGGGTCCGGGGACGTTGGTCACCCTCGACCGAGGGCATCGGGACGGCCGACACTCCCGACCTGGAGGTAGCCGAATGCCGTCGCTGTCGCTCGTCAATCGTCGTGATCCGTGGTGGGAGGCCGACGGCCCAGCCGCGCGCCGCGAGCGTCGCCGGCGGAAGGCAATCGGCGTCGCCGCCTTCGCCGCAGCGATGGGCGCCGTGAGCGCGACTGCCTTCGCCTGGTCGATCCAGCTCGGCGTCGCGGCCATGCTCGGGATCCACGCCCACCTGCCGTTCGGCTGATGCCGCCTGGCCGGCACGGACCCCCGCCGGCCATCGCCTGATCGCCCGCGATCCGCCGCCATCGCCTGATCGCAGCGATCCCAGCGACCCGCGGCGACCCATCGCGATCCGCCGGCTTCGCCGGCCACGTGCTGGCAACTCGGGGCCCACGCATCTCGCGCCGCCTCGCGGACCTCCGTCGGCGCCGCCGCCTCGCTACGATTGCCGCCACGTCAGGCGGCCCGCCGGCCGCTGCCCGTCCGGCATTCCCCGAGCGCGAGGAGGCACGATGCGCACCCTGATCGCCAACGGCACCATCGTCACGGCCGAGGGGTCGTATGTCGCGGACGTCCTCGTGGACGGCGAGACGATCGCCGCGATCGGCCGGATGCCCGACGGGCCGCTGGGAGCGATCGCGGGCATCGCCGTCGACGAGACGATCGACGCGACCGGCAAGTACGTCATCCCCGGCGCCATCGACGTCCACACCCACATGGAGCTGCCGTTCGGCGGGACGTTCGCGAAGGACACGTTCGAGTCCGGGACCCGCGCGGCAGCGTTCGGCGGCACGACGACCGTCGTCGACTTCGCCGTCCAGAGCCGGGGCAAGAGCCTGCGCGACGGCCTCGACACCTGGCACGCGAAGGCCGAGGGGAACGCCGTCGTCGACTACGGGTTCCACATGATCATGAGCGACGTCAACGACGACACGCTCGCCGAGATGGACCAGCTCGTCGCCGAGGGCGTGCCGGACTTCAAGCTGTTCACCGCCTACCCGGGCGTGTTCTACAGCCCGGACGACCACATCTTCCGCGCGATGCAGCAGACCGGGAAGAACGGCGGGCTGATCATGATGCACGCCGAGAACGGACCCGCGATCGACATCGTGGCGGCGCAGCTCGTCGACGAGGGCAAGACCGACCCGTACTACCACGGCGTGGCGCGCTACCCGATCTTCGAGGGCGAGGCGACCAACCGCGTGATCCGGCTCGCCGAGGCGGCAGGCGTCCCCGTGTACATCGTCCACCTGTCCGCGAAGGACGCGCTCGACGCCGTCCGCGGCGCCCGCGACCGCGGCACCCACGCGTTCGCCGAGACGTGCCCCCAGTACCTGTTCCTCAGCCTGGACGACCTGGGCAACGGGTTCGAGGGCGCGAAGTTCGTGTGCTCCCCGCCGCTGCGCGAGAAGAACCCCCACTGGGAGGAGCTCTGGACGGGCCTCGTGAAGGACGACCTCCAGGTCGTCTCGACCGACCACTGCCCGTTCGACTTCGAGGGCCAGAAGGAGCTGGGCCGGGGCGACTTCCGCAAGATCCCGAACGGTCTGCCGGGCGTCGAGGACCGCGTCGACCTGCTCCACGACGGCGGCGTCGCCAAGGGCCGGATCTCGCGCGAACGCTGGGTGGACATCATCTCGACCGGCCCCGCCAAGCTGTTCGGGATGTACCCGCGGAAGGGGACGATCGCGGTGGGCTCGGACGCCGACATCGTGGTCTACGACCCGAACCGGACGCGCACGATCTCGGCGGCGACGCACCACATGGACGTCGACTACTCGTGCTACGAGGGCTGGCAGGTCCAGGGCGCGTCGGACATCGTCATGAGCCGCGGCAGCGTCGTGGTGCGAGACGGCGAGTTCACGGGGTCGAAGGGTGCCGGCCGGTTCATCCGGCGCGCCACCGCCGACTACGCCCGCCTCGCCTGACCCGCAATCTCCGCGAGGACCAGATGTACGTCACCCTCGTCCACATCCACGTCAAGCCCGACAAGGTCAGGACCTTCCTCGACGCCACCCGCGCCAACCACGAGGCGTCGATCCGCGAGGACGGCAACCTGCGGTTCGACGTCCTGCGCTCGGTGGACGACCCGAACCGGTTCGTCCTGTACGAGTGGTACGTCGACGAGGCCGCCGCCGCGCGGCACAAGGAGACGGCGCACTACGCCGCCTGGCGCGAGGCGACCGCCGACGTGTTCGCCGAACCGCGCTACGGGGTGCGATACGAGGGCCTCTACCCCGAGACACCGGCAGCGGGCTGAGCCGCGTCGGTCGCATCGGCCTCGTCGGCACCGGGGGCCGGAGCCCAGGGCCGGCTGCGACGCCGGACCGCCCCGAGGATCAACGTGACCGGATCGGAATCGCGTGCCGGAAACGCCGCCCGAGCACGCTCGGCATACGGGCTGATCAGCCGGGGACCGGCCACGAGCGCCCCACGCACGAGCGCCAGCACGGCCGCCTCGTCTGTGGCGACGGGGCCGAGTGCATCGCGCCCGTAGTCGAACGACACCGGGCGCCCGCGGAGCGCGCCGATGCCACGCTCGTTCGCGTCGAACTGGTAGTGGACGACGGGCCGGCCGGCGGCGGCGATGTCGAACGCGAATGACCGGTAGTCGGTGACGAGGAGCGCCGCGCGGGCGAGCTGCGCCTGAACGTCGGCACCGACCGCGGGCAGCAGCTCCACGCCGTCCGGGATCCACTCGGCGCCGAGCTCCGTGGCCACGTCCGCGTGGGGCAGGAACGCGAGCCGGAGTCCCGCGTCGGCCGCGGCAGACACGACCTCCGGGGACGCGAGGAACGAGCGCCAGCGTCTCGCATACTCGGTTGCGGCGAGGCCTGGGCGCGCGCGGCGATCGACGCGTCCGTGCTCGAGGTCGACGGGGACGGTCAGCCAGTCGCGGGAGTCGGGCGCCACGAGCAGCAGGTCCGGTGGTGGTGCCGACGCAACCAGCTCCATCAGCCGCGCGATCCGCGGCAACCCCGTCCGCTCCACCTCCCGTACGGTCAACCCGGATGGTGTCCCGTCCGCGAGGATGGCTTCGGTCTCCCACGGGGTCGCGGTGATGAACAGGTCGACGTTGCCGGGTCGGAGGAGCCGCGACCCGTCGTCGGCGATGACCCCGTCTCCGAGCAGGCCGACCTGGACGTGCCGGCCGTGGAGGTACCCGAGCAGCTCGGGCGTCTCCAGCAGGTCCCGCTCGCGGTGGCTGATCAGCGCCCATCGGGCATGGGCGATGAGGAGCTTCCACCGACGCGACCCATAGGGGACCAGCCGGTCGCCGGCGACGGCGCGCAGCCGAGGCCAGTCGGCACTCGTCTGCTCGAGGACGAACCACGCGTTCACGTCGGGGTCGGTGCGCAGGGCGCGGAACAAGGCCTCCGCGTTGCCGCCGGCGGCACCCAGCCGATCGCACAGGATCCACGCCCCGTCGAACCCGCGACCCGCGAAGCGGACGAGCTCGACGGCGATCCGTCGCCGGACCCGGGCAACGAGACCGGACGGTCGCGCCGATGCCTTCTTCGCTGACGCGCCCGCCGGAGCCGTGGCGCGCGGCGGACGCAGCCGCCTCGAGCTCTTGCGAACCGGGACGGCGTCACCGTCCAGTCGCAGCTCGATCGTGCCCGACGGCAGCCAGGCGAGTCGCTCGCCCATCAGCCGCCGGTCGTAGTAGACGAGGTCGCGACGCTTCGCGAACGCCGGCGCACGCTCCACGCCGTCGACCAGGAACGTCTCGGCGGGCGGGCTGCCGACGTATCGATAGGCGACCTGCTGGAGCCGCCGCACGCGATCTGACGCGATCAGCTCCCCGACGTCCGAGTGCCATCGGGCATCCCGGTACGCGTGCGTCAGCAGGTCGCGATAGAGGGTGGTGAACGATGCGCCACGATGAGCGGCGATCACGGCCGGATCGAGGTGATTGGCCACCCGTGCGAACCGATCGTGGAACGGCGCCGCGAGCTCGGGCGGGAACCGGACGCGAGAGATCAGCCGATCGTTCTCGCGCAGGTAGAACGTGGCGTCGTAGATCACCAGGTGCTGGAGCCAGGCGGGAACGGCGCCGAACCGCGCCTCGGCGCGCGCGAAGAGGTCGAGATAGCCGCGCTCGAGGACCGTCGTATAGCGGCGCGGATCGGCGTGCGCATGCTGCATCGTCGACGAGCCGGCGACCCTGAGCCGGTACTGGTAGCGGGCCTCCGCGACGAGGCCGGCGACCGGCCGCTCCAGCGCGAGGAGGTATACCGCGCTGAAGTGTGCGTCCTCGAAGTTCGGCCGGAGCTGCTCGTCGAACGCGTGACGGTGGGCGCGCAGGGTGTCGAGGCGGAACAGCGCCCGGGGCGCAGTCTGCGGGAAGATCTCGGGCTCGTCGTCCAGGTCGACGACGCGGGTCCCGCGCTCGAACTGCCACGCGCGCGGGTGATCATCGGTCACGGTGCCGTCCGCGTCACGCAGGATGCGGATCGCGGCGCCCATCATGTCCACGCCGGGGTGCGCGTCCGCGAACTCGAGGAACGCCGCGATGTATCCGGGCTCCAGCACGTCGTCCGGGTCCGGGAAGGAGACCCACTCACCCGCGGCCGCCGCGAGCCCCCGGTTGCGCGCGGCGCCCTGACCGGCGTTCGGCTGCGAGAGGACCGTTACTGCGAGCTGCGACCGGTCGCGCCACGCCTCGAGAACGGCCCGCGAGCCATCGGTCGAGCCATCGTCCACGGCGATGACCTCGAGCACGCCGGGCGCCATGCCCTGCGCCTCGATCGACGCGATGAACGGCTCGAGATAGGGCTCGACGTTGTAGACCGCGGTGACCAGCGAGACTCGCGGGCGGTCACGCATTCCGGGCTCGCATCGCGCTCGATGGTAGTGCGTTCACGGCACCCCGAACCGGGAGGAACGGCACCGGGCCCAGTCACCGGGTCCGGACTATCATTCGGTGCCCCGCCGGATCCCTGGAGGTTTCGTGACGCGTCCGCTGTTCTCCGTCGTGGCGGCCGTGTACAACGTGGAGCCCTACCTCCCGGCGTTCATCGCCTCCATCGAGCGCCAGCGATTCCCGCTGGACCGGATCCAGGTCGTGCTCGTCGACGACGGCTCGACCGATCGATCGCGGGCGATCATCGACGCCTGGGCGGAACGGCGGCCGGGCATGGTGACCGTCGTCGGCAAGGCCAACGGCGGCCAGGCCACGGCACGGAACGTCGGGCTCGACCACGTCACGGGGGAATGGGTGACGTTCAGCGACCCGGACGACGTGCTCGACGCGGCCTTCTTCGAGCGGGCCGCGGCCTTCATCCGCGCCCACCCGACCCTCGAGATCCTGGGCGCGCAGCCGCACGTCATCGACGAGCGCACCCGGGAGGTGCAGGAGCACGGACGGTCACGCCAGTACGCGGGCGGCGCCCGGGTGGTCGACCTCGCCGAGGATCCCAACGTGTTCCCGGGCGGGACGAACGTGTGCCTGTTCCGCACGGAGCGCATTCGGAGCACGGGCCTCCGGTTCGACGAGGACCTCAGGCCGGTGTTCGAGGACGTCCA
>DASSRG010000291.1:0-16642 GCA_035701885.1 Candidatus Limnocylindrales bacterium
AAGACCGCCGCCGAGGCCACGACGCTCAGCGCGCTGAACGATGCGCTTGCGGCCGAGATCGACCTCATTCCGCCGATCGAGCGCCGGTGGCAGAGCGACGGGCGCGAGATCCAGGGCTGGCTCATCCCGGCAGGGAGCGGCCGTCAGCCGCTGGCGCTCGAGATCCACGGCGGACCGCACACGCTCTACGGCTGGTCGCCGATGCTCGAGTTCCAGGTCCTGGCGGGCGCCGGGGTCTCCGTCCTGTACTCGAACCCGCGCGGCTCGGAAGGCTACGGTGAGGCGTTCAACCGGGCGAACCTCGGCGACTGGGGCGACGGGCCGATGGCGGACGTCGTTGCGGGTGTCGACCAGGCGATCGCCGACGGCCTGGCCGACCCCGACCGCCTGGGGGTCACGGGTGGCTCGTACGGCGGCTATCTCACCAACTGGATCATCGGCAAGAGCGACCGGTTCAAGGCGGCGATCACCTGCCGCTCGTGCGTCGACATGCGGATGCTGTTCCTCACCGGGGACATCTCGGGCGGGGAGTGGGCCTCGATCGAGTTCGGCAAGAACCCGTGGGACGACGACGCGTACTTCTACGAGATCTCGCCGCTGCGGCTGGCGAAGGACATGCACACGCCGTTGCTCATCCAGCACAGCGAGCGGGACCTGCGCACGACCGTCGGTCAGGCCGAGGCCCTGTTCACGGCGCTCCGCTCGTTCAAGCGCCCGGTGCGGTTCATGCGCGTCCCCGACGAGTCCCATGAGCTCACCCGATCCGGCACGCCATTCCGACGGGCGGAGAACCTCGTCCAGGTCCGCGACTGGTTCACGCACTTCCTCGTGCGCGGCGAGACCAAGCTTCCGCCGCCGCCGAAGAACCGGGCCGGCCGCTGAGCCGGGCCCGTTCGGGCGGGATGTAGACTCGCAGCCCATGACCACCTCCGTCGTCCGCGACACCGCCACCCGTGAGCGCGCCCAGGAGCTCGTGCGCGCGTACGACGGGCGCGCGGGCAGCCTCGGGACGTTGCTGGGCCGCGTGACGCCGGTCGACCAGGTGGGTGTCCAGGAGCGGGTGGCGTCGCTCCAGAAACGCTCGATCAAGAAGGCGTCGAAGGTCTGGGCCCTCGACCTCGCGATCCGGATGATGGATCTCACCACACTCGAGGGGAAGGACACGCCGGGCAAGGTCCGCGCGCTGTGCCAGAAGGGCATGCACCCGAAGCCGGGCGACCCGTCGATCCCGCACGTCGCCGCGATCTGCATCTACCCGACGTTCGTCGCGGAGGCTCGGGAGGCACTCAAGGGCTCCGGCGTGAAGGTCGCGTCGGTCGCCACGGCCTTCCCGTCCGGCCAGTCGTTCCTCGATATCAAGCTCGCCGAGACGCGGGCGGCGGTCGCCGCCGGCGCCGACGAGATCGACATGGTCATCGACCGTGGCGCGTTCCACGCCGGCGACTACCAGTCGGTGTTCGAGGAGATCGTCGCGATCAAGGAGGCGTGCGGCGAGGCGCACCTCAAGGTCATCCTCGAGACCGGGGAGCTCGGCACGTTCGACAACGTCCGGCGGGCCTCGGTGCTCGCGATGGCCGCCGGCGCCGACTTCATCAAGACCTCGACGGGCAAGATCACGCCCGCCGCGACCCTCCCCGTCACGCTCGTGATGCTCGAGGCGATCCGCGACTTCGAGCGCGTCACCGGCAAGCAGATCGGCATGAAGCCGGCGGGCGGCATCCGGACGGCCAAGGAGGCGATCCAGTACCTGGTTGTCCTGTACGAGACGCTGGGGCCGCGCTGGATGACGCCGGACTGGTTCCGCTTCGGCGCGTCGTCGCTGCTCAATGACGTCCTGATGCAGCTCGAGAAGGAGCGGACGGGCGCGTACCAGCGCCCCGACCACTTCACGCTGGACTGAGCCACCTCGGCGCTCGGTCCGTCCCGACCTGTGAACCGGCTGTGCGGTCGCTGAAGATCGGCTGACTTCCAACCCAGCGCTCCCCCCGGTCCACGCTCCACACGACGGCCACGCTCGCATGCGCCTGCACCTCGCCGGCATCCCTGCCCGCTGCCGTGGCATCGACGGATCTTTCGATGGTGATCGAACCGTTCGATGGCGATCGAAAGAATCGACGAGGGCCTGCCCCTTCGTAGGCGCATTCGTCGTCGGGCTGGCCGTCGGGATGGAGCGCGGTGGGCGACCGGAAGGCGGCCCTCGGGAACGCGCGCCCGAAGGTGTGCTCAGGCGCGGACGGGAATGCCCGCGGCCTGGAGGTGCGCGTCGATGCCGTCGAGGCGGGTCGCGCCGGGCACCGTGCGCGCGAGGAAGTCCAGGACGATCGCCGTCTGGCGGACCCGTTCGTCCACGTCGAACGAGGCATGGCCGGTGGCGTACGTGTAGACCTCCGGCTCGACGCCTCGGGTGCGCAGCCGGTCAACGTAGTTCCACACCTGGCGGATCGGGCAGCGCGAATCGTTCTCGCCCGCGAGGATCAGGAGAGGCGCCCGGACGGCGTCGGCGTACTCGAGCGGGTTCCGCTCCCGGTAGAGGTCGGGCAGCTCGTCGGGTGAGCCTCCGAACAGCGCGCGGTCCATCGCCTGGAGGAGTGGACTCTCGTCCTCGTAGGCCGCGGGATAGTCGGCAACGGGCACACCGGCGATCGCGCTGATGAACCGGTCCGGGTGACGCCCGACCCCGAGGAGCGTGACGTACCCGCCCCACGACCAGCCGGCGAGCACCACCCGCGACGGGTCCGCAAGCCCGCCGGCGACGAGGTCGTCGAGGCCGGCCAGCACGTCCTCGAGCTCCAGGAACCCGACGTTCCCGGTGAGCGCGTCGCGCCACGCCTGCCCGTAGCCGATCGATCCGCGGTAGTTGACCATCGCGACGAGGAACCCGGCGTCCACGTGCGCCTGAAGGTCCGGTGCCCACCGGTCGAGGTCCGCCGAGTGCGGCCCGCCGTGCACGCGCAGGATCACCGGGAACGGCCCCTCGCCGTCGGGGCGGACCAGGAAGCCGTGGACGCGATCGCCGTGGGGATTCGCGAACCACCATGTCTCGAAATCGCGGCCCGCCGGCGCGACGGGGCCGTCGGGCTCGAGCAGGGGAGTCGCCGAGCCCGACTCGAGCAGGCGCGCCGGGTGCTCCCCGTGATGGACTCGGTACCAGACCGAGCCGTCCGGGCGGACGGCGGCCGCGGTGATCGAGCCGGGCTCGGTGTCGAGGCGCTCCGCCCGGTCCGTGGCCAGGTCGTAGCGATGCAGCTGGTGCCGGCCCTCGACGAGCTGCAGCAGCAGCAGCGCGCCGCCGTCCGGCCACCAGTCGACGGCCTCCACGGGCCCGATGAGGTCCAGCTCGAGGTGCCGCACCTCGCCGCTCCGCGGATCCCAGAGGGCCGGCCGGTCCTCGCCCGTGCGCTCGTGGGTGATCGCGATCCGCGGGTCGCCCGGGACCGGCGAGAACCCGAGCGCAGAGATCTGCCGGCCTGCGTCGCGCAGCTCGGCGATCGTCACCCCGCTCGCGGCGTCCACCACCCGCAGTCCGGGGTGCATCACGTCGCCGTCCTCGGCGATCGCGAGCGCGAGCAGCGTCTCGTCCGCCGACAGCGCGCCCGTCTCCCCGACGGCGCTCAGCGACGGGCCCGCGAGCCGGACCGGGTTCCGGTGCTCGTACAGCTTCCGGGCGGCACCATCGGCGTCGGCCACCCAGATCGAGAAGCCCTCCGGGCCGCTGATCCCGGCCGCCGTGCGGCCACGGCCCATCGCGAGGCCCTCCGCCCAGCCCCGGGGCACGCCCTCGAGCAACGGCTCGGACCCGGCCGCCTCGTCGAACGGCGCGACCACCCATTCGCCGGTCTCGGCGCCGGTCGCGTCGTGGAACCAGACGGTCCCGCTGCCGTCGTGTGTCGGCCGTCCGTCGAGGATGCCCACGGGGTCGAACGTGACCTGGCGGCGCGTGCCGGCCCGCCGGTCCCACGCGTAGAGCTGGTAGCTGCCGCTCTCCGTGGAGGCGAGGATCATCCGCTCCGGGTCGTCGGCCGACCAGGCGGGGAGGGACAGGATCGGGGCGCGGAAGCGGCGCTCCCAGGTGGCCGCCGGCGGGGCCACGTCGATGCGTGCCATCGGGTCAGCGTACCCGCGAAAACCCTGCCCGAGGATGTCAGCGATGCGACGATTCCATCACCCTGGCGGTTCGCCGAGCACGAGCGCGGCGTTCAGTCCGCCGAACCCGAAGGAGGTCGAGAGCACGCGGCCGTACGTGCCCTCCTGGCACTCGCGGACGAGCCCGGGCAGCAGGGTCGCGAGCTCCGGCTCCGGCGCCTCGAGGTTGACGGTCGCCGGGACCCAGCCCTCGTCGACGGCCAGCGCCGCCATCGCCGCCTCGATCGCCCCGGTCGCGCCGAGCGGATGACCCGTCATGCCCTTGGTCGCGGACACTGGGACCCGTGCGGCCCGTTCACCGAGCGCCGCCGCGATCGCCCGGGCCTCGGCGATGTCGCCGATCGGCGTCGACGAGGCGTGGGCGCTCACCCAGTCGATCTCGTCCGCTCCGACTCCCGCGTCCTGTAGCGCGATCGTCACCGCCCGTCCCGCCTCGCGCCCGTCGGGCCTCGGCTGGACCATGTGATGCGCATCGGACGTCGCGGCGTAGCCCATCACCTCGGCGTAGGCGTGCGCGCCGCGCGCGACGGCGACGTCGGCGGCCTCGAGCACGAGGAGCGCGGCCCCCTCGCCCATGACGAAGCCGTCTCGGGCGGCGTCCATCGGGCGCGAGGCGTGGAGCGGGTCGTCGTTCCGGCCGTGGCTGAGCGCGCGGATGAGGTCGAACGCGCCGAATGCGAGCGGCGACAGCGGCACCTCGACCCCGCCCGCGATCGCCGCGTCCACCTCCCCGTCCCGGATCGCGTTGAGCGCCTCTCCGATCGCGACCGCGCCGCTCGCGCAGGAGTTCGCCGTCGACAGGATCGGGCCCCGGACGTCGAGCGCGATCCCGAGGTTGGCGGGCGCAGCCCCGCCGAACACGGCCAGCGCGAGGGTGGGGGAGACCGACTTCAGGCCGCGATCGAGGTACTTCTCGTGCTGGCTTTCGGCGAATGCGATCCCGCCCAGCGCCGACCCGAGGTAGATCCCGACCCGGTCCGGGGACGGGGCACCCGGCGCCCCGGGGACGAGCCCGGCATCCGCCATCGCCATCCGGCCCGCCGCGAGCCCGAACTGGCTGAACCGGTCCATCGCCCGCGCCGCTCGCGCGTCCATGTGGTCGAGCGGGTCGAAGTCGTCGACCTGCGCCGCCACCTGACTCCGGAACGGCGACGGATCGAACCGGTCGATCCGCTTGACCGGGCTGCGGCCGGCGCGGACGCCGTCGCGGAAGGCCGGCAGCCCGATCCCGACCGCCGAGATCACGCCGATCCCGGTGATGACGGCGCGGCGGGACGAGTCGGAGCGGCTCATGTCAGGTGTTCGTCGTGAGGGCCGGTTCGGACGCGTCTTCGGGCGGGCTGCCGGCTGCAGTGGCGGCGGCGACCACGATCGCCTCCACGTCGTCGGCGACGGCCTCGGCCAGCGCACGGAAGGTCGCCAGCGTGCGCCCCGCGATCGGGCGGGTGAAGAACCGGTCCACGAACCAGGCGAACCCTTGGATCGCTGGCGAGAACTCGTGCGCGATCTCGACCCGCGTCCCGGGCGCTCCGTTCGGCCGTGGTACGAGCTCGATCGTCCAGGTGACGTCCATCCCCTTCGTCGCGCCCGCGACGTGGAGGAACCGCAGCCGCCGCGTCCCGGGCTCGTGCCACGTCCGGCTGCGCCAGGTCACGGGCAAACCGAGCCCCAGCAGCGGGACGAACGGCCGCCGGGCCACGAAGTCGCAGACGAGCACGCCGTCGGGCTCGCGGTGGACGACTTCCGACCGCGAGTAGTGGGGGAGGATCCGCGACCAGCGCGTGACGTCGCGCGCGAGCCGGTAGACGAGCTCCGGCGGGGCGGCGATGTCGATGCCGATCGTCGAGTGCATCGCTCAGCGACCGACGAGCTCGCGCGCCCACCGGACGAGCGGCACGATCGGCAGCCCGTCCAGCTCGGAGAACGGGATCCATGCGGCGAGGTCGGTGGACTCGTCGACCTCCATGACGAGCTCGTCGTCGGCTGCGTCGACGTGATAGAGCAGGCCCACGGCAAGCCGGACACGCTGACGGGCGCCGTCCGGGCCGATCGTGTCGCGCCGCGTGTCGGCGATCACGGGCCGCGTGGAATCGGTCGTGGCGGGGTCGCTCATGGCCGCAGGAGGGCGGCGAGGAACCGCGGGTCGAGGGCGCGGGACGCGGGGACGAGGTCGCCCATCACGAGGCCCATCGTCGCACGGACGTCATCCCGTCGCGCCAACCGCTTCCCGGCATACGCGAACAGCGAAGGCCGGGCGAGGAACGCCTGGACGATCCGGGAGACGAGGTCCTTCGCGGCGAACCGCTCGTTCATCGCCCGGTCGTACGCCGCGAGGCCGCCGGCCGGGGCACGGCCGCGCAGCTCCGCGTCGATCGCCTCGGCCGCCAGACGCGCGCTCACGAACGCGCGGTGGAGCCCCTCGCCCGTGAACGGGTCGAGGAACCCGGCGGCGTCGCCGACCACGAGCCAGCCCGGTCCGGCCCGGCGCTCGACGCGGCTGCCCAGCGGGCTCGCACCGACGATCGCGTCGGTGATCTCGCCGGCGCGCCACGGCTCCTCCTCGTCGGGAGGGGTCGGCACCGCCGCGAGCACGGCCGCCGCGACCGACGAGGCTCCGTCCGACTGGAGCCGCTCGCGCCATGCCTCGCCCGAGAGGACGATGCCGATGTTCACCCGTCCCCCCGGGACTGGCGCGATGCCGCAGTACGCTGCGCCGGGCAGCACCACCATCCGCGCGTCGCTCGGCTTGTCGCCCCGCTGGTCCGCAACGTGCCACGTGAGCCCGACCCGGCCACCCAGATGCGGTGACCGGACCATCCCCGCCGCCCTCGCCACGACCGAGCGAGGCCCGTCCGCGCCGACCACCACCTTCGCGACGATCCGCCCGGTCGCGCCGGCATCCCCGCCCGGCTCGGCGTCCACCCATGCGTCCTGACGGTGATCGCGCAGCCCGATGTCCGTCGCCTGGACGCCGCGGCGCACCTCCACGCCAACGCTCGCCGCGTGCTCCAGGAGCGCCGGATCGAGCGCGGCTCGGTCGAACCCGACTGACAACTCCTTCGTCCTCTCGGCGCCGTACGTGAGCCGGAACGACGTGTGCGCCGCGTCCGGGAGCTCGACGCGCATCGCCGGGATCGGCCGCGCGACCCGCACGATGACCTCGTCCGCGAGTCCGGCGTGGCGCAGCTCGCGCACGGCCGCGGGTGAGGCGAACACCCCGCCCGCCCGCCATCGATACGACGGCGCACGCTCGAGCAGCACGACGTCGTGCCCGGCCCGGGCAAGGTAGGCGGCCGTCACCGCACCCGCCGGCCCGCCGCCGACGATGACGACGTCCGCGCCCCTCACGCCTCCGCCTCGTGTCGGGCGGCATCGTCGGCGCTTCTCCGCTGCTCGAGCTCGCGCATCGGCACCGCCGCGATCGCGACCCGGTGACCCGCGAAGGCTGCGACCTCGGCGACCGGCCGGAGCGCCGCACCGGCGAGCAGCGCCCGCAGCTCCATCCGGGTGTAGGCGCGGCGGACCGACAGCGGCCCGTCGTGGCGCGTGTACCGGTTGCGGGTCGTCAGCGCGAGGAGCACGCGTGCGCCGAGCCAGTGGTGGCGCGCGCGCACGAGGTCGTTGACGACGACGCCAAGACGCGCGACGCGCGCCGCCTCGCGCAGGAACGCCAGCACCTCGGAGGGCTCGAGGTGATGGACGAGGAGCGAGGCGTGGACGACGTCGAACGAGCGGTCCGGCCAGGGGAGGGAGCGCCCGTCGGAGACGACGAGCTCGAGGTCCGGCATCCCGGCCAGCCGGGGATGGAGCACCCGGGCCGCCTCCAGCACCTCCGTCCGCGAGTCCACCGCCGTGACCCGGAGCCGGCGGCCGGTCCGGGCCGCGTCCCCGAGCAGCGCGACGGGAATGTCGGCCGCGCCCGTGCCGACGTCCAGGAGCGTGTGCGGTACCGACCTGCCCTCGAGCAGCCGGTCGATCGCGCGCTGGGACACCCTCGTCCCGCCCAACCAGCGGTTGACCCGGGCGAGGTCGCGCAGGTTGCCGCGTAGCGCCGCCTCGTCGTCGAGCGGCCCGTCGAGCAGCTCGTGCACCCCCGCGAGTCGTCGCATCGGGCGAGCGTAGCGGGCGCCGCGCGCCGCCGCCGACGAGCGGCCGAAGCCGGCGCGAGGTCAGCCGCGCTGGTGCGTCGTCGAGCGAACCGCGAGCAGCAGCAGGCCCAGGAGCCAGATCAGCGGCACGCCCACGAACGCGACCAGCAGCCACGAGACACGCGGATCGCCGGCGTCGGGACAGGGCTGGGGGCCGAGGTAGCAGGCTTCCCCGGTGGCCGCGAGATTCCACGCCACGGCGGCGCCGATGCCCACGGCAAGCCCGAATGCGCCGAGCGTCCACAGCAGGGCGGGCCGGAGGACTCGCCATCGCGCCGCGCGTCGTTCACGTAGCGTCGTCACCGCACGAACGCGAGCAGCAGGACGGCGAGAATGATCAGCGCGGCGGCAGGCAGGAACAGCAGCAGCCGACGGAGGCGGAGGTCCTCGACGGCAGGGACGGGATCTCGATGGATCACCCACGACGCACCGGGCTCGCGTGAGCCATGCGCCGCCTCGTACGCGTCGAGGTATCGCTTCGCCGCCCGTCGATGCAGCACGACCAGCACGAACGCCGTCCCGAATGCGAGCCATCCCAGCGCCTGCACCGCCGCAGGATACCGAGGCGAACTGCCACGACGCCTCCAACGGAGCGATGACGGTCGCACCCGTTACGGAGTGCATCGGCGTGACGGCTGCGCGCCGAGCATGCGTCGTCGCGGTACGGCGGACGAAGCGCACGCGGAAGACGAATGCCGGGCACGGGTCCTCCTGGGCCGCGTGAGCCGGATGCCATAATGGCCGCGTGAGCACCGACCGATCCGTCGCGCCGACGCGCGCGTCCGCTCCGAGCTCGTGGGGCCTCGGCGAGGGACAGGCGATCCCCTGGGAGTACGCGCCGGCGCCCGAGTCGCGCGAGATCGTCACCCTCCAGGAGCGGTACGGGCTGTTCATCGACGGCCGCTTCCGGGAGGCGGCGGGCGGCGCGACCTTCACGACCGTCGACCCGTCCACCGAGCAGCCCCTCGCCGAGGTTGCCAAGGCCTCGCCCGCGGACATCGACAGGGCCGTCGCGGCGGCGGTCCGCGCCGGGCGCCGATCGTGGGCCGGCCTGTCGGGCAAGGAGCGGGCGAAGTACCTGTTCCGGATCGCCCGGATCATGCAGGAGCGGAGCCGCGAGTTCGCCGTCCTCGAATCGATGGACTCCGGCAAGCCGATCAAGGAGAGCCGGGACGTCGACGTCCCGCTCGCCGCGTCGCATTTCTGGTACTACGCCGGCTGGGCGGACAAGCTCGAGTACGCGTTCCCCGGCCGGCGCGCGACCCCGCTCGGCGTCGCAGCGCAGGTGATCCCGTGGAACTTCCCGCTGCTGATGCTCGCGTGGAAGATCGCCCCGGCGCTCGCGGCCGGGAACACCGTCGTCCTCAAGCCCGCATCAACGACGCCGTTGTCGGCGCTCCTGTTCGCGGACGTGTGCGTCCAGGCCGACCTCCCGCCCGGCGTCGTCAACATCGTCCCGGGGCCGGGCGAGGTGGGTATGCACCTCGTCACCCACAAGGACGTGGCCAAGGTCGCATTCACCGGCTCGACCGAGATCGGCAAACGGATCCAGAAGGCCGTGGCGGGCTCGGACAAGGCGCTGACGCTCGAGCTCGGCGGGAAGGCCGCCAACATCGTGTTCGAGGACGCGGCGCTCGACCAGGCGGTCGAAGGAATCGTCAACGGGATCTACTTCAACCAGGGCGAGGTCTGCTGCGCCGGGTCGCGGCTGCTGGTGCAGGAATCCGTCGCGGACGAGCTCGTCACGCGGCTCAAGGACCGGCTGGCGACGCTCCGCGTCGGGGACCCGCTGGACAAGAACACCGACGTCGGGGCGATCAACTCGAAGAACCAGCTGGAGCGGATCACCGAGCTCGTCGCCGCCGGCGAGGCCGAGGGCGCGGAGCTGTACCAGCCGGCGTGCGACCTCCCGGAGCGCGGGTACTTCTTCCGCCCGACGCTGTTCACGAACGTCGCCCAGAGCCACCGCATCGCGCAGGAGGAGATCTTCGGGCCCGTGCTCTCGGTGCTCACGTTCCGGACGCCCGACGAGGCGGTCGAGAAGGCGAACAACACCGCCTACGGCCTGTCGGCCGGGATCTGGACGGAGAAGGCATCGAAGGTGTTCGCGATGGTGTCGGCGATGAAAGCCGGTGTCGTGTGGGCGAACACGTTCAACCGCTTCGACCCCACGTCGCCGTTCGGCGGCTACAAGGAGTCGGGGTTCGGGCGCGAGGGCGGCATGCACGGGCTCCACGCCTACGTCCGGCTGGAGGACCGCTAGGTGGCCGGCACGAACGGAACGAACGGCCGGCTGCCGGTCCTCAAGACGTACAAGCTGTACATCGGCGGGCAGTTCCCGCGCACGGAGAGCGGACGCTCGTACCTCGTCCGCTCGGCGGACGGTGACCCGGTGGCCAACGCGTGCCGGGGCTCGCGCAAGGACCTCCGCGATGCCGTCCGCGTCGCGCGCGCGGCGTCCGGTCCGTGGGCCGCACGCACGGCAATGAACCGCGGCCAGATCCTGTACCGCGTCGCGGAGCTGATGGAGGGCCGGTTCGACCAGTTCACCGGAGAGGTCGCGACGGCGGAGGGGATCGACGCGCGTCGCGCGCGTGAGGTCGTCGGCCGGGCCATCGACCGGTGGGTCTGGTACGCAGGCTGGGCCGACAAGATCGCCCAGGTCCTGGGCTCGTCGAACCCGGTCGGCGCGCCGTATTTCAACTTCACGATCCCGGAGCCGACGGGCGTCGTGGGGATCGTGGCGCCGGAGCGGAGCTCGCTCCTGGGCCTCGTCTCGCGGCTGGCGCCGGTCCTGGCGGGCGGGAACGTTGCCGTCGTGCTCGCGTCCGAGACCCGCCCGCTCCCCGCGATCACGCTCACCGAGGTGCTCGCCACGTCCGACGTCCCGGGCGGCGTCGTCAACGTCATCACCGGGCATCGGTCGGAGCTGGTCCCCGTGCTCGCCGCGCACGTGGACGTCGACGGGGTCGATGGCTGGGGCATCCCCGATGAGCTGCGGACCGCCGCCGAGGAGGCCGCGGCGGATTCGGTGAAGCGGGTCGCCCGCCGCGCCCGCGGCGTGAGCGAGGCGAAGTTCGACTGGCTCGACGACCGCGCCACCGAGCGCCCCGAGTGGATCGCCGCGTTCCTCGAGATGAAGACCGTCTGGCACCCGATCGGCGTCTGACGCCGTGATCGTCGTCGCGGGCGAGGCCCTCGTCGACCTCCTCGTGCGGCCGGACGGGTCGATGGCGGCGGTCCCCGGCGGCGGGCCGTACAACACGGCGCGGGCGATCGGGCGACTCGGACCATCGGTCGCCTGGCTCGGCGGACTCTCGAGCGACCGGTTCGGACAGCTCCTGGAAACGGGGCTGGTGGCGGACGGCGTGGCGCTCGACCTCGTCCAGCGCACAGACGTCCCGACGACGCTCGCGCTGGCCGAGCTGGACGCCGCCGGCGCTGCCGCGTACCGCTTCTACAGCGTGGGGACGTCCGCGCCGCAGGTCGCCGGGACCGTCGCGTTGCCGGCCGGGACCGTCACGTTGCACGTCGGGTCGCTCGGCCTGGTCCTCGAGCCGATGGCAACGACGCTCGAGGCGCTCGTCGCCTCGCTTCCGGACGACGTGCTGCTGATGGTGGACCCGAACTGCCGGCCGTCGGTCACCGCCGACCGCGACGCGTACCTTGCGCGGATCGAACGCGTCCTTTCGCGAGCCGACATCGTGAAGGCGAGCCGGGAGGATCTCGCGTTCCTGCGGCCGAACGATGGCGTCGACGACGCCGAACGGTGGGTTGCGGCTCGCGGCGCCCGAGCGGTCCTCGTGACGGACGGCGCTGGGGTAGTCACCGTGCTCGCCGGCGGTCTCACGCATCGCGTCGAGGTGCCGCGGGTCGAGGTCGTCGACACCGTCGGGGCGGGGGACACCTTCGGCGGGGCCGCGCTCGCCTGGCTGGTCCATGAGGGCATCACGCGGGCAACGCTCGACGCAAGGGCCGCCGTGGGCGCCGCCCGCTTCGGCGCTCGTGCGGCCGCGATCACCTGCGCTCGGCCCGGCGCGGACCCGCCGACGCTCGCGGAGCTGGGCGGCTGGGCGCCTGCCTGAAGGGCTCTCGCTCACGAAGTTTCAGTATTGACTGAAACTTCAGAACCGGCCTAGCATCACGACCATGCGAGACGCCGAACGGTCCTTCGTCGAGCGCTGGTCGCGCATCCTCGCCACCGAGGGCCTGCCCCCGGTCGCCGGTCGCCTGTGGGCGTGGCTCCTCGTCTGCGAGCCACGCGAGCAGAGTGTCGACGACATCGCGGACGCCATCGGTGCGAGCCGCGGCGCGATCAGCGGCGCGGTCCGCTGGCTGGAGCCCTCCGGCCTCATCCACCGCACCCGCCGCCCCGGCGACCGGCGCGACTACTGGAGCGTGAGCGACGACAGCGCCGTCCGGGCGATCGAGAACCGGCAACGCGCGCTGCGTCCGTCGCTCGACATCCTCGAGTCCGCGATGGCATCCCTGTCGGACCGCGATCCCGCCTCGCTCGAACGGCTCCGTGACGTCCACGAGCTGTACCTGGTCATGGCCGATGTCGTCGACATCGCCGTGGACCAGTTCAGAACCCGCCGCGCGGCGACGCCCGCCGGCGTCCCCGCGGGAAAGGACTGACATGCCCGCCATCATCCGCACCGAACGCCTCACCAAGACGTACGGCGAGCACCGAGGCATCGTCGACGTGGACCTCGAGGTCCGGCAGGGCGAGGTGTTCGGCTTCCTCGGGCCGAACGGCGCCGGCAAGACGACGACGATCCGCACGATCCTGGACCTCATCCGCCCCACCTCGGGCAAGGCCTTCGTGTTCGACATCGAGAGCACCGTCGACCCGGTCGCGATCCACCGACGCGTCGGCTACATCCCCGGCGAGTTCGCGCTCTACGACCGCCTCACCGGCGCCCAGACGATCCAGTACTTCGGCAACCTCCGCGGCGGCGTCGACAAGGCGTACCGCGACGCGATCGTGGAGCGGCTGGACGTCGACACGTCGCGCAAGTTCAAGGAGTACTCCAAGGGCAACAAGCAGAAGATCGGCCTCGTGATCGCGCTCCAGCACCGCCCGGAGCTGCTGATCCTCGATGAGCCCACGTCCGGCCTGGACCCGCTCGTCCAGCAGGCGTTCTACGAGATCGTGCGCGAGGCGCGCGACGAGGGCCGAACCGTCTTCCTGTCGAGCCACATCCTGTCCGAGGTCGAGAAGACCTGCGATCGGGTGGCGATCATCCGCGACGGCCGGCTGGTCAAGGTCGACCGGACCGACGCGCTCCGTGACCTCGCCCACCACGAGGTCGAGCTGCGGTTCGCCGACGGCACGGTTCCGAGCGAGGCATTCGCGACCCTGCCCGGCGTGTCCGACGTCCAGCTCCTGGACCACACCCTCAAGATGCGGGTCTCCGGGCCGATCACGCCGGTCGTCCAGGCCGCCGCGAGGTACGAGCTGCTCGACTTCGTGAGCCGCGAGCCGTCGCTCGAGGAGACGTTCCTCGCGCAGTACGGGGACTCGACGGCCGACGCGGCCGCCCACGAGGAGGTCCCGGCATGACCGCGACTGCCGCGCCGTCAGGCAGCGCCGCCGCACGGACCACGACCTCGCCCCTCAGCCGCGTCTATGGGCTCGGCTCCGTGTTCGCGAAGACGCTTCGCGACTCGCGCCTCGCCGTGATCATCGTGTGCGGGCTGATCGCCAGCTTCCTCCTGTCGAGCGGCATCGCGTTCGGTGAGGCGTACACGACGATCGAGTCGCGTCTGGAGCTGAAGGCGCTCGTCAACAGCCTGCCGCCCGCGATGGCCGGCGTGTATGGCAACCCGTTCCCCCAGGCGATCGAGACGCTCGGCGGGTCCATCGGCTGGAAGACCGCGGCCTCGCTCGGCCTCATGACGGCGCTGTGGTCGGTGCTCGCGCTGTCCGGGACGATCGCCAGCGAGGTCCGCCGCGGAAGCATCGAGTTCATCGCCACCACGCCGCTCGGCAAGCGGCGGATCGCGCTCGAGAAGCTCGGTGCGCACGTCACCGGCATGGCGATCGTCGTCCTCGTCACGACCGTGACCACGTATCTCGCCGGAACCTTCGGGACGCTTCCCGGCGATGCCATCTCGTGGACGTCCGCGTTCGGGTTCGGCCTGTGGGTCGGGGTCGTGGCGCTCGCGTCCGGGTCGGTTGCCTTCGCGCTCGCGCCGTTCGTGGGCCGGGGCGCGTCGGCGGCCATCGCGGGCGCGGTGCTCCTGTTCGGCTACTTCGCGAACGGGTACCAGGAGGCGGCGCCCGCCTTCGCGCCCTTCGCCAACCTCACCTGGTTCGGCTGGACGGTCCACCACCAGCCGCTCGTCAGCCAGTTCGACTGGGTCTCGCTCGTTCCGGCGATCGTGCTGACCGTGGTCCTGCTGGCGATCGGGGTCATCGGCTTCGCCAACCGCGACCTCGGCGCCGTGCAGCGAATCCCGTGGCCGCACCTGCCGTCGTTCGCGCTCGGGCTGGGCGGGCCGTTCTCGCGCTCGCTCGGGGAGCGGCTGCCGCTCGCGGTGTGGTGGGGGATCGGGATCGGGCTCCTCGGCTTCGTGTTCGGCGCCGCCGCGCCATCGTTCAGCCAGACGCTGTCCGAGATGTCGCCCGACACGCTGGCGATCTTCAGGGCGGCCTTCCCGGACATCGACCTGCTGTCGGGCGCCGGCGCGTTCCTCCAGCTCGCGTTCATCACGTTCGGCCTGATCCTGGCCGGCTTTGCGACGGCGACGCTCGTCCGCGGCTGGGCCTCCGACGAGCTCGAGGGACGGCTGGAGATGCTGCTCTCGACGCCGATGTCGCGCGCGGCGTGGGCGCTTCGCGGCGGGCTCGGGCTGTACGCCGCGATCGCCGTGTTCACCGTCGTCGTGATGGCGGGCATCGGGATCGGCTCGCTCAGCGCGGGTGGCAGCGACGTGGCGACACCCATCGTCGGGACGCTGGTCCTCGGGCTGTACGCGCTCGCGCTCGCGGGCATCGGGATCGCCTTCGGCGGCCTCGTCACGACGTCGTTCGCGGGCGAGATCATCGCGCTGCTCGTGATCCTGACGTTCGTGCTCGACACGCTCGTCCCGGCGCTCAAGTGGCCGGACTGGATCCAGCAGCTCGCGCTGACCGCGTATCTCGGGCGGCCGATGGTCGGGATCTGGGACTGGCCGGGGATGGCGCTGCTGGCCGCGATCGCGGTCGGTGGGCTCCTGCTCGGCACGTGGGGGATCGTCCGCCGCGACGTCCAGCGCTGACGCCGTCCTCGTCCCGGTGGCACCGGCGCCGGGCTGCCCCCCGGCGCCGTTCCACGTGCGGCGGCTCGTCGGCGCCGTCCGGCCGAGGCCTAGACTCGGGCCGTGGATCCCGCCGCCCTCGTCGCGATCGCCTTCGCCGCCGTCCTCCACGCGGCGTGGAACATCCTGCTCAAGACGGCCGGCGACCCGCTGCGCACCGCAACTGTCGGGGTCATCGCCTCCAGCCTCCTGCTGGTGCCGCTCGTCGCGATCGGCTGGTTCGCGTTCGGGCAGCCGGCGATCCCCGCCGCGGCGTGGGTCGTCGGGACGATCTCCGGCGGCGTCGAGGTCGCGTACTTCGTGTTCCTCGCGGCGGCATTCCGGCGCGGCGACCTGTCCGTCGTGTATCCGCTGGCCCGAGGCACGGCGCCGCTGCTCGCGGTCGCGATCGGCGTGGTTGTCCTGGGGGAGCGGCTCGCGCCGGTTGCGTGGCTCGGCGTGGGGCTGCTGGTCGCGGGGCTCCTGGTCGTCCAGCGACCGTGGCGCCTCGTGCGCGCCGCGGCGGCGCGCGACGACCGGCTCGCGGCGGGCTTCGCGCTGCTGACGGGCGCGATGATCGCGACGTACTCGGCGCTCGACAAGGTGGGCGTGGAGCTCGCGCCCGCCTGGTTCTACGCCGGGATCCTGTGGCCGGTGTGCGGGATCGGGCTCGCGATCGTCTCGTGGCTGCGTCCGCGCATCCGCGGCGGCGCCTTCGCCCCGCCCGACGAGCCGCTCGACATGCCGCGTGCGATCGTCGGCGGCCTGCTCACGTTCAGCGCGTACGGGCTCGTGCTGTTCGCGCTCAGCCGCGCGCCGCTGGTCATCGTGGCGCCGCTCCGGGAGTCGGCCGTCCTGCTGACCTCGGCGTGGGGTGTGATCCGCCTGCGAGAGGTCACGGGGCGCGCCGAGGTCGCGCTGCGGTTCGCCGGGTCGGTCCTCGTCCTCGCGGGCGCGGCTGCGCTGGCGATCGGCCGCTAGGCGGCGCGACGCATGCGCAGGCGATGGCGCGTGGCAGCGCGTTTCGCCCCGGAAACGAAGACCAGACCCGAGATCCGACCTTCGGG
>DASSRG010000292.1:0-11574 GCA_035701885.1 Candidatus Limnocylindrales bacterium
CACGACGCAGCCAACTGTCCCCGGTCCCCGACGCCGCACTCGCCAGCGGGGACCGAGGACACCGATGGGGCTCGGCGGCTCTTGCGACCGGAGTTACGCCGGCACTGCGCCGAGCTCGCCGACGACGAAGCCCAGGCGACCCGTCCGGTCCTCGACCAGGTGTCCGAAGCCCGCGATGTTGGCGGCGGTCCAGGTGCGCGCGGCGGCCGTGGCCGTGTCGGCGGCCTCGGCGCTGGCCCAGACGCTGATGGAGCAGTTGGTGCCATCGCCGAGGTCGGCGAACGTGTAGGCGATGAAGCCCGGCGTCGCTCGGAAGACGTCCGCGAGCCCGCCCGGGGCCTGGATCAGGTGGGACAGCTCCTCGAACGTCCCGGCCGTCTGCTGGTACGTCGCGATTCGAACGTGCTGCATCTCGGTGCTCCTCGTCGTCGCTGCCCGCTGTCATCGCGGGATCGAGGGCACCGTAGGCCGTGCGGGCACGATGGCGGAATGACCTGGGAGGTGAGATTCACCTTACCGTCGAGTAAGGTTCAGCCGAGGAGGGGCCGACGGTGGATCACGTCACACCGGCAGGAGCGTTGCCGGAGCTCACGCGACGGGAGCGTGATGTCCTCGTGGCGTTGTGCCGTCCTCTCGCGTCCGGCGGACCCGTCGTGATGCCCGCGTCCGTCCGGGAGATTGCGGCCGAGCTCGTGGTCACCGAGGCAGCCGTCAAGCAGCACCTCCTGAACCTCTACGACAAATTCGGGGTTGAAGAGGGGGTCGAGAGTCGACGGATCAGGCTGGCGCGGGCGGCGGTCGTCCAAGGCGTTCTGCCCGGCACAGGCGTCCCGGTGCCGACGGACGCGAGCTCCCTCGTCAAGGGGCGTGCGGCCGCCACGAGCCGCGCATGGGATGAGGCCTACGCCGCCTTGTCTGACGCCGCTTCCTCCGAGTCGTTCGACGTCGCTGATCTCGAGCTGCTGGCGAACGCTGCCACGTGGACCGGACGGTTCGAGGCCTCGACCGCGGCCCGCGAGCAGGCGTACGCGACGTACCTCTCGGTCGGCGATCGGCGCTCTGCGGCCCGCGTCGCCCTCGGGCTGGGGTGGAACGCGGCGGTCACGCTCCGCTTCTCCGTGGTCGCCGGTTGGATGGCATCCGCGGGCCGGTTGCTCGCCCCGGACAGCGACACCCGCGATGCGCCCGTCTGGCCGGAGCATGGCCTGATGCTGTCGCTCATGGCACTGAACGAGCTGGGCACCGGACAGCTCGAGCCTGGCCTCGAGCATGCCCGCGCGGCGTTCGAGATCGGCCGCCGGACGGGCGACCTGGACATCCAGGCGCTTGGCCTCGTGTTCCAGGGGTTCGGGCTCGTCCATCAAGGCCGGCTCGACGAGGGCCGCGCGCTCCTCGATGAAGCGATGGCGAGCGCGACGGCGGGCCACCTGGGAACCCTCGCGCAGGGCATGGTCTACTGCCGGACGCTGAGCGCGTGTATCGACACGTTCGACTACGGGCGGGCGATCGAGTGGAGCCGAGAGATCGAACGGCGCGCGCCGGGCCTCGGTACCGTCGGGTTTCCGGGCGACTGCCGAACCCATCGTGCCGCCGTGCTGGTCGTCCGCGGTGAGTGGACTCGCGGCGCAGCGGAGGCGGAAACAGCGGCGGTCGAGTCGCGGGCCTACGACCTCGGCCATACAGCGCAGGCCCTGACCGCCCTCGGGGACATCCGTCTTCGACAGGGAGATCTCGCCGCCGCGCGGGAAGCCTTCGATCGCGCGGCCGAGCTCGGGCTGCCGCCCGGTCCCGGGTTCGCGTTGGTGCAGCTGGCGGAGGGGGATCCCGAGGCCGCGCTCGTGTCCGTCCTTCGGGCGGCCGAGCTGGCTGGCCGGGAGCCATTGACCCGGGCCCGCTATCTGCCCGCGATCATCGAAATCGCGCGTGCTGCCCGCGCCGCCGACCATGCGCGAACAGCGTGCGCCGACCTGGCTGCCATCGCGGCATCGTTTCCGAGCCCGGTGCTGGCCGCCGCCGCAGCCGAGGGGATGGGTGGCGTCGCCCACATGAGCGGCGATCTCGGAGCTGCGATCGCGCACCTTCGCGAGGCGACCGCGCGCTGGCGGTCGGTGGGAGCTCCCTACGAGGCGGCGCGATGCCGGATGCACGGCGCGCACGTCGCGGCCGCGCTCGGTGATCAGGGCGAGGCCGCACGCGAGGCTCGGAGCGCGCTCGCGTCCTGGTCCGAGCTCGGCGCGCGCCGCGATGCCGAGGCAGCAACCGCATTTCTCGGTCGCTTCGTCGCCACCTGACGGCACCCAGACGGCGGAGCCGCGTACCAGGCGAGCCGGTCGGGCGCTTTGGCTTTCGAGGCCCGGAGTCCGTCCGAGGGCGCCGGAAGCAACGCTCCACGTGGGACAGCCGGGGATCAAGGTGCTCCGGGATGTCGCAGTGGGTGGGCGCGTCGCAGGACGCGATCGCTACCGCCGGGCCCGGGTGACCTTCGCCGGGACGAACGATCCCTCAGGCCGGCGGCTGCACCACTGGAAGCGTCCGCAGGCCCGGGGTGGCGAGGGCAGGGGCGAGCTCGCCCGCGATCTGCCGGAACCGCTCGATCGCCTCGGGGCGCAGCCAGTACCAGACGTTCGATCCTCGGCGCTCCGAGCGCACCCAGCCGGCCTCGCGGAGCACCTTGAGGTGATGGCTGACGGTGGGCTGAGCGACATCGCAACAGGCGGTGAAGTCGCACGCGCAGACGCCGCCGCCGGCCGCGAGCTGGCGCAGGATGGCGAGGCGGGTCGGGTCTGCGGCCCCCTGGAGGAGCAGCGCGTCGGGGTCAGTGATTCGCTTCACGGCATCAGTATTGACAACTTTCAATACCGGTGTCAACATCGCGGGCATCGACATTCTTCGATACACGTCGGAGGCCCACACCGTGTCATCGCCCGAGCTGGTCGCGCTGATCCAGCGGGACCGAGAGCGCCACATCGAGCAGGATCATCTCGCTCGCGTCGTCGCGTGCACGAAGCGGTGCTGCTCCACGTCCATCGCGGACCGCGTGGCGCGCGCCCTCCGCCTGGCCCCCACCACCGCCTGTTGAGGAGCGCCGCGATGACGACGGAGACGATTCACGACCAGGTCCGCACTCGGTACGCCGAGGCGGCCCTCCAGGCGACGAGCGGCGCGTGTTGCGGCACCGACAACGACGCCATCGGTGCCGGACTCTACTCGGCCCTCGAGCAGGCCGAGCTCCCGGAGGCCGCGGTGCTGGCGAGCCTCGGCTGCGGGAACCCGATCGCGGTCGCGGAGCTGCACGAGGGCGAGCGAGTCCTCGACCTGGGCTCCGGCGGCGGCATCGACGTCCTCCTGTCCGCGAAGCGCGTCGGGCCGACCGGCCGGGCGATCGGTCTCGACATGACCGACGAGATGCTCGCGCTCGCGCAGCTGAACGCAGCCGAGGCGGGAGCCACGAACGTCGAGTTCCTCAAGGGCCACATCGAGGCGATCCCGCTGCCCGCGGAGTCCGTCGACGTGGTGATCTCCAACTGCGTGATCAACCTCGCGGCGGACAAGCCCGCGGTGTTCCGGGAGATCGCACGCGTGCTGAAGCCCGGCGGCCGGATGGGCGTGACGGACATCGTCGCCGAGGACCGGCTCACGCCCGAAGAGCGGGCCGAGCGCGGCTCGTACACCGGCTGCATCGCCGGCGCCCTCTCGTTCTCGGAGTTCGAGGCGGGGCTCCGGGCGGTCGGGCTGGCGGACGTCTCGCTCACGCCGACCCACGACGTCGCCGACGGCATGGTCAGCGCGATCGTCAAGGCGACGAAGCCGGCCGATGCGCCGCCCGCCGTGGATCTGGCCGCCCGCCGGCTGGAGCTCCCCCAGGCTGCCTCCGGATGCTGCGGCAGCGGGGGCTGCTGCTGATGCCCTTGCGCATCGAGCCGGCCACGCCCGCCGACGTCCCCGAGGTCGAGGCACTGCTGTCGGCCTCGGGTCTCCCGCTCGAAGGCGCGGCGGAGGCACTCCGGTGCGGGGTCGTCGCGCGAGACGAGGGGCGCATCGTGGCCGCCGCCGCGGTCGAGCGGTTCGGCGATGCCGGACTCCTGCGCTCCGTTGTCGTGGACCGCGCGCGTCGCGGCACCGGCCTGGGCCGGCAGATGGTGGCGGCAGCGGAGCAGCTCGCGCAGGCCGAGGGCGTGCACGACCTGTACCTGCTCACCGAGACTGCCGCCGACTGGTTCCCGCGGCTGGGCTACGAGGTGGTCGAGCGCCCCGTCGCGGCTGCGGCGGTGGGCGGGTCGATCGAGTTCACGACCGTGTGCCGGGACACGGGCGTCCCCATGCGCCGCGTTCTGGCATGAAGGTCCTGGGCGTCGCCTGGAGCGGCACCGAATCCAGGGCACGCGAGCAGGCCTCGACCTTCCTGCGCGACGCCGGCGCGTGTGCGCCCTGCCGACCCGCTCGGCCAGCGTGAAATCTGCCCAACGCATGCCGAGCCCGTAGGTACCATGGAGCCGCCGGCGACCGAGGGGTATGGCCGGATCCTCCCACTCACCTTCAAAGGTCATGTTGATGCGTGCCCCTGGTGCCTCTGTGTCCGGCTCCCGACCCATTGGGCCGATCCTCGCCGCCGTCGCGCTCCTCGTTGCATTTGTCGCGCTCGCGGCAGGATCGACGCTTGTCCTGAATGCGATCACGACGCTGGACGGCAAGGCGCGCGATCTCGTCGCCGAAGCTGTCCTTGCGGTCGCGGTTCTGGCGCTCATCGGCGTGCTCGGCTGGTGGCGGTCGACCGGCTTCTCGGCGCCGCTGCCGTCATGGCGTCACGGCCGGCTCCTGGTCCTGCCGATCGCACTGACGTTCCTGCCCTTCCTCGGCGGCGTGAAGTCCGGCGTGGATGGCGGGACCGTCGCGCTCCTCGTTGTGGGGTACGCCTTGAACAGCGTGGCGGAGGACGGGATGTTCCGGGGGATCATGCCGCGCGTCCTTCGCAGCCACGGGTTGCTCGTGGCCACCGTCCTGTCGTCCGTCCTCTTCGGGCTTGCTCACTTCGGCAACATCCTGAGCCGGCCCGACCAGTCGGTTGCGATCACGGCGGCGCAGGCGCTCGGTGCAGGGACGCAGGGCTTCGGTCTCGTGGCACTGCGATTGGCGAACGCGACGATCTGGCCCGTGATGCTCATCCACTTCCTCAGCGACCTGTTCGGTCAGCTGGGTGGGGTGCCGATTGTCCTTGCGAACGTCGTCGAGTCCGTGGTCATGCTCGCGTACGGTGTCTGGGTGTACCGCCGCTACCGGGACGAGATGTCCGACGAGCTCGCCGTCGGCGACAAGTAGCGATCCGCACGGCACACCTGCAGCATGTCCGCGATGCGAGAACCCACGTGCGCCGCCCCCCGCGAGTCGTCGGCCACAACGCGATGAGCGTCACGATGACGGCGTTGAACGATGGCCTGCGATTCCTCCTCGAGCTGGCCGGGGTCGCCGCCCTCGCGGTATGGGGTTGGAACGTCGGCTCGCCTGGTCCCATCCGGTTCGTGCTGGCGATCGCGGCGCCGCTCGTGCTGCTCGTCCTGTGGGCATTGTTCATCGCGCCTCGGGCCGACAGCCCGCTGCCGCCGACGCCCAGGATGATCGTCGGGTCGGCGCTCCTCCTGGTCGCGGCGGGCGCCCTCCACCTGGCCGGCTACACGCCGGCGGCCGCGGCCATGGCGGCGCTCATCGTCGTCAATACGGCGCTCACGCTCATCCTCCGGGCATGACCATCCGCCGCCGACCGAAGGCGACCGCCACTTCCGAACCACACGCTGGCGACGCCGAGCACGGCCTCGACTTCGAGCGGCTCCTGTTCTTCTCCGACGCCGTGTTCGCGATCGCGATCACGCTCCTGATCATCGACGTCCGCCTGCCGGAGCTGCCGGACTCGGCCACGGACGCCGACGTCATCGCCGGCGTGCGTGCGACGTTGCCGTCGATCTTCGCCTACGTGCTGAGCTTCGCGACGATCGGGCTCTACTGGCTCGCGCACTGGCGGCGGTACCGCCATGTGATCGCGGCGAACGAGCGGCTCGTCGCGCTCAACCTCGTGCTGCTGGCGCTCATCGCGTTCATCCCGTTTCCCACGGGTTTGATCGGCGAGCACGGCGACATCGCCGCGGCAGTGGTCATCTATGCCGTCTCGCTGTCCGCCGCTGGTATCGCCGGGCCGCTGACGTGGCTGTACGCCTGGCGCGCCGGGCTCGTCCACGCGGCCGTGACCGCGAGCTATGCGCGGTACGTGGCCCTTCGCGGGTTCTCCGTGCCCGTGGTCATGCTCGGGTCGCTCGTGCTGTTGCCGTTGATCGGCACCACCGGGGTGGAGCTCAGCTGGCTGCTGATCATCCCGGTCCAGCTCTCGATGAATCGCCTGCTACACGTGCGCGAGCCGGGACCAATGCACGACGTGGACCCGAGCAGGGCCTGAGGGACTCGGGCAGACGCGTGCGAGTCGCCGGGCTCGGTACCGCTCACAGTCCGTGGGGCGTGTCGAACGAGCCGTAACATCGGGCGCCCTTCGCGCGATGTACGGGTGAGACCACCACCCTGCGATCGCGCAATCCCGTGCAACGGCCGGCAACGGGTTGGACTCGACGCCGCTCACGACGCCGCCGAGCCGAGACAGGCATGGCTCGCCGGCATCGACGACGACCACGGGATCGTGACCGAGGACTTCCTCGGCGAGCCGGCCGGTCCCGGCCGGGGCTGATCTGCTGTCAACGGGGCGCGACGGCCGCACAGGCTGACCCGCCCCGCCATCTGTGGCGGCGCTCAGCCGGTCGCGATCCGCTCCTCCTCAGTCCAACTCGAAGCGGTCACGTCAGGCGGTCCCCGCCGCGACGGCCGCCCTCCCGACCGCCGCATTCCTGGCGAGCTTGCTGGCCAGCGCATCGAGCACTGCAGGTGCCCGGTCGGCCGTTCGCTCCTCGGCGAACGCCGCGGCAAGACGCCGGGCCGACGCCGCGAAGGCCGGACCCGTGAGCACGCGATCCACGGCCCGGCGGATCGAGTCGGGTGCGCTGTTCGACGACAGCCGCAGTCCCGCGCCGTGCCAGGCGACCCTGGCGGCGTTGTCCGGCTGATCCCGGCTGATCGGCAGGCAGACGAGCGGCACCCCGTGCGCGAGCGCGACATGGACAGTCCCGAGCCCGGCGTGGGTGACCACGACGGCGGCCTCCGGCATGACCTGGGCATGCGGGACGAAGCGCTCGACGTGGACGTTCGGTGGAGCAGGGGAGCGGAGCGTCGCGCTGCCGGTGGTCACCAGCGCCCGGACCGGCAGGTCCGCAAGGCCGGCGACGACACGTTCCAGCAGTGTCTCGTGCGCGAGGTATGTCGTGCTCAGCCCGACGACGACGAGCGGGCGCGGGTCGTCCGGCGCCCACGGCGACGCCACTCGCGGACCGACCGAGCCGTCCACCTGCGGGCCCACGTACTCGACGTTGGCGGGGAGATGAGCCGGGAAGTCGAACGCCGGGGACGTCATGACGAGGGCGCGCTCGACCGTTCCGACCATCTCGTCGATGCTTCGCACCCGTTCGAGGCCCAGCTCGCCGCGGACGCGGTTGAAGACGGGCATCAGCGGTGCCTCGTACATCCGCCGGAACATCAGCCGGCCGGCGGCGTCGCGCAGCCTCCCGACCGGCCCGCCGATGGGCGACCAGCCCATCCCATAGGGCGGCATCCCAGGGACGGGGAACGGGTAGACCGTGTGGATGAGCATGGCCGCGGGAACACGCGCCTTCTCCGCCGCGAACCCGGCCCCGAACAGCAGGAAGTCGAATGCGACGACGTCAGCGGGGCGGCGCTCGAGCGCGGCCAGCACGTCGAGCGCGACCGGGCGCGTCAGCGCCGCGATGAGGTTGTCGCGCACGGCGGCCACCGCACCGACCTTCGACCGCGCCTCGAAGTCACGCACGATTGACCGCTCGGGATCGGCTTCGTCGTGTTCGGGCGTCTCTCCATACGGCTCGAAGGCCACCCCGGCGGCCTCGATCGAGTCACGCAGCACCGCCGGGGCGAGCATCCGTACCCGGTCGCCGCGGGCGACGAGCCGGCGCGCGATGCAGAGCTGGGGCGGGACGTTGCCGCCACCGGCCCACAGGACGAACAGGAACTCCCGACTCACGATCGCCTCCCTTCGCGGATCACCCCGTTGATCATTCCGGTGAGCGCCGTCGCCGTTGCCGTCCGGTCGAGGCCGAGGTCCTGGCGCAGGAGCTTCCACACGAACACGTCCGTGAGCGCGATCAGCTGCGCCCGGAGGTGCGGCTCCGCCGTCGCATCGAGCAGCGGTTCGAACGTTCGGTCGACCCACGCGTAGTGCGCGGCACGCCCCGCATCGGCGATCGGGCGCAGCTGGGGGACCATCTCCTCCTGCGCGAGGAGCCGCAGAGCGGTCGAGCCCCACTCGTCGTAGTGGTCGAGGAGGTTGTCAACGGCGCCCGCGATATCGCCGACGGGGGCGGCGCTGCGCTGCGCAACGATCTCCCGGGTGGCCTGCTCCGCTGCCGCCGTGATCAGCGCGTCCCGGGAGCCGAAGTGACGAAGGATCGTCTGGACGGTCACCCCGGCACGCTCCGCGACGACATCGAGGGTGATCTCGTGGTGGAACCGCTGGAGATGCAGCTCCAGGACGGCGCGAAGGATCGCTGCCCGTGTCCCCGCGGTCGATGCGGCCCGCGCCTGCATCCGGTACCGGCGTGTGGGCGCGGGCGCGGGCACCGATTTCATGTCAGTGAACACTAACGTCAAAGTGTCCGATGTCAAGCCCGCAGCCGCCGGGATGGCTGATCCCCGGGATTAGTAGCCACCTGGCATCTACCGGTGTACGATCGCGTCGTGCCCGAGAACGCGAGGACCCGCCCGGCCGCTTCCCGGTCGGAGGACGATGCGATCGTCGACGACCTGGAGCGGATCCTCGTGGGTGCGGTCGGCCTCACGACCCAGGCCCTCTCGATCGCCGATCCCGGCTTCGAGCTCACGTTCCCGCAGTGGCGCGCGCTGCTCGTGGTCGGGGAGGAGGGGGATGGCGCCAGGATCAGCGAGGTGGCGACCCGGGTCGGGGTCACCGTCCCGGCGACAAGCCGCATGCTGCGCCGCCTCGAACGACGCGGGCTGGTGATCCTGGCCGATGACGACTTGGACCGCCGAGCGACGCGGGCGCGGCTGACCGGCCGCGGGGAGCGGGTGCGTGGCACGATCCTCGGGCATCGGCGCGCGGTCCTTCGCGAGCTCGTCGCGGCCACGCCGAGCCGCGAGCGGACCCGTCTGCAGACGAGCCTGCGACCGATCGCCGAGGGTTTGGAGCGGTTCGCGTGACCATGGACTCACCGCCCGCGGCTGCCAACCCTGGCCGCTCGGCGATCCGCATCGCCGGCCTCGTCAAGCGCTACGGAGCGGTCGAGGCCGTGCGGGGCATCGACCTCGAGGTCCGGGCGGGCGAGGTCTTCGGCTTCGTGGGTCCGAACGGTGCCGGCAAGAGCACGACGATCCGCTGCGTGCTCGACCTGCTCCGGCCGACGGGCGGCACGCTCGAGGTGCTGGGCCGCGACCCGCGTCGTGCCGGGGTGGAGCTCCGGCGTCGGATCGGGTACGTCCCGGGCGAGCTGCGCCTCCCGGAGCGCATGACGTCGCGGCAGCTCGTCGCGTCGATCGCCCGCGTTCGCGGCGGACTGGACAGGTCGCTCGTGGACACGATCGCGACCCGCCTCCAGCTCGACCTCGACCGGCCGACCCGGGACCTGTCGTCCGGCAACCGGCGCAAGGTCGCGTTGCTGCTCGCGTTCGCGCCTCGGCCGGAGCTCCTGATCCTCGACGAGCCGACGAGCGGCCTCGATCCGCTGATGCAGCACCAGTTCCTCGCCATGATCTCCGAGGCGCGTGACGCCGGGGCCACCGTCTTCCTCTCGTCGCACGTGCTGAGCGAGGTCCAGCGGGCCGCCGACCGGGTGGCGGTCCTGCGCGCGGGCCGGATCGTCGCGCAGGGCACCGTGGACGAGCTCCGTCGGCGGGCGCGCCAGCGCGTCGAGGTGTGGTTCGCTGAGCCCGGCCCCAGGGTGGAGCGCACGCAGATCCCCGGGCTCGAGGACGTCGTGCTCGAGGGCAGGCGCCTGGCGGGAACGCTGGCAGGCCCGATCGACCCGGTCGTGGCCGCGCTGGCGCACCACAAGCTCACGAGCCTCGTGATCGAGGAGCCCAACCTGGAAGATGCGTTCCTCGACCTCTACGGGGGCGAGGCGTGACGGGGGCCCGGCTGGAGCTCGTGCTCGGGCCGTTCCGACAGATGCGCCGGTCGCTGCTCGGGTGGGCGATCGGGCTCGGCGCCCTGGTCGCGGTCACGGTCGCCTTCTGGCCGGTATTTCGCGACTCGTCGGGCATCAGCGAGGCGATCGACCAGCTGCCGGCGGGCATCATCGAGGCGTTCGGCCTGGCGGGGTTCGGGACGCCGGCAGGGTTCCTGCGCGGCAACCTGTACGAGTTCATCGTTCCGCTTCTCCTCGCGGTGGCGGCCGTGGGCGCCGCGAACGGGCTCACGTCCGCCGAGGAGGACTCGGGCCGCCTCGAGCTCTACCTGGGCCAGCCCGTCACCCGGCAATCGCTGTTCATCGGTCGGTCGGTGGCGCTGGCCGCATGGCTCACGGTCCTGACCGCCGTGGTCCTGCTCGTGCAGCTGGCCAGCGGTGCGGCCGTGGGGCTGGAGGTCGACACCGCCCGGGTCGTGTCGACGGTGGTGCTGTGCGGCTCGCTCGCGCTGCTGATCGGGGCCGTGGCGCTCGCGGTGGCGGGCTGGGTGCCCCGGCCGGCACTGGTGCTCGCGGTCGGGATCGTGGTGGCCGTGGGTGGCTACCTGGTGGCAGCCCTGCTTCCGCTGAGCGATGCGCTCGAGCCCTTGAGCAGGGTGTCGCCCTGGAGCTGGGCGCTGGGCGGCGATCCGCTGGTCAACCCCGCCGAGCCCTGGAGATATGCGGCCCTCCTGGCGCCGGCCCTCGTGTTGGCGCTGATCGGCGTGGCCGGGTTCGTGCGGCGCGACGTTCGTGCGGCGTGACGTGCCGGCGGCGTGAGTCGCCAGGGCTCAGGCCCGTGCATCCCGGCGCGCCCGTCGCCTAGCATGGCGGGATGAGTGAGAAGCGCACGACAGCCCGGGCATTCCACGCCGCCGACGGAGTGGAGGACTGGCGGGTCCTGTTCTCGGGTGCCCACGCCTACTACCGGGTCGGATCGTTCGCGGAGGCGGCCCGGTTCGTCGCGGCGATCGCGGAGGTCGCGGATGCCGTGGGTCACTTCCCGGACGTGGACGTGAGGCCCGAGGGCGTCACGATCCGGACCGCCTCCGGCGAGTACGGCGCGATGAGCGAGCGCGACGTCGAGCTGGCTCGCCGTATCTCCGCAGCGGCCCACGCGCTGGGACTCGAGGCCGATCCGTCGCAGGTGCAGGTCGTGGGCATCGCCGTGGCCCAGAACACGGACAGCGACGTCGGCCCGTTCTGGGCGGCTGCCCTCGGGTATCGGAGCCTCGGACCCGGGGAGGACGTCGTCGACCGGCACCGGCGGAACCCG
>DASSRG010000293.1:0-12029 GCA_035701885.1 Candidatus Limnocylindrales bacterium
GACCGTGACGCCCTCGAAGCCCAGGTGTCCCATGAGCGTCTCGAGGATCTCCTTGCCGGCGGCGAGCGCCTCGGGCGTCGCCTCGGCGGCCTCGAGCTCGGCTCGCTCCATGGCGAGCGAGCCACGGGCGGTGGTCACGGCAGCGACCTCGGCCGCCGACAGCTCCGAGCTGCGGCCACCGCCGGCGCCGGTCCGGCTCCGGTCATCGCGGCGCGGGCCGCGGTCGTCACGGCGGGGCCCGCGCTCATCCCGGCGCGGACGGTCGTCGCGGCGCGGGCCACGGTCGCCGTAGTCCTGGCGGGGTCCGCGGTCGTCACGGCGCGGGCCGCGGTCGCCGTAGTCGCGGCGCGGGCCGCGGTCGCGATCCCGGTCGCCGTACGGGCGGTCCTCGCGCGGGGGCGGCGCGGGGAGCGGCGTCGCCTCGGCCGCCTCACGCTTCGGGGCGGCACCGCCGAGCGCGCTCCGCGGCGCGGCGACGATCCGGGCGGGCTCGGCGCCCATGCCCAGCACGCCGCGCGAGCCCGGCGTGAGGATCTCGAAGTCGAGGTCGCCGAGGCCGACGCCGAACGCGTCGCACGCCGCCTTGATGGCCTCCTCGACGGACTTGCCGGTGAACTCCTGGTATTCGCTCATGGTCAGCGTCGTCTCCCTCGTCGGCCACTCCGCTGTCGGTTGGGCCGGATCGTCGACTGGGTTGAGATGTCCCGCTCGACGGTTGTAGCGCGCGGCGCGCTGGGCTTGCCGGGTTCGGGCGGCTTGAGCTCCGGCAGCTGCACCGGGAATCGCGGCTGGTGGTTGCGCGCAAACTCCGGGTACCAGCCGAACAGGGGGAACATCCCGCCCCAGCCGAGGATCAGGTACTGCTGGACGATCTGGATCACGGTTGCGGTGATCCAGTAGATGAACAGGCCGGCCGGCAGGATGCCGCCGTACAGGATCGAGATGAGCGGCAGGAAGTACGCCATCTGCCGCTGGATCCGCACATTCGGGTCGTCGTTCTTGGGGTCCGCCGCCGGGAGCGTCATCCGCGAGGCGACCAGCTGGATGAGCGACGAGATGATCGCCAGGATGCTGATGCCGAAGCCGAGGATGTACAGGCCCGTCGTGTACGGCTCCGGCAGGCCCCACGGGAACTGGCCGGCGGTGACCGGGTTGAGGCACGCGTTGATCACGTGTCCCGCGGCGTCGAACTCGGGGGCCGTGGGGCACTCGATGCCGGGGAACAGGTTGATCCCGAACACGTGCCACATCGCGCTCGGGTTGTAGTTCGTCAGGCCCTGGCTGATGACCGAGTACATCGGGATCAGGAGGCCGAACTGGAGGAGGATCGGCAGACACCCGCCCGCGGGGTTGAGGCCGCGCTGGCGGTAGTACTCCTGCACGGCGGCCTGCTGCTTGACCCGGTCCCCCTTGTACTTGCGCTGGATCTCCTTGACCTCGGGCTGCACGAGCTGCATCTGCCGGGTCGAGACGAGCTGCTTGCGGTACAGCGGGATCACGAGGACCCGGATGACGACCGTGAGCAGGATGATCGCGATGACGATGTTGCCGTTCGGGTTGACGAACCGGGTCAGGCGATCGAAGAAGACCAGGACGATGAACAGGGCCTGGAAGATCGGCGTGAACAGCCACGCCAGGAGGTCGATCGGGTTGCCGCCGGGCGATGCGGGCTGGAGCGGAGCCTGGCTCGGCACAGCCGAGGCGCCGGGCGAGCCGCCGACGTTCGATCCCGGCACACAGGCCGCCACCACGAGCGCGATGCCCGCGAGGAACAGCACCGGCGCGAGCCGGGAGAGCATGGGCTGGAGGCGCGTCACGCGGTGGTTCTCAATCCTTCAGCGGACCGGGTCGTAGCCGCCCGGGTTCCAGGGGTGGCAGCGGGCGATGCGCTTGGCGCCCATCCAGCTGCCGCGGAGCAATCCGTACTTCCGGATCGCCTGCTCGGTGTAGCGGGAGCAGGAGGGCTCGAACCGGCAGCCCGACGGCATCCAGGCAAAGACGACGCGGTAGGCGCGGATGAGCGCCACGCCGATCGTCACCCCGATCCGTCTCACCGTTCCGTCCGACCTCCCAGCACGCCTCCTGAATGGAGGACTCGCCGCAGTGCCCCGACCAATGCGTCATGGTCGGCATCGACGATCGCCGGCCGGGCGATGATGAGGACGTCCCAGCCGGGCTGGAACGAGGGCGCCATCACCCTGAGCGCCTCGCGGATCCGGCGCCGGACGCGATTCCGGACCACGGCCCCACCGAGCCGCTTGCCGGTCGCGAATCCGAACCGGGTGTGATCCAGGTCGTTGCGGACGAACCGTCCGACCAGCAGTGGGTGGCTTCTCGCGATGCCGCCCTCCGCGAGCCTGGCGAAATCGCCCGGGCGGGAGAGCATGTCGAGTCGCAGCGGGTTGTGACTGCGCCCGACGGTCAGGCCGAGAGCTGCTTCCGACCCTTCGCGCGCCGCAGGGCGAGCACGCGCCGGCCGGCCGCCGTCTTCATCCGGGCGCGGAAGCCGTGTTCCTTGGCGCGATGTCGCTTCTTGGGCTGAAATGTCGGCTTGCCCATCGGGACTTTCCGTGATCCTCTCCAACCGGCCCTGGGACCCGGAAGCTCCGACCCCTAGAGGCACGCAAACGCGCCGAGCGCCCGAAAGCGCGACGGCGCGTGTTCGTCCGGGGGAGGATACGGCTGGTCTTCGAGGGGTGTCAAACGGCGCTTGGGATCGCGTGCGCGCACGCGAGGGCGGGTTGCGGGTCGCCCGGATGAGGGGCGTCCCCCGGTGACGCGCGGGCGATGTGGTGCGCGCTGGCACCACTCCCGCACGACCCCGTGGCTCGGGCCGCGCGGACCTGCCCGCTGGTCCCCGACCTGTCACCGGTGCGACGCCCGGCGCGCTCGTGGGCTCCACGCGTGATACCCCCTGGGGGTATGCGGGAATCGCCTTGCGACGGCCCGGAGGGCCGGTGTATTGTTCCCGAGCCTCAGGCGCCGGGACGCCGCGGGAGACCCTCCGAGGGGACCACCCGCCGGTACATCCGAGCGCCGGCTGGGGTGTCGTCGTAAGAGCGACGAGCGTTCCCGTTCGCCTGGCAGTCCGCGGTCGGCGCTACCTATCGCAGCCCACACGACTAAGGAACACGATCGCAGGTATGGACGCGAAGCAGGTCTGGCGGGCGGCCCTCGGCGAGCTCCAGGTGTCCCTCTCGCCCGCGAACTTCGAGACCTGGCTGCGCGACACCTCCCTCGTCGACGTCGACGACCAGCGGTTCCGGATCGCCGTCCCCAACGGCTTCGCCAAGGACTGGCTCGAGACCCGCTACCGCTCGCTGATCTCCCAGACGCTCGCCCGTGTCGTGGGCTACAGCGTCCAGGTTGAGTTCGTCGTGCAGGGCGCGTCCGAGGCCCAGGCCCAGGCGACCGCGGTCGAGCGCCAGGCGGTCCGCGTCGAACCCACGCGGGTCGGCGCGCCAGAGGGCGCGGCCGCGGGCGCGACCAACCTGAACCCGCGCTACATGTTCTCGAACTTCATCGTCGGGTCCGCGAACCGGCTCGCCCACGCGGCGTCGCTGTCGGTCGCCGAGCGACCCGGGCACGCGTACAACCCGCTGTTCCTGTACGGCGGTGTCGGGCTGGGCAAGACGCACCTGATGCACGCGATCGGGAACGCCGTGGTGGCGAAGTTCCCGCGCAAGCGCGTCGTGTACGCGACCAGCGAGAAGTTCACCAACGAGTTCATCACCTCGATCCAGCAGGGCAAGATCGACGAGTTCCGTGCGCGCTACCGGCGGATCGACCTGCTGCTCATCGACGACATCCAGTTCATCGCGGACAAGGAACGGACCCAGGAAGAGTTCTTCCACACGTTCAACGCGATCCACGAGGACGGCAAGCAGATCGTCCTGTCCTCGGACCGGCCCCCGAAGGCCATCCTCACCCTCGAGGAGCGTCTGCGCTCGCGCTTCGAGTGGGGGCTCATCGCGGACCTCACCGCGCCTGACCTCGAGACCCGGATCGCGATCCTGCGCGCCAAGGCCGAGGAACAGGGCACCCCGATCACGTCGGACGTCATCGAGTTCATCGCCCGCAAGGTGGTGTCCAACATCCGGGAGCTCGAGGGCGCCCTCAACCGGATCGTGGCCTACGCGTCGATGGGCGCGATGCCGATCTCGATCGAGCTGGCCCAGGCCGTGCTCTCGAACGTCCTGTACAACCCGAAGAAGCGCCAGGTCACACCGGAGCGGATCGCCCAGGCGGTCTCGACCTACTACGGGGTGCCGATGGACGCGCTCCAGGGCCAGAAGCGCGAGAAGTCCATCGTCGTGCCGCGCCAGATCGCGATGTTCCTCATGCGCGAGGAGACGGACGTCTCCCTGCTGCGCATCGGCGCCGAGCTGGGCGGGCGGGACCACTCCACGGTCCTCCACGCCTGCGACAAGATCAACCGTGAGATGCAGGTCAACGACGAGATGCGGCGCGAGGTCGCGGCCGTCCGGGAGCTGATCTACTCGGACTAGGTCTCGTCGGCTGGCGTTCGGCGCGGATCACGGCTCTGTCCGCGCAGCGGCCCAACAGTGCGCCGGCCGGCACCATCCGTCCGCAGGGCGGCCCAATCCTGCAGCCCAGGGCTCCGCGCGCAACCGGTCGTCCGCCTGGCGGACCGGTCGACGCACGTGCCGCACCGTTGGTCCGCGGTCCGGACAGCTGGAGAGCGTGAGGTCGCTGCTCGCCCCGAGGGCGGTCCGTGGCACGCATGCGGCAGACGGCTCGCTGGGTGGACCATCCCGGGCACGCAGTCGTCCCCACGCACGAACCTGCTCACCCGGCGGGCGATCCGCCGTCGCCGCGCCATGGACCGCTCATCGGGTGAGCACCCCGGGGGACCGCGGTATCGCAACCCGGCGTGGACGGGATCGCCGAAATCGGTGGACAACCCTCGTCCGACTCGGGACACAGCCGTCGCAACCGCGGGACGGACCGGTGGGCGACAAGACCCTGAACCCAGGCTGATGTGGACGAGAGCGGGCCACGAGGCCACTCATCCACCGAGTCGTCCCGCGGCCATCCGCCGAATCGTCCACCGCGGTCCACAGCCCTGGGCGAGCCGCCAACAGCGGCGTCCCGCACGCCTGAGCACCCCCGTCCACCGCATCCACGGCAATATGACGGTGATGATGGAATGAGAAGATAGGGACTGATCTACCCACCCACGAACGACCTGCCCGCGGACCACCGCTCGCGTCGGATCGCCGGGGATCCCCGACGCCGGGCCCATCCTTCGCCCACCCCGCCTGGCAGCACTCTGGAGACGCCTCACGTGAAACTCTCGGTCATGCAGGAGAACCTCGCCCGCGGCCTCTCGGTCGTGTCCCGGGCGGTCTCCAGCCGAAGCACCCTGCCCGTGCTCGCGAACGTCCTCCTCCGGACCGAGGATGCCGGCCTCAAGCTGACCGCCACCAACCTCGAGATCGGCATCACCTACTGGGTCCCCGGCAAGATCGAGACGGACGGCGCGACCACGGTCCCGGCGCGCCTCCTGACGGACCTCGTGAGCTCCCTGCCCACCAACGAGCGGGTGGACCTCGAGCTCCAGGGCGCCGACACGCTGCACATCCGCGCGGGCCGCTTCGCGACGCACGTCAAGGGCATCGACGCCGAGGAGTTCCCGACGATCCAGACCGCCGGCGAGCGGCCGACGACGCGGGTCAGCCAGAAGGTCCTCAAGAAGGCGCTCGACGAGACGGTCTTCGCCGCCGCGAGCGACGAGGCCCGGCCGATCCTGACGGGCGTGCTCGCGAAGTTCGAGGGCGACAAGCTGACCCTCGCGGCCGCCGACAACTACCGGATCGCCGTCCGCACAATCGACATCCTCGATCCGGTCGAGTCGGCGTCAGTCGTGATCCCGGCGCGCGCGCTCAACGAGCTGTCGCGGATCCTCGCCGACACCGACGACCCGGTCGAGCTCGTCCTCGCCCAGGCGAAGAACCAGGTGCTGTTCCACCTCGAGGGTGTCGACATCGTGAGCCGCCTGATCGACGGCCAGTTCCCGAACTACCAGCAGGTCCTGCCGGCCGCGCACACGACTCGCGCCGAGATCGACCGCGAGGAGCTCCTCCGCGCCGTCCGCCCCGCGGCCCTCATCGCGAGCAGCTCCGCGAACATCGTGAAGCTCCAGGTCGGCGGGGAGGCCGGCGTCGTCGTCACCGCGACGGCCGAGGTGGGCGACTACACGGGCGACGTCGAAGCGGGCGTCGAGGGCGACGAGACGACGATCGCGTTCAACGCCCGCTACCTCAACGACGTGCTGAGCAACGTCCAGGCCGACCGGTTCGCGCTGGAGCTCAACGGGCCGCTGTCGCCGGGCGTGTTCAAGCCCGTGGGCGATGCCGACTATGTCCACGTCGTGATGCCCGTCCGGACGACGTCCTGACGGAGGGCGTCACGGAGCGCCTGTTCGACGACCCGGGCGGGTCGCCGCCGGATCCGAGGGCCGACTCGCCGATCCTCCGCGGGCTCGCCGTCCGCGACCTCCGCGGGTACCGGGAGCTGGACGCCGTGTTCGAGCCCGGCCCGCAGCTGGTCTGGGGCGCGAACGCCGCCGGCAAGACCAGCCTGCTCGAGGCGATTGTCCTGCTGTCGTGGGGCCGCAGCCACCGGACCTCCACAGAAGGCGAGCTGGTCCGCTGGGGACAGGAGCTGGGACGGATCGAGGCGCGGGTCGGCCGGCCGGGCGCATCCCCGGAAGGCCGCGACACGGTCGAGGTCGCGCTCGTGCGGACGGCGAGCGGCGGCGCGCGCAAGCGGATCCGGGTCAACGGCGTCGCGCGTCGCGCGGCGGGCCTGGCCGGGGTGCTCCGGACGGTCCTGTTCGCCCCCGAGGAGATGCTCCTCGTGGCCGGCTCGCCGTCGCTCCGGCGAGAAGCCCTCGATCGGCTGGCCGGGCAACGCTCGCCGGCCTACACCCGCGACCTGGCGACCTACGGCCGCGCGCTCCAGCAGCGCAACGGCCTCCTCCGCGCGATCCGCGAGGAGCAGGCGACGCGCGACGAGCTGCGCTTCTGGGACCAGACGCTGCTCGAGTCCGGGGCCGCGGTCAGGGCCGAGCGACACCGGCTGCTGGAGGCGATCGCGGAGCCGCTCGCGGCCGCGCACCGGGAGATCGCACCCGACGAGGCCGCGGTCGAGCAGCTCCGGTTGACGTACGCGACGAACGCGCCGCAGCTCCCGGGGGAGTCGGTCCGCGACGCGCTCGAGCGGCGCCTGGCCGAGACCGCCGAGAAGGAGGTCTGGAACGGGACGACGCTGATCGGCCCACACCGCGACGACCTCGTGTTCGAGATGGGCGGGCGGCCGCTCGCCTCGTTCGCGTCGCGCGGCCAGCAGCGGACCGCGATCCTCGCGTTCAAGCTCGCGGAGCTCGACCTGCTCACGGCGCTCGACGGCCGGCCGCCGCTGCTGCTCCTGGACGACGTGTTCAGCGAGCTCGACCCGGAGCGACGCTCGCACCTCGTGCGGCGGATCGCGGAGCTGCCGCAGGCATTCGTGACGACGACGACGCTCGAGGACCTGGACCCGGCGCTGCGGCGCGTGGGGACGGCCTGGGCGGTCACGATCGACGGCGATGGGACCTCGCGCCTGGCGAGGGACGACTGACGATGGACGACCCCGAGGCGCCCGCCCGCAGGCGCCGACCGTCCAGGGTCGGCGAGCTGCTGCCGGACGCCGCCCGGGCGCTGGGCCTGGAGGACGAGCTGCGGCTCGCGCGTGCGATCGCCACGTGGGATGCCCTCGTCGCCGAGCGCGTGCCGCCGGCGGTCGGCGCCTGTCGGCTGGTCGCGCTTGAGCGCGATGCGATCGTGGTGGCCGTCGACGAGCCGATCGTCGGGGCGGAGCTCCGGATGCGGGCCCTGGAGCTGCTCGGCGCGTTCTCCGCGGCGCCCGGTGGCGCGCCGGTGCACGAGCTGCGGCTGCGCGGCGATACTGGTCGCGGCGAGGGATATCGCGGGCGCTAGGGGGAGCAGGACATGGGGAGCGCGGGCGACGAAGGGGTCGGCGGGCGGGCCGGGTCCGTATCGTGAATCCGGACGAAATGCGGCAGATCACCGAGGCGGAGCCATCGGGCGCCGTGCGTATAATCCGAACCCCGCTGCCGACGGGATCGCACGTCACGATCACGCGCCCAGGCGCGTCGCACACCCCATGAGGCTTGCCCCTTGGCCGTCCGTCTCCAGCTGAAGCTCGGCGCCGTCACGGAGCAGGATCGCCTGCCGGACTCGCCCGACACGGTCGTGGTCGTCGAGCCGGCGGTCGGCTCCGTCGGTCGCACGAAGGGCAACCTCTACCTGCTCGTGACGTCGCGCGTGCCTGGCGGCAAGGCGCGCGAGGCGACCCGCGTCGTCGCGGACACGATCCGCAACGAGTACTACTACGACGAGTCGGCGGGGATCCGGCAGTGCCTGATCAAGGTGATGAGCGTGGCCAACAAGCGCCTCGCCCACCAGCGCGACCGCTACAGCCTGGGTCACTCGGGTGATGACGCTGGACCCATCGGGGTGGCGGTCGCCGTGGTCCGTGGCCGCGAGCTGTACGTCGCGACCGTGGGACCCGCCGAGGCCTATCTCATCCGCCAGGCGCGCCTGTCCACGCTGCCGGACCCGAACCGGGACCGGGGGCTCCCCGTCGACGCCCTCGAGCCGGAGGTCTGGCGCGGCGAGCTCAATGTCGGGGACTCGCTGTGCCTCGTCTCCGCCAACGTCGTCGCGAAGGTCGGCACCGATGCGCTCAAGGACGCGCTGGTCACGCTCCACCCGCAGTCCGCGATCGAGCACCTCCACGCGCGGTTCGTGGCCGCGGAGGGGACCGGCAGCGACGGGGCCGTCGCATTCGAGGCGGCCGAGGTCGCCGCCACGCACAAGAACCGGACACTCGTCCCCGTCCGTCCCGACGAGCCGCTGGCGGGGCTGCCTGACCGGTCGCCGATCCCGCTCGCCGACTCCGTGACCGCGGGCGCCGCCGCGGTGAGCGCATCCGCCGATCGGGCGCGGAACGCCGCCGGCAACGGGTTCCAGCGCGCGATCTGGAGCCTCCAGGACATGCTGCCGCGGCGGGCGCCGGCGAAACGAAAGGTGACCGCCGCGACGTCGCGGATGGAGACCCAGCGACGGGCGGCGATGGCCCTGCTCGTCCTCATCGCGGTCGGCGGGGCGCTCGTCGTCGGCGTGTATGCCGCGGGCGGCCGGCAGGACCCGCGGGCCATCCAGTCGCTGTCGGCCGGCCAGCAGGCGTTCGAGGAGGCGAAGAACGCCCTCGACGCGGTCTCCGGCCCCGGCGTGGACCTCATCGCCGACGACCCACGCCGCGCCCTGGAGCTGCTCAACGTCGCGTACGCGAAGCTCGGCGAGGCCGAGGAGTCCGACTACCCGCGGTCACAGATCGCGCCGCTGCGCGACGAGGCCCTCGAGGGGCTCGACCGCCTGTACGGCGTCAAGTCCGTCGCCTCGACCACGCTGTTCGACTTCCCCGCCGACAAGCCGCCCAAGCTCGAGGCCATCGTCCGCGGGTCGGACGGCGCGCCGTACGTCCTCGACTCCGCGAACAAGACCGTGTGGCGGATCGACGTCAAGGACCAGAAGGCGAAGGCGATCGTCAAGAGTGGGACGAAGGCCTCGGGCGCGAAGGCGTCCGCCCCCAAGCTGCTCACGACGGGCGGGCCCGACATCCTCGTCCTCGACGACAAGAACTCGCTCTGGCGCTGGCGGCCCTCCAACACCTCCGGCAAGGGCACCCTGGTCAAGGTGAAGGTCAAGGATTCGGCGTCGTGGGGCGACGACATCACCGACCTCGCGACGTTCGTCGCCAACTTCGACGCCGCGTTCTACAAGCTGTACGTCGTCGACCCGTCGCTCCAGAACATCATGGTCCTCTCGCCGGCGAACGACGGCTCGGGCTACCCCCAGCGGCCGCTCCCGCGCCTGCCGACCGAGCGCGACGTCTCGAAGATCACGGACGTCCTGATCGACGGCGACATCTACGTCGCCGAGGACGGCGAGGTGGCGCGCGTCATCCCGGCCTCGGGCTGGGACATCGACCCTCCGGAGGACGGTGCCGTCCGGCCCAACACGGACTTCACGCTGATCTCCTCCCCCGACCGCCCGGACGGGTCCTCGAGCCGGCGCAACGGGATCATCTACGCGTACGACGCCCGCAACCACCGGGTCGTCGCGTTCAACAAGTCGGACGGCAAGTACCTCGAGCAGTACCTGCCGGCCGACGAGGACGCCTGGAACGACCTGCGTGGGTTCGTCGTCCTCCCGGCGCCGGAGGCCAATGCGCCGTCGACGATGTGGTGGATCTCCTCGACCGGGCTCCACTCGTCGCTGCTGGAGGCGGCAACGGACGCCACCGCGAGCCCCGCGCCGAGCGACGACGCCTCGCCCGACGCGACCCCGAAGGCGACCAAGACGCCGAAGCCGTGACCGCGGCTCGCGGGCCGAAACGCCCGTGATCCCGCTCCGTGACGCGAACCCGACCCGGCGGACGCCGGTGGTCACGATCTCGCTCATCGCCGCGTGCTTCATCGCGTTTGCGTACGAGCTGTTCGTGCTGTGGCAGGGCGGGGAGCAGGCGCTCAACGCGTTCTTCGAGCAGTGGGGCACGATCCCCGCGGAGCTGACGGCCGCCATCAACGCCGGCGACTGGCTCTCACAGCCCGTGCTCGACGTGTTCACGAGCATGTTCCTGCACGCCGGCTGGCTCCACCTGCTGGGCAACATGCTCTACCTGTGGATCTTCGGCAACAACGTCGAGGACCGGATGGGTCGCGTCCTGTTCCTCCTGTTCTACCTCGCGGGCGGCGTCGCGGCGGTCGCGGGCCAGACGCTGATCGACCCGACCTCCGAGGAGCCGATGATCGGCGCGTCGGGCGCCATCGCCGCCGTCCTCGGCGCGTACCTCGTGCTGTTCCCGCGGGCGCGGATCCAGTCGCTCGTGTTCCTCGGCTTCTTCTACCAGCTGATCGACGTCCCGGCGGTGATCGTGCTCGGCTTCTGGTTCGTGCTCCAGGTCATCGACGGGATCGCGTCCCTCGGGGCCACGGACTCGACCCTCGTCAACGTCGCGTTCTTCGCGCACATCGGCGGGTTCGTGGCGGGGGCGCTCGTCGCGCTCCCGTTCCGGCTCCGCGACCAGCGACGGCTCGCCGCGTAGTCGGCCGGCGCGCCGAAACCCGCGGGGGCTTCATGCCGACGACACGGCGATCCGCCTCTGCCGGAGGTCTTCCGACCGGGCGCGTGGGATAATCGGGCCATGGCCGAAGACCGCGCCAACGAGCTCGAGATGATCGTCGACAGCGTCCGCGTCCACATGCGGACCGGCCGCCACGTCCTCGTCCTGCGGGAGTCGGGACGCGGCCGGCTGCTGATGATCTGGGTCGGCGTCAACGAGGCGAACGCGATCGCCATGAAGCTCCAGGGCGTGACGCCCGAGCGGCCGCTGACCCACGACCTGATGGTCGCGATGCTCGACGCCGTCGACGTGCGGGTCGACCGGATCGTCATCAGCGACCTCGCCGACGAGACGTTCCACGCCCGGCTGCTCCTGGTGGGGTCGGACAGCCGTCACGAGGTGGACGCCCGCCCCTCCGACGCGATCGCGCTCGCGGTCCGGATCGGTGCCCCGATCTACGCGACCTCGGACGTCCTCGACCGCGCGGCGACCTCGCCCGACGACGAGGACGAGGACGACGACACCGGCGAAGGGACGCTGTCCGCGACCGCGCTCGAGGAGACGGGCGAGCCGATCGACGCCGCCCGGCTCGACATCTTCCGGGAGTTCGTGAACTCCCTCGACCTGGACCAGGAGGGCCGCGGCGGACCCTCGTCCAGCTAGCGGAGCGGGGCAGCTAGGCCGCGTCGGAGGCAGCCGCCGCGTCGGACCCCAGGATCGGCCGGCCGCGCCGGAGGGCCCGCTCGCGGTTCACCCACAGCCGGAGCCGCAGCGCCCAGAAGTCCTTCACCGCGCGCCAGATGACCGATGGCTTC
>DASSRG010000294.1:0-3689 GCA_035701885.1 Candidatus Limnocylindrales bacterium
ACCTCGTCCGCCTGCTCGGCGACGAGCACGTGCGCATCGGTGCCCCGGAAGCGCACGAGCCGCGCGGCGATGTCGCTCGGCCCGGCCGGATACCCCTCGTCGGTGAGCAGCGCGGCGAGCCGCTCCGCGTCGTCCTCGGCCGCCGGCCGGATCGTGAGCTGGGCGACGTCATTCATGGCGCGATGGTACCCGCGGCGCTCGCTCCCGGACGGCTGCCGCGGGGCGCGTCCACGATCACCAGGTGCGGGCCCGACGTCGGTCCGCCCGCGATGAGGACCGACGATCCGAGCGGGCCGATGCGCCTGGCGCTCACCGCGACGCCGCGCGCGCGGGCCGCCGCCAGCCAGGCCCGCAAGCCACCGGCCGCGACGAGGTACAGCGCGGCCGGTCCCTCGCCGTCGCGCGCAAGCGAGGCCGCGAGACGTCCCTCGGTCGACGGCTCGAGGAGCACGACGCGATCGCCCGGCAGCCCGCCCGCGTCGTACAGGCGCGTGTGGGCGCCGAGGAGTGGGTCGGGCGCGACGGGGCCACGCTCGTCGCCGAGCCACATCCCGAGCTCCTCGGCCGCCCGATCCAGCTCGACCGTTGCCCAGCCGAGCCCGGCCAGCCGCAGCGGCGGCGTCCGGCCCGCGCCGTTCGTCCGCGCCGGGGGCGCATCGTCCTCGGGCGCGAGCTCGCCGCCAGAGACGGGCTCCAGGACGAGCCGGCCGGCGGGCCGCGGGTCGTCCATCGGCCCCTCGCGCATCCACGGCCGCACCTCGAGCACCGCCGACCCGAGGTCGATGGTCCGGGCGTTTGGCACGAGGCCGCCGCCCGTGTGCGCCGCCACCCCCAGCCGGGCCCCGAGCTGCTCCGCGAACGGAGCCGGATCCGGGACCTGCCACGTGAGTCGCGCCCAGCGGATCATTCGAGCAGCATGTCGGGCGAGACGCCGAGCGACGCGAAGCCCAGGTCGTCGTACACGCGCAACGCGGCCTCGTTCTCCGTCCACACGCCGAGGTACGCGTACTTCGACTCCTGGCCCGCGAGCGCGATCGCGCGCCTCGTCACGAGCCGGGCAAGGCCGCGGCCCCGGAACGCCTCCCGCGTCCCGATCGACGACAGGTAGGTGAACCCATCGAAGGTCGTCGCCTTGGCGACCGCCGCGGGCTCCCCGTCCACGCGCGCGAGCACGAGCAGCACCCGCTCGTCGTCGAGCGTGATCCGCATGTCCGACGCGAGCTCCGCAGCGCGCCCGCTCGGCGCACCGAATGCCTCGGCGAGCACGAGACCCACGTCGGCGAGATCGGTCCCGGTCACGTCGGCCGGCGACTGGATCGCGACGACCTGCACGTCCGGGGCGACTTGAACGTCCGGTGCGGCCGAGACGGTCGCCGCGGGATCGCGCAGCACCATCACGTGTCCCGCGCCCACGTCGTTGAAGCCGGCGGCGCGGAGCCGGTCGACCAGGTCGCCGGGCGCAGTGTGGAGTGGTGAGGGCCAGATGTGTGGCACCCGACCGAGCGTCCCGAACAGCGCGAACGCCTCGGCCAGCCTGCCGTCGAAGGAATCCGGCGTGCTGGGCCAGCGGACGCTCGCCATCCGGTTCCAGAACGGGTCCGCGTCGCGCGGGTCGTACAGGACGTACGCGTCGCCGAGGTCGCGCATCTCGCGGCTCGGGATCGCGTGCGCCTGCGTCTCGTGGCGCTCGAGCGCGCGCATCGTCGCGTCGTCGACCGTCGTGTACCGGATCACCGGGCCATGCTAGTGAAGACGCCCGACCCGGCCCGCCAGACGGAACCGGCGGCGGCGTGCCCGGGTGACGGCGATGAGCCGCCTCAGCGCCGGGCGATGATCGCCGTCGCGCCCGACGGCAGGTCGAGGAGCTCCGGCGTCGGGATCCCGGCCGCGGAGAACCAGCCCAGGGCCTCGGTGCGCGACACGAGGCGGGTCCCCTGGAGCAGCTCGTCGAGCTGCACGCCCGCGATGAGCTCGCCGTGGCGGCTGCGCAGCTCGTCCGGGTCGGAGGGCACGTACCAGTCGAGCGCGACGAGCCAGCCACCCTCGCGCATCGCGCCCCACGCGGACCGGAGCGCCGCCGGCGCGTCGCGCAGCTGGTGGAGCGCGTACTGGAAGTAGGCGAGGTCGAACTCGCCGCCATGACCGATGTGCTCGAGATCGCCCTGCTCGATCGTGATCCGGTCCGAGAGCACCGCAGCCGCGACGTTGGCCCGGGCGCGCGCGACGGAGTCGGGCTCGAACTCGACGCCGAGCAGCGTCGTGCCGGCGAAGCGGCGCGCCATCGCGATCAGCCAGCGCCCGCCGCCGCAGTGGACGTCGAGGATCCGGGCGCCGGGCGCGAGCCGGACGACGAGCTCCGGCACCATCGCCAGCAGCTCCTGGAAGAACACGGCGACGTCCTGAACGGTCAGCCGCTCGATCGCGAGGCGGTAGCGGTCCGGCCGGGAGGTCACCGGCGTCCCGGTGCGGAACACGTCGAGCAGCTGCCCGTAGTCGAGGCTCCCGATCGCCGCGTGGAGCATCTGGCCGCCCAGGAACTCCGACCGGTCGGCGTCCAGGAGGACGACCGCCACGTCCTCCGGGATCGTGATCCGGCCGCCCTCGATCTGCACGAGGTCGTGCGCGTCGGCGCCCCACGCCCAGTCCCTGACGTGCTGCGGCTCGGTCCCGGTCCTCGTCGCCAGCTCGTCCGCGGTCAGCCCGTGGGCGCCCGCGTCGCGGAGCCGCTGGAGCAGCCCGAGCTCGAGGCCGACGTAGACGTACCACGTCCGGTAGAAGCCCCCGAGGCTCGCCACCAGGTCGTCGAAGCGGTCGTCCACGCGCATCGGGCGGATTGTGACACGCGGACCGGCCAGGCTCGGCGACGCCGACGTGGCGGCGGCGGCGCGGCTCGGGGGCAGTCGAGCGGTAGGATCGGGCGCCCATGCAACCGCGCACGGCCCGGGCGGGTTGAACCCCACGATGGACGAAACAGAGCTGACGGCGCGCCTCGCGCGCGACCTCGACGGCACGTTCGAGGTCCTGGTCGCGACGCACGTGGACCGCTGCTACGCGATCGCGCTGCGGATCCTCGGCAACCCGCACGACGCCGAGGAGGTGGCCCAGGACGCGCTGGTCCGCGCCTACCGGGCGCTCGCCGGGTACGAGCCGCAGCGGATCCGCGAGCTGCGGCTGCGCGCCTGGCTGGCGACGATCGTCGTCAACCTGTGCCGCAACCGGGTCCGGCGCACCTCGCCCCCGACGACGCCCCTGGCGCCGCTCGTCGAGGCGGGCCGGGAGCCGGCGGCGGACCGCACGACGGACCCGGGGCACGTGGCCGCGGTCGCCGCGGACCGGGAGCACCTCGCCGCGCTTCTCGCCACCCTCCCCGACCGGTACCGCATCCCCGTGGTGCTCCGTCACGTCGACGACCTGTCCTACGCGGAGCTCGCCGAGGTCCTCGGCCGACCCGAGGGCACCGTCAAGGCCCAGGTGTCGCGCGGCCTCGCGATGCTGCGCGCCGCCATCCCCGCGTCCGAGCTCGAGGAGCTGACCGCATGAACACGACGCCGACTTCCACCCACCGCCTCTCGCTCCGCGACGACGCGCCCGGTCGCCTGCGCGAGGTCCTCGGCGAGCCGGCGCCGGTCCACGTCCGCGAGCAGGTGCTCGTCGAGACGGGCCTCGCGGACCGCATGGCGCCGATCGAC
>DASSRG010000295.1:0-9717 GCA_035701885.1 Candidatus Limnocylindrales bacterium
CAAACACCGCCGTCAGCACGGCCGCGGCGAACGGGATGAGGAACGCGACCGTGAGCCCCGCCTGGTCCGCCGCGAACCCGATCGCCGTGGGTGCGAACACGAGGCCCAGCCGCACGAGCCACGCGACGAGCGCCACCGCGTGGCCGGTCGGGATCCCGGGCCGCGAACCGGCGGCCAGGATCATCACCGGGAAGAACGACGCCGACCCGTACCCGATCGCGGCGAACCCGACGAACGCGAGCGCCGGCACGCCGACGATCGACGCGAGCATCGCGGCGAGGACGCCGGCGCCCGCGATCACCGACCCGCCGCGCACCACCGCCGTGCCGCCGAACCGGTCGACCCAGCGGTCGTTCGTGAGCCGCCCGATCGCCATGGCCGTGATGAACACCACGAACCCGGCCCCAGCGAGCCCGGCGGCGAGCCCGAGGACATCGGCGAGATACACGGCGCCCCACACCGACGCCGCGCTCTGCAGGACGATGCACAGGATGCCGAGCATCGCGATCGGGAACAGGACGCGGAGCAGCCGCCCGGCGTGTCGGAGGTGGACCGGCTCGTCCGCGACGCCCCCGGACTCCGGGTGCGCGTCCGCGACCGACGACGGGAGCAGGAAGCGCGACGTCGCGACGACGGCGACGACGAGCGCGATGGCGATCGCGAGCAGGTACGGCGCGACGGCGATGGCGAGCGCGGCCGAGATCGCCGCCAGGGCGCCGGCCGCCATGCCGCCCACGCTCCACAGGCCGTGGAAGCTCTGGAGGATCGACCGCCCGTAGACGCGCTGGACGCCGAGGCTGTGGGCGTTCATCGCCGCGTCCATCGTGGCGTCGAACATGCCGAGCACCAGGTATGCGCCCGCGAGCATCGCCCACGACGACGCGAGGCCGATCGACGCGAGCGCGATCGCGAGGCCGAACGCCGAGACGACTGCGACCCGGGCGCTGCCGACCCGCGCGATGAACACGCCCGCCAGCCCGCCGGCGAGCAGCCCGCCGATCGGCAGCGCGGCCACGGCCGCGCCGAGCTCGCCGTTGGTCAGCGCCAGCGAGTCCTTGATGGCGGGCAGCCGAGGCAGCACGGCCGCGGCGGCCGCGCCGTGGACGAGGAACAGGGTTCCCACGGCGATGCGGGCGGTACGGGCGCGTGCGGGGTCGATGGACGGTGTCATGGAGGGATCCATGGTGCCGGATGCCCGGCGGGTCATGCGTCGCACGCTGGATCGGCCTGTCCTAGAGTCTCCGCGATGCCTGAGCTCCCCGAGGTCGAGACCGTCGCGCGTGACCTCCGGCGCCGGCTGCTGCCAGACGACGGGAGCACCGGCCCGGTGATCACGGGTGCGCGCGTCGCGTGGACGCGGACGCTGCGGGACGAGGACCCGGATGCGTTCGTCCGCGGCGTCACCGGTCGGCGGATCGAGGCCATCGGCCGTCGCGGCAAGCAGGTCGTCGTCGACCTCTCGGGCGGCGCGTTCCTCACCATCCACCTCAAGATGACCGGCCAGCTGTTCGTCGTGCCGGCCGAGCTCCCGATCGACCCGTACGAGCGGATCGCGATGACGCTCGACGACGGTCGCGAGATCCGCTTTCGCGACATCCGCAAGTTCGGACGCGTCGGGCTGTACCTCGCGGACGACGACCCGTTCGACGCCATCGGGCCGGAGCCGCTCGACGAGCGGTTCACGCTCAAGGCGTTCCGGGCCCGGATCCGGGGCCGCCGCGCCCGGCTCAAGCCGCTGCTCGTGGACCAGGCCTTCCTCGCGGGCGTCGGCAACATCTACGCCGACGAGGCGCTCTGGCGCTCGAAGCTGCACCCGCTGCGCTCTGCGCGCTCCCTCCGGCCGGCCGACGAACGCAACCTCTACCGCCACGTCCGGGAAATCCTCGCCGAGGCCGTGGAGCGGCGCGGCAGCTCGATCGACGACTACACGGCGCCCGACGGCGACGGCGCGATGCAGGAGCGCCTCGACGTCTACCAGCGCACCGGCGAGGCGTGCCGTCGCTGCGGCAGGCCGATCCGACGGATCGTCATCGGCATCCGGGCGACGCACTTCTGCTCGTGGTGCCAGCGGCTCCCCGCCGACGAGAAGCCGGCCGCGGCGGCGCTGCTGCGGACGATGACGCCCCGTCCGGGCGCGCGGGCATCCGGACGCACTGGGCGCCGCTGGGTCGACCTCGACGGGGACGGCTCGCTGGGCCGGACGACGGACGAGGCCACGGCGGCCCGGCAACGGACCGCCCGGACCAAGGCGGCCGCGGCGGCGCGACGGGCCGCAGCGCGAGCCGGGAGCTCGGCATGAGCGTCGTCCGCCTGGACGGCGTCACCCGCGAGATCGGCACGTTCGTGATCCTCGACGGGATCACGGCCGCCATCGCGCCCGGCGAGCGGATCGGGCTCGTTGGCCCGAACGGCGCCGGCAAGACGACCCTCCTGCGCATGGTCTCTGGCACCGACGAGCCCGACCGCGGCGAGGTCCACCGCAAGCGCGGCCTCACCCTCGGGCTGCTGAGCCAGGAGGCGCACTTCGACGCCGCGTTCATGGCTGCCCCCGACCTGCGGGCGGCCGTGCGTCACGGCGCGTCGCACCTGGAGCGCATGGCCGAGGATCTGGCCGCGCTCGAGCACGCCGGCCACGCCGCGGGCAGCGACTACGCGGAGCTCCAGCACCGGTTCGACATCCTCGGCGGCTACACGCTCGACCAGCGCGTGGACGAGGCCCTGAGCGGCCTCGGGTTTGCGCGTGACGAGTGGCTGCGCCCCCCGACGGCGCTGTCGGGGGGCCAGCAGACGCGCGCGGCGCTCGCCCGGCTCGTCATCGCGGACCCGGACCTGATGCTCCTCGACGAGCCGACGAACCATCTCGACATCAACGCGATCGAATGGCTGGAGGAGCACCTGCGGCGCCGCACTGGCGCGCTGCTCGTGGCCAGCCACGACCGCGCGTTCCTCGACGCGACCGTGACCCGCATCTGGGAGCTCCGCGACCGCCGGTTGACCGTGTTCCGCGGCGACTACTCCGCGTACCACCGCCAGCGGATCGAGCGCGACGAGCGCGCCGAGCGCGAGGCGGAGAGCCACGACGACGCGATCGCGCGCGAGGTCGAGCTCGTCCAGCGCTACCGGAGCCAGCGCAAGCACGTGAAGATGCACGAGCACGAGGCGCGGCTCGAGAAGCTGAAGGCGGCGACACCGGACGCGCCGAAGAAGTCGAGCCGCACGCTCAAGCTGCACGGCGCGGCGCTCGCGGGCGGGCCGGTGCGGTCGGGCGAGCTCGTGGTGCGGCTGGAGGATCTCGCCGTCGGGTACCTGCCCGGTCGCGGCGCGCTGGCGCCTGACGGCTCCGCGGCGGCGGCCCCGGTGACGGTGGCCAAGGCCCCGTTCCTCGCCGCGCAGCGGGGGGAGCGGATCGGGATCGTCGGCCCGAACGGTGCCGGGAAGACGACGCTCCTGCGCACGATCGCGGGCGACCTCCCGCCGCTCGACGGGATGGTTGCGTTCGGGCACCAGGTCGCGCCCGCCTACCTCGCCCAGCTGCGCGACGCCGCGATCCCCGGCGCGACGGTCCTCGACGCCATCCTCGAGCAGATCCCGGTGACGCCGGGCGAGGCGCGCGGGTACCTGGCGCGGTTCCTGTTCCGTGGCGACGACGTGTTCAAGGAGGTCCGGACGCTGTCCGGGGGCGAGCGGTCGCGCCTCGAGCTCGCGCTGCTCGGCATCCTGCCGTCGAACCTGATGCTGCTCGACGAGCCGACGAACCACCTCGACATCGCCGCGCGCGAGGCGATCGAGGCGTTCCTCGCGGAGTCGCCCGCGACGATCCTCGTCGTGTCGCACGACCGGCGGCTGCTCGAGACGATCTGCGAGAAGCTGTGGGTGGTCGATGACGCGCTGGCCGTGCCGTTCGACGGCGGGTACAAGGCGTGGCGGGCCGCCGTCGCGGACGGGTGGACCGTCGAGGCCGAAGCCGCGCGGCGGGCGAACCGGATCCGGCCGGGGGCGACGGGTGCGGTGGCATCAGCCGCACCGTCGACGAACGGGTCGCGGGACGGGGTGGCTGCCACGACGCGGCGGCCGCCGGAGGCGCAGGCGCCGGCCCCCGTCTCCAAGCCGGCCAAGCCGCGGCCGAAGCTGTCGAAGGACGCCTACCGCCGGCGGCGCGAGGCCGTCGACGCGGAGCTCAGCCGCCTCGGCCTGCGCAAGAGCCAGCTCGAGCTGACGATGGGCATGCCGTCGGTCGCCTCGAACTTCGTCGAGATGCGCCGCGTCACGAGCGAGCTCGCGGACGTGGAGCGGGCCCTCGCCGAGGCCGAGGACGCGTGGCTCGAGCTCGAGGAGATGGCACCGTGACGGCGCCCGACGGCGGCGCAATGACGGCACCCGGAGCCCGAACCGTGCGGATCGGGATCACCGGCCCGATTGGCTGCGGCAAGTCGACGGTCGCCCGCTGGCTGGGCGAGCTCGGCGCGCACGTCGTGGACGCCGACCAGGAGGCGCGCGCGGTGACGCTGCCCGGCGGGGCGGTCCACGATGTGGTGGTCCGGCGCTGGCCGGAGGCGACCGGCGAGGACGGCACGCTGGACCGGGCGGCGCTCGGCCGGATCGTGTTCGCGGACCCGGCCCAGCTGCGAGCGCTCGAGGGGATCGTCCATCCCGCGGTCCGTCCCCGCGTGCTCGCGAGGATCGCCGCCGCCGAGGCCGTCGGGGCACCGGCCGTCGTCATCGAGGCCATCAAGCTGATCGAGGGTGGGCTCGCGGCCGAGTGTGACGAGGTCTGGCTGGTCACCTGCGACGCCGGCGCCCAGCGCGACCGCCTGATCGGGCGGGGAACGCCGGCCGCAGACGCCGACCAGCGCGTCCGGGCGCAGGAGGGCCTGGCCGGCCGCCTCGCCCGGGCGGCGACGCTCGTGATCGACACGAGCGGCACGGAGGCCGAGACACGGGCGCTGGCCGAGGAGGCGTTCCGGGAGGCGCTGGCGGCGCCGAGGTAGGCGGGGCCGATCAACGAACGCCGCCCGGCCGGGCGAACCCGGCCGGGCGGTGGGAGGCGCGTCGGGTCAGCGACGCGCGACGGAGGGGGCCGCCGGACGCGGCGTCCTCCCGGGCTCAGCCGTCGCCGGTCCTCCGCCCTGACGGGGGCGTCACCGGACGACGGGGCGGCACGGCCGGACGCCATGACGGCGCCGGCCGGTCCGCGTGACCTGCACGGGATGCGCGGCCCGCGAACGGGCGCACGCGAGACACGTGGCGAAAGAGACGAGGTGAGCGACCGCCTACGGTGCCGCGCTCGCCGAGGGCGACGGCTCGGCAGCCGCCGGATCGACGGAGGCCGGGTCGATCGACGGAGCGGGCGTGATCGCCGGGATCGGCGGCTGGCTCGCGATCGGCCCATCGCCCTTCGGGTAGACCTCGGGGACCGGCAGGCCGTAGCGCTCGATGATCCGGTTGGTCGTCGCGCCGAGGGAGCTGACGTCCAGGATCCGGGTATCCGCGTCGGGTCGCAGCACCATGCTGAACTGCGCGTTGCCGGCGGCCTGGAGATGGGCGATCTCCTCGGCGACCGGGAGCGTCGCCTTGACGATGTAGAACGTGCCCTGGCGGGACAGGATCTCCATGTCCTGCCAGCTGATCTTCGTCGACTGGTCCGTGTAGTAGGTGCCCTCATCGAGGACGGACTGCGGCACGTTGACGCTCGCGGTCATGAACACGTCGACGAGCATCCCGGGGCCGAGCATCCCGCCGACCGCACGGTCGTCGGTGACCGTGAGCGAGACCGCGCGCCAGGCGTCGGAGTCGGGGGCCACCGTCTCGTCGGGGCCGAGGATCGAGAACTCGGCGCCCGCGGTCGTCGACGCGAGCAGGTTGGTCGTGACCAGCTGCCCGGTGTTGACGGCGACGGCGGGGATGCGCCCGACGACCTGCGCCGGGTCGGAGACGACGCCCTCGGCGTTGGTGCCGTCCAGCGGGATGTCGCTGCGCAGCGCCACGTCCTCGGCCTCGATCGGCTTGCGCGCCGGGATCGGACGGACGGCGACGACGGCTGACGTCGTCTTGAGGCCGGACTGGCCGGCCTGCTGCTGCGCGTTGTTGATCAGGAAGAACGCGGCGCCGCCGGCGGCGACCGCGAGGACCACGCCAAGGAGGACGATCCATCGCCCCTTCTTGGACGGGTCCTTGTACTCCATCTCCATCGCATGTGCCTCCCGGAACAGGTGGGGTCGACGCCTCGCGCCGCCCTGAGGGTTGTGCCGCGCCCTTCCGGCTAGTCGAAGTTCGTCCAGGGCGACAGCCGTGCCACCTGACCGCGGCGCAGCCGTGAGTCCGACGGGTCGGCGATCACTTCCGAGATCGCGTACGCCGTGACCGAGTTGGACGTGATGCCGACGACCCGCATCACTGCGAAGCCGACGATGTCGACGTATTCCTGGTTGCCGCCTGCCGACGAAGTGGCGACGTTCACCTGGATCACGAGGAGCTTGGTGACAGGGCGACCGTCGCCGTTCGTGCCGGTTGCCCGGACGACGAGCGGATAGATGCCCGACGCCATCGTCCCCGTGTTGATGGTCAGGGTCGTGTTCGTGCCCGAGCCGTTGGCCGGGGTCACGGTCGAGGGGGAGAAGGTGACAGCGCCGATGCCGGTCGGCATCGCCGACTCGGGCATCGCCTCGAGCGACAGGCTGACGCCCGTGCCGCCGAAGGCTCCGCCGGAGCGCTTGAGGTTGAGCGTGAACGAGACCGTCGCACCAGAGGTGGCGGCCGTCGCCTCGGTCACGTTCGACGTGATCGTGAAGTCCTTGGACACGCTGCCCACCTGGAACGAGAACGGCGTGTACTTCGTGGTGAGGTACGGGCTGCCGGCCTGGCCCTTGAGCCAGGCGGCGTAGATGCCGGTCGTCGCGCCCGAGGTGCTGACGTCCTTCATCGCGACCGAGGCACCGCTGCCCATCGTCGGCGTGACGGGGTTCGGGTTGTAGGTGACCGGCGGGCTGGAGTTGATCGCGCCCGTGACGAGCGGGTTGGCGGGATCGTTCGCGTCCGCGACGGTGGACAGCGTGACCTGGCCGCTGAACGCCTGGTTTCGGCTCACCCGGAACGAGCCCGCGCTCGACGTGTTGCCGCTCGTCTGGATCGGGATCACGCCCGGGCTGGACATGGAGAAGTCCGGGATCTGCATGGTGACGCCCGGGTAGACCGCGACGAGGATCTCGTCGCCCGGAGCGAAGCGCTGGCTCATCGCGTCGACGCCGGCGCCCGCGGAGTTGCCGCTCATGACCGCGACCTGGTCGTTCGGATCGGGCGGAGTGACCGCGGGCGGGAACATCGGCCCGGGATATCCGCCGTTGAGGATCCACTGGGCCTGCATGTCCTTGAGGGTGTTGGAGTTCGTCGAGGCGGTGACCTTGTTGAAGTACTGCTGCGAGGTCGAGGTCGCGAAGTTCCGGATGTCGAGCGCGACGAAGCCGCGGAAGTCGGCGCCGTTGTCCGGGCTCGAGCCCTGGCCGAGGATCTCGACGATCGGGCCGTGGTTGGCGCGGTCGTTGTCCGGTGTCGTCGTGCTGTACGCGGCCCCTGGTGCGGCGGGGGTTCGCTGCGACGCATCGGTGTCGGTACCCAGGCAGGCCGTGTTCGCGGACGCGAAGAAGTCCATGAACTGGTTGAAGTTGTCCGTGCACGGGTAGGTGCCGCTGTTCGTGCCGGGCGCCTTGATGAACCGCCGAACGGCGATCGGCAGCAGGTCGCCCTCGAACTTCACCCGCGCCCGCGCGACGATCGTGTTGGTGTCGAAACCCAGGGCACGGCCGAACGTGTAGGGGATCGTGTTGCGGACCGCGACGCGGACCGACAGGCCGGAGATGCGGATCCCGTCCAGCAGATACGGGCCCTCGTTCGCATGGCCGGACTCGTACACCTCGCTGCCGGCCGCGGGCGGGAGCGACGGCACGATGCCGTTGGGCGGGATCGAGTAGTTGCGGGACAGGACGGCCATCGCCTCGGTGCGTGCCTCCGCGTTCGTCCCGCCGTTGACCAGCACCTGGCCGGCGGCGAGCGCGGCGGCGTCGGCGGCGTTCTGGAGGAACCGGCGCTCGGTGTAGAAGCGCCCGATGTCGAACGCGAGGCCGGCGGCGCCCATCAGCGCGGTCAGCGCGAGGGCGAAGATGACGAGGACCTGGCCGGTCTCGCGGGCGCGATCCCGGGCGGGGAGTCGGCGGGCCATCGTCAGTTGATGACCATCGTGACTTCACCGGCCAGCGGGAGACGCCCGTTCGCGTCCTGCGGCAGGAAGTTGCCGATGAGCGGCAGCAGCAGGTCCTGGTGGTACGTGAGCCGCACCGTCACCCGGTAGCCGACGCGCGGGTCGTTCGCGGTCACCGTGGTGGGCAGCGCGTAGGTGACCACGATGTCTCCGTTCGTGAACGTGGACGTCGTGCCGGAGGTCGTAGTGGTCCAGGACGAGCCGTTGGTCAGGTTCGGCGCGGTCTTCGTCAGCCCGTTGAGCGAGGACAGCAGCTGGCTCTTGATCCGGTTGTTGCGGGCGAGGTCGTTGGCGCTCTGGGTGAGCGTCCGGTCGTAGACGTAGATCGACCCCTCGCGGGCCGCCTCGCGTGCCGACGTGGAGATCGTGACGTACGTGTTGAACACGAAGCCGAACTGGATGATCCCGAGCAGCAGGAACAGGAGCGGCGCGAGGATCAGCGAGAACTCGACGAGGGACTGCCCGTCCTCGCCGGGTCCGCGCCCGGCGCGGAATCCGGGCAGGCGGTGTCGGATCGCGACCCCGGGGACAGGGCGTGAGCGGGCGGACTGGGCCGTGCGCATCGAGACGTGTGGGACTCCGGACTGGTCTGGCACATCGGAGTCTCAAATCCGCCGACGGGCGAGCAAATGGGCCGTTGGTCCCGGTCGGATCACCCGTTCGGGCGTGCAGGCTCCGGGCGTGGTGGGGTCCGGTGCGGAAGGGGAGGGTCCGCGTCCCGTCCGCCGCCCGCGCCCCGGGTGTGAACCCACCGAACAGGTGTTCGGATTGGGGTTCCGGGTGGTACCATCCGACCGTGCCCGACTTCCGTCTCGTCGCCCCGTTCGAGCCGACCGGCGACCAGCCCCAGGCCATCGAGAAGCTCGTGGACGGGCTCAGCCGGGGCCTCCGTCATCAGACGCTGCTGGGCGTGACGGGCAGTGGCAAGACGTACTCGATGGCCCAGACGATCGCCCGCCACCAGAAGCCGACGCTCGTCCTCGCCCACAACAAGACGCTGGCGGCCCAGCTGTACGCGGAGTTCCGCGAGTTCTTCCCGGACAACGCGGTCGAGTACTTCGTCAGCTACTTCGACTACTACCAGCCGGAGGCGTACCTCCCGCGCTCGGACACGTACATCGAGAAGGACTCGAGTCGGAACGAGGAGATCGACCGGCTCCGCCACGCCGCCACCCACGCGCTGTTCGAGCGGCGGGACGTGATCATCGTCGCGTCGGTGTCGTGCATCTACGGCCTGGGCGCGCCGGTCGACTACGGGGCGACCGTCCTCAAGCTGCGGGTCGGCGGGCACTACCGGCGCGATGCCGTGCTGCGGCACCTCGTCGACCTCCAGTACCAGCGCAACGACGCGGCGCTCACCCGCGCGCGGTTCCGCGTCCGCGGCGACACGCTCGAGATCGGCCCCGCGAGCTCCGAGATCATCGTCCGGGTCGAGTTCTTCGGGGACGAGGTGGAGCGGATCACGG
>DASSRG010000296.1:0-20703 GCA_035701885.1 Candidatus Limnocylindrales bacterium
CGCCCGTCCGTCCGCACGGAGGTCGCGAGCGGCCGTGCGGGCACGGATTGCGGCCGCCTCCGCGTCACGCCGGTGCACGCCCGGCAGGAAGCACTCCACGAGGAACTGCCGGGACCTGTGGATGACGGGCTTCACGGCGCAGACGCTACGTGCCCCTGTGCTCCCTCGAAATCCGGAAATCCCCTACGTTTGCAGCCGCTGCATCCGGGCACCGAGCTCCGCGCGCGACTCCACGCCGAGCTTGCGATACACGCGTGACAGGTTCGCCTCCACGGTCTTGGGCGAGATGAACAGCGCCGCCGCGACCTCCCGGCTCGTCATCCCCGATGCGGCCAGCTCGGCGACCCGGCGCTCGGTCTCCGTGAGCGCGCCGGAGGCGACGCGCATGCCCGTGCGCGACAGCTCGTCTCTCGCCGACGCCGCGAACCGGGTCGCGCCCAGCCCCTCGAACACGGCGAGCGACTCGGCGAAGGCGTCGCGGGCGGCTGCGCGCTCGCGGCGACGGCGCAGCACGCGCCCCCGGACGAGCAGCGTGTAGGCCCGCTCGAACGGAATCGGGCTCCGCTCGTGCGCGGCCAAGGCGTCGTCGAGCGCGGCCAGGGCGTCGCCGAGACGTGCGTCGGCCGCCGCCACGATCGCCCGCGAGCGGTGGAGGCCGGCCAGCCCAGAGGCGCGACCGTCGGTCTCGGCGCGCTCGGCGAACCTGTCGAGGGCATCCCGGGCCTCCGACGGCCGGCCGAGCACGACCAGCGTCTCGACGAGCCAAGGCTCGTGGCGGCCTGGTCCGGGGATGCCCTCCCGCTCTCGAAGCGGCTGGGTCTCGGCGAGCGGCCCGATGGCCGCCGCCCAGCGTCCGAGCGACAGCTCGAGGAGGCCGAGAACCGGCAGCAGCAGGCCGAGCGTCCACGTGTCCTGCTCGGCGCGCGCGAGGTGGATCTCGTCGTCCAGCATCGACCGGGCCTCGGACTCGCGGCCCTCGTGGACCAGCACGGTCGCCAGGTTGTAGACGGCCTGACGCCGCTGCGCCTCCTCGCCGAGCATCTCCGCCAGCTCGAGGTGCTGCCGCGCCGCCGCTTCCGCGGCGCGCCAGTCGCCTGTCCAGAGTTCCAGCTGCGGAAGGTGGCTGTAGGCGAACACGAGCCCGTCCTCGTCGCCCTCGTCGATGGCTGCCTGGCGCGTGCGCCGGAGCCAGGTGCGGGCGCCCTCGAAGTCGTCGAGGTACTTCAGCCATGTTCCGAGCGCCGAGCTGAAACGGTCGCCAACGAACGGCAACGGCTCGCGCTCCTCGAGCTCCAGGGCCCGAGCGATCAGGTCCTCGGGGATGGGTCCGCCGCGGTTGTATGCCTGCATGCCGAGTGACGTGTACGCGTGCGTGAGCGCGACGGGATCGGGGTCGTCGAACCCCTCGAGGGCCTCCAGGGCACGCTCGGCAAGATCGTTCGGCGCCGTGTCCACCCGGGCCGCGATGGCCAGGGCGCGCGCGTGGATCCGGGGGTCCGCTCGTGCCTCGTCCACGGCCTTGAGCGCCTCATCCACACCCGCGTGGGTGGACTCGGTGGAGCCGAGCACGGACGCCAGCAGGAGCCGCGCCTCGGCACGGTCAGGGCCGAAGGGCAGATCGGCCACGAGCTGCCGCAGCAGCGACGACGCCCGGTTCGTCTCGCCGGCCCGCAGGACAGTGCCGGCCAAGGCGAGCCGCCGCCGGACCGCCGCCCGCACGTCGCCGGGCATCGTGCTGGCGACGGCCATCTCGAGCAGGGCCGCGGCCGCCGCGGGAGCACCCCGACGGTCGGCATGGGCCGCGGCCCTCTCGAGCGCTGCGGCGACGTCGGCGTTCGGGCCGTCCGTGGCGAGTGCGAGGTGGCGGGCCCGCTGCTCCTCGTCCTCGGCGACGGACGCCAATCGGCCGTGGGCCTCCCGCAGCGTGCCGGGCGTGGCACGGCTGACGACAGCGTCGGCGAGCAATGGGTGGGTGAACACCAGTCCGTCGTCGCCCGACCGCACGAGGATCCCCGCGTCGATCGCGCCCCCGATCGCTGCCTCCGCGTCCTCGAGGGCGGCGGCGGCGCGCCGCAGCATCGAGAGCGTCGGTCGGGCCGAGGCCGCCGCCAGCAGGAGCGCGTCGCGAGTGTCGGGCGGGAGCGCGGCGACCCGTTCCTCGAGCATCGAGCGCACGTCCGGCGGCACGGGAAGCGGCTCAGCGGGCCCCGGCTGTCCGCGGTGGACCAGCACCCGGGCAATCTCGATCGCGAACAGCGGGTTGCCGTCGGCGGCGGCGTGAACCCGCGCAAGGACGGAACGCGAAAGCGACATCCCGGTGCGCGCCTTGAGGACGTGGTGCAACGCACCCAGGGACAGCGGCCCGACGACCAGCCGTGACATCGTTGCCGGAACGAGCCGGTCCACGTCCAGCGGCGAGCGGATCCCCGTGCGACGCGCGACCAGCAGGCCGACCCGGGCGGTGCCCACGCGCCGAGCGACGAATCCGAGTGCGGCAACGGACGAGGGATCCAGCCACTGGACATCGTCGATCGCCAGCAGCACCGGTCGCGCCGCCGCCAGCGTGAGGATCAGCGAGCGCATCGCGGCGCCGACGAGGTGCTCGGCAATCGGCCGTGTGGGATCCGCGGCCGACACGACGGCAGTCAGCGCCTCCTGCTGTGGCCTCGGCAGGGCGGCCGCGGCGCCGGCGGGCAGGCCCTCCAGCATGTCGCGCACCGCGGCGAGCGTGAAGGTTGCCTCTGCCTCGGCGGGGCGGCAGGCGAGGACGACGAACCCGCGGTCGCGGGCCTCCTGGACCAGCGCTGCCCAGATCGTGGTCTTGCCCATCCCCGCCGGACCCTCGATGGCAAGGACGGCCGACCGGTGCTCGGCAGCCCCCAGGAAGGCGCGGCCAACCGCCAGCTCGTCGTCCCGTCCGACCACACGCTCTGACACCGGCGGCTGCCCCATGCGTTCACCCTAGCGGCGAAGGGATCTAGTCCGCGAGCAGCTCCCGCTCGAGCGCCCGCATCGCCGCCTCCTCGTCCGGCTCGGCGTGGTCCCAGCCGCAGACGTGCAGGGTGCCGTGGGTCACGAGCAGGCGGAGCTCGTCGCGAGCGTCCCAGCGCACGTCGCCCGTCTGCCCGCCGCGTCCCTGGTCCGCCTGCTCCGCGGCGCGCTCGACGCTCACGATGATGTCGCCGAGGTGCGGCCGGCGGCCGGGCGGGAGGGCGAAGTCGAACGCGGCCGATGCGGGTGACCTCGCGCCGGTATGCGGCGGGAACGCCTCCGGCGGCAGGAGCGGGAACGACAGCACGTCGGTCGGCCCGTCCTTGCCCATGTGGGCGTGGTTGAGCTCCGCGAGCTCGTCGTCGTCGGCGAGGATCAGGCCGATCGAGGCCGGCTCCGGCGCCCCCGCCGCGTCCAGCGCGGCGCCGACCGCCCGGGCGAGCGCGGTCTCGGGGAGGAGGCGCCGCACGCCGTCGCGCCACTCCACGTCGACCCGCCACGGCCCGAGGTGGTGGCTGCCCACCTACTGGTCGCCCGCGGCGCGCCGGCTCTCCAGCTCCACGACCTTGTTCTGCGGGTACGCGACCCGCTGGTGGTACATGCCCAGCAGCTGGGCGACGAACGCCTCGCGGATGAGCTCGATGTCGCGGAGGGTCAGGTCGCATTCGTCGAACTGGTCGTCGGCGATGCGCTCCTCGATGATCCGGCTCACCATCGCCCGGATCGCCGCCTCGTCCCGGGACGACAGCGAGCGGACCGACGCCTCCACCGAGTCGGCGAGCATGATGATCGCCGCCTCTCGGACCTGCGGCTTCGGCCCGCCGTGGCGGAACTTGCGGATGTCGACGGCATCGGCCGCCTTGCGACCCTCGGCCGTGTTGAGGCCGCCGTACGGCTCGGCCGCCTGCTCCCGCGCCCGGGCGTAGAAGTAGGACATCACCGCGGTCCCGTGGTGCTGCGGGATGAAGGCGATCAGCGCCTTGGGCAGCCCCGACTTGTACGCGATGTCGATGCCCTCCGACACGTGGCTCTTGAGCAGCTGGGCCGAGGTCTCCGGGTCCAGCACGTCGTGGATGTTCTCCCCGCCCGCCTGGTTCTCGATGAACGCGACGGGGTTCGAGAGCTTCCCGATGTCGTGGTAGTACGCCGCGACACGCGCGAGCAGCGGGTCCGCGCCGATCGCCTCGGCCGCGCGCTCGGCGAGGTTGCCGACCATCAGGCTGTGGTGGTACGTGCCGGGCGTCTCGACGAGCAGCCGCCGGAGCAGCGGCTGCGAGGGGTTCGCCAGCTCGAGCAGCTGGAACGCGGTGAGGATTCCGAACAGCGAGCCGAGGACGGCGAACGAGCCGACGGTCGCCACCGCCGCGCCGCCTGCCGAGACCGCCGCCGCGCCCATCAGCTGGACCACGCCGTACACGTCGTGGTCGCCGAACAGGCCGAACGTCGCGACGACGAGCATGTTGACGATGAACACGGCGAAGCCGGCCTGGACGAACACCGTGAGCCGGTCCCCGCGCCGGACGGCCACGATCCCGGCGATGCCGCCGAGCAGGACGTACGCCGCGAGCTCGACGCCGGCGCTCGTACCCGCCGCGGTCGTCGCGACCGCGCTGCTCACCGCCGCAGCGAGCAGCGCGATGAGCGCCGTCATGACCATGGCGGCCCCCGCGTCGAGCAGCACGGCGACGATCATCCCGACGGCGGCGAGCGGCAGCGCGTACGGCAGCCACGGCCGCCCGGCGGTGAGCTTGAGCGCGAACACGGCGAACAGGAGGAGGAGCGCGAGCAGCAGCAGGACGTTGTTGCGGTGCCAGAACTCGCGGCGGAACCGCCAGGTCCACGTGAGCAACAGCCCGATCACGAGGACCGAGAACACCGCGAACCCGACCAGCCGCGCGACGTCGAGGCCGCCCTCGTTCAGGCGATAGAAGTTGATCGCCTCCCACGCGACGGCATCGACCCGGTCGCCTGCCCGGACGATGGTCTCGCCGCGCTCCCAGCTCTTGGGAACGTCCTTTACCCCCTCCGCTGCGCGGCTGCGTGCGGCCTCGGTCATGTCGGCGGAGAACGACGAGTTGGGGACGACCAGCGGCCGGATCAGCGCCGCGCCGAGCGAGCTCTCGGCCGCGGTGAGGTCGCCTGCGAACCGGTTCTCGACGCCGTCCTTCGTCAGCGGCAGCTCGGTGTCGCGGAGCTCGGACCGCTCGACGGTGTCGAGCACCCGAGACGATTCTGTCCGGACGGCCTGCCAGCGCTTCGCATCGAGCTTGAGCAGCGTCGCCCGGTCGTCGTCGCTCAGGCCGCCGATCAGGACGTCCTCGAGGATCGTCGCCCGGTCCTCGTCCGAGACGCCGTCCGCGAACGCGGCGTCGATCGGCGCAACCTTGCGCTCCAGCTCGCGCACCTGCTCGGCGGCGACAGACGCGCCCCGTGCGATCGTGAAGTCGTACTGGGGAACGACGGCCTTCCGTGCCGCGTCCCGCGCCTCGGCGGTGAGGACGTCGCTCGTGTATTCGCGGGTCGCGGGCGCGACGACGTTCGCCGGCGCGGGCTTGCCCTGCTCGAGCTGGTCCTGCGCGGGGAGCACGTCGAGGCCCAGCACCACCGACATCGCGAGGGCCAGCAGCGCCGACAGTGCGATCAGGCGCCCGAGATCGCGGCGGGTGAACCGGGTGCCGGCGGGTTCGACGTTCGCGGACAGCATCGGGATTGGTGGCGCCGGGCGGCGGGTGCCGCCTAGTGCCCTCCGTCGTGGCCGGCGAGGTCGGCCTGGGCGAGGGCCTGCGCGACGAGGCCGGACAGAACCTTGCCGTCGGCGCGACCGCGAGTACGCGGCGACAGCCAGCCCATGACCTTGCCGAGGTCGCGGGCGCTGGTGGCGCCGGTCGCCGCGACGCCCTCGTCGACGAGCCCGCGCAGCTCGTCCTCGGTGAGGGGCTGCGGCAGGTACTCCTGGAGGATGGCGATCTCCGCCTCCTCCTTCGTCGCCAGGTCCTCGCGCCCGCCCTTGCGGAACGCCTCGACGCTCTCGCGGCGCGTCTTCACCTCGCGCGTGACGATCGCCAGAACCTCGTCCTCGCTCAGCGTCGTGCGCTTGGCCTTCTCGGTCTTGTAGATGGCGTCCGACGCCATTCGCAGGACGTCGCGGCGCAGCGCGTCACCCGACCGCATCGCGGCGGTCGTGTCGTCCTGGAGTCGTTCGCGTAGGGTCACCGGATGGCTCCTCGGGCGTCACGGCTCGTGCCTTGGGGTCACGTGGCCATGCGCGCGAGCTGCGCCGATGGAGGGGACCGGGACGGATCCCGGTTCGACGCGACGGGCCGATCACTCGGGCCGCGGCGGTCGCTGCTGCGATCCGATCCGCGGCCCCGGGTGGCTCAGCCCTGGCTCGCTCGTGCGTTCTTCTTGCGCTTCGCTTCCTTGCGCTTGCGCTTCACCGACGGCTTCTCGTAGTGCTCGCGGCGACGCGCTTCGGCGAGGATCCCGCTCTGCTGGATCTTCTTGTTGAAGCGGCGGAGGGCGCTCTCGAACGTCTCGTTCTCACCCACTCGGACTTCGGCCAATCCCGGTTCACCTCCTCGGGCAGGAGTCTCGTACCCGCCTCCCGCGCGCGATGCCCGACGGCGCAGGTGGCGTCCCGACCGGCGTCTGGCGTGCGAACACGCCCGGCCTGTCGGCAGGCCGCCGGAGTGTAAGCCGGGCCCCCGGACGGGTCAAACGTGGTCAGGTGCCCTATCGGGTGCCGAATCGCGTTCGGCGGAGCGGTTCCTCCCGACGTTCTGCGCCCAGCGAGCCTACGGTGGCACCGCGCCACGAAACCGGCGGTCGGCGATCGATCTATGGCTCGAGTAGCAGGTCCGGCGCCACCGGCGACGCGCATCGTGCTCGATCCGTGGCACGACGCCACCGTAGAACCGCTGGGCGCAAGGGCCACCACGGGCGAGACGGGGCGAGCGACGCGGCCGCGGGGCCGGCGGCACTCGTCGGGCGAGCCGTCCCGCGCCGCGACCATACGTTCGCCGGGCGAGTCGCCCGCGGCACGGCGCGAGCTGGGCTTCGGCCTCGCGAGCGATGGTGGGTTCGTCCTGCCGTGCGCCGGGCGGCTGGTCGCTGAGCATGATCGACCACGTCGCATGACAGGACGGCGATGTCCTGATCGGCCGGGAGCACGTCGCGGTGCCGGAGGGTGGCACCGTGCCGCTGGTGATCACCGTCGATCCGTAGCATCCGGCCCCCTCCTGAGGGGCCAAGATCGCGCGAGGGTCGTCCGGTGTGGTGGCCCGGCCGGGTAGGATCGCCCCCAATGGAGACCCTCATCGATCTCCTCGAGGGGAGCGCCGAGCGCTTCAGCGATCGGAATGCGCTCGGTCTGCGGCGCGACGACGGGACGCGGTTCCACTGGAGCTATCCGGAGGTCCTGCGGCGCGCGCGGCTCGCGGCGTGGCGTCTCAGGAGCCTCGGCCTCAACCCCGGCGACCGGGTCCTCACGTGGAGCCCGTCGACGCCGGCGCTCCCGGCCGCCTACTACGGCGCGATGTACGCGCGGCTCATCTACGTCCCGCTCGACTCGCGGATGAGCGCCGAGGCGATCCAGAACATCATCCAGGCCTCCGGCGCCGTGCGCCTGCTCCTGGGCACGGGCCGCGACGCCCCCGATCCCACGGGTGTCGGGCTCCAGGACTTCCCGACGACGACGATCGAGGAGCTGTCCGAACCCCCCGACGAGACCTTCCCGCCCGACTGGGAGGCGCAGCTCGCCGCCTGGGAACGCCCGAAGGCCGCCGACGTCTTCCAGCTCGTGTTCACCAGCGGCACGACCGGCAACCCGAAGGGCGTGATGCTCGCGCACGACAACGTCCTCGCTGGCGTGGGCAGCTTTCACGGCATCATCCAGCCGATGGAGCACCGGCTCGTCTCGCTGCTCCCGCTCAGCCACTCGCTCGAGCAGGCGGTCTCGCTGTTCTACGCGATGGACGTCGGGGCGGACATCCTGTACGTCCGGTCGCGCAACCCGCGGGTCATCTTCGACAGCCTCCGTGAGCACCGGGTGACGACGATGCTCGTGGTGCCCCAGGTCCTCGACCTGTTCTGGAGCGCCATCGAGCGCGAGGTCGAGAAGCAGGGCCAGGCGGCCATGTTCGAACGCCTTCGTGCCATCGCGCGCCGCCTCCCCTACTGGGCCCGACGGCTCCTGTTCCGACGCGTCCATCGCCAGCTCGGCGGCGGGCTCCGTCTGTTCGCGACGGCGGGCGCCTTCCTGCCGCCCGCGCTCCAGCAGGCGTGGGAGGACATGGGCGTCATCGTCCTCCAGGGGTACGGCGCGACGGAGACCGCCGCGGGCTCGTGCACCACGATGGCCGACCATCCGCTGGGCTGCGTCGGCTGGCCACCCTCGCCGGTCGAGATGCGGATCGCCGGCGACGGCGAGATCCAGTTCCGCGGCCCGACGCTGTTCAAGGGCTACTGGGAGAACGCGGAGGCGACGGCGGCCGCCTTCACCGACGACGGCTGGTACAAGAGCGGCGACCTGGGCCAGCTCGACGACAAGGGCCGGCTCCACCTGCACGGCCGCAAGAAGGACATCATCGTCCTGCCCAACGGGTTCAACGTGTACCCGGAGGACCTCGAGAACGCGCTCCGCGTCGCGGGCATCCGCGACTCGGTCGCGCTCGAGACGCGCCCCGGCCGGATCGAGGCGATCGTGCTGGGACCGGGCGGCGGCCCGGCGGCGGCCGCGTCGAACGAGCCGCAGGCGCCGCTGGACGACGCCGCCCGGGCCGCCATCGATGCCGCCCTGAAGGCGGCGAACCAGGCGCTGGGACCGAACCAGCGCATCGCCGGCTGGCGAGTCTGGCCCGAGCAGGACTTCCCACGGACCCACACGCTCAAGGTGAAGCGCGACAAGGTCCGCGCGTGGGCGACCGACGAGGCGCACCTCCCGGTCACGGAAGGAGCCGCGGCATCAGGCTGACCATACGGCGGGTCGCCATCGGGCTGTGGCTCGGGGTCGTCGCGCTCGTGGCACTGTTCGTGAGCGGCCGGTTCGGCTACCCGCGCACATCGCCCATCTACGACCCGCCGGTGCTCGCCGGCCAGCACCTCTGGGGCTACTGCTCGGCCGGCTTCTACGCCCGCCGCGGCGACACGATCGTCCTGACCTCCACCGGCCACTGCACGTCGGAGGGGACAACCGCGACCGATCCCGACGGCACGGGCGTCCGTGGGGTGTTCGGCCCCGCGGCCCACGCGGCGACGTGCGACAAGCCTGGCAAGACGTGCGCCGCGTCCGACCTCAACTACCTCGTCGTGGCCGAGGACCGGGTCCCGTGGGGCCACCTGAACCTGGTCGACATGGGCGCGGGTGGGTACCGCGAGATCCAGGCCGGCACCGCCGCCCTGCGCTGCGAGGACGTGTCGGTCGGCGATCGGGTGGAGATCAATGGCCGGGACATCTTCCGCACCGGCACGGTGCTCGAGAAGGGGTCGAACGACTACCCGCAGGACGGGTCCTACTTTCCGTGCATGATCGCGGCCGACATCAAGGCGAGCACCGGGGACTCGGGCGGGGCCGTGCTGGTGCGAGGGCTTCCGGCCGGCGTCACGAGCCGCAGCTTCGGCGGCAACCTCGGGTTCACGCCGCTGGCGGAGGGGCTCGAGCAACTGGGGCTCGTGCTGTGCACCAGCCCGGACTGCGACCTGCCGCGTCCCTAGCGGCCGATCGGTCGCCGGGCGGCCCTCAGCGGACGCGGCCCTCGCGCATCTTCGCGATCGCGGCCTCGACTCGGCGCGCCTTCGTCTCGGGGTTCTTCGTCCCGGCAACGTTGAGCGTGAACACGGACTTGTTGCTGTACGAGAGGCTGTCGAAGAACGCCTTGGCCTGCGGGTCGGCCTCCAGCGCTGCGGCGAGCTCGGGCGGTACCTCGATCTCGCGCGGAGCGGTGTCGAGGTCGAGGGTGACCTGCACCTCCTCGCCCGGCTTGAGGCCCGACGCCTCGCGGTGTGCCTGGCTGACGCCGACCCACCAGCCGCCGCCCATCGGCGCGATCGTGTTCCGGTACGTGTAGTCGTTCAGCTGCACGACGACCGCGGGCCGCTTGCTGCCGCCGAGGCCTTCGACGATCTCGCGCGGCACCTCGATGCCCGCCGCGTTGCCGCCGGTCTGCTGGATCACCGCTCGAAACGTCTGTCGCATCGGCCCGAGTCTAGGCTACGGCGTGACGGGCTCGCCCACGGTCCGGAGCGCGGCCGCGAGCTCGGGGAGGCGCGGGTCGGGGTTCGCCTCCGCCGACCACGGGAAGAACACGAGCGTCCGGCCCTCGCGCTGGATGACGAACTGCGTGTCGCGCGGGTACTGCACCGCGCCGGTCCCCGACGCGAGGTACCGCGCGAAGTCGCGCCCCACCCTGTCCGCGTCATCGTTCGAGGAAAGCTCGTAGATGACGACATAGCCGCCGTCCGGATCGGACGGGAGGATCGCCTGCAGGAGCTGTCGCGGGACGCCGACGAGCGCGGGGCTCTCGCCTGGTCGGTACGGGGTCTGGGGCACCTGGACCTGGAACTGCGCGGCCTGCAGCGCGGACGCCACCTGGTCCGACGTACGCTGGGCGGCCTGTCCTGGGGGCGGGATCGTGGGGCTGGGCGCGGGAGTGATCACGTTGATTCCGACCAGCTGGAGCCCGATCAGCAGCGCACCGAGCACCAGGCCGCCGATCGCGAGCACCGCGATCCACGGCGGTGGGCCGCCCGCCGCGCGGTCGTCGGGGTCGCCGGGCGATGACGTCGTGGGGCCGGCCGTCGTCATCCGGGCGGCCAGCCCATCGCGCGGCCGCCGAGCAGGTGGAGGTGGAGATGGTCGACGCTCTGGCCGCCGTCCGCGCCCACGTTCGTGACGAGCCGCCAGCCGTTGCCCAGCCCCTCGCGCTCGGCGAGCGTCGCCGCGACCGTGAACAGCCGGCCCAGCAGCTCGCCGTCCTCGTCTCCAACCTCGGCGGCCGAGGCGACGTGACGCCGGGGCAGCACGAGGACGTGGGTCGGCGCCTGCGGGTTGATGTCCCGGATCGCGATCGCCAGGTCGTCCTCGTGGAGGCGGGTCGCCGGGATCTCGCCGGACACGATCCTGCAGAACAGGCAGTCATCCGCCATGTGTGCCTCCCATCGACGCGGCGAGCACGGGGATCTCGCGGCGCAGCGGGCGCGGCGCCGGGTCGAGGTCGAGGATCGCACCGGTGACGCGATCGGGGGCGCTCGCGTCGATGCCGACACGCCGAACCGCCGCCACCGCGTTCTCGAGGTCGCCAGGGTCGCCCGGCCGCGGCGAGACCGCCACGAGGACGTGGTCCTCGGCGTGGCCGGCCCAGCGGCCGTCGTCGAGTCGCTGCTCGAGCAGGACACGGGTCGTCGTTCCGATGCGTGCGCGCGCGAAGCGTGCCTTCGACTCGGAGGCCAGCGCCAGCAGGTCCGCGGCGCGCGCCTTCTTCGTCCGTTCGTCGACCTGGCCGCTCATCCGCGTCGCCGGCGTGCCGGGCCGCGCCGAGTAGCGGAACACGTGGAGGCCGGCAGGCTCGAGGGAGCGGATGAACGCGAGCGATCGCGCGTGGGCGTCCGCGTCCTCGGTCGGGAAGCCGGCGATCACGTCGGCGTGCAGGGCGAGCCCGGGGATGGCCACGCGCGCGCGTTGGACGGTGCTCGCATAGTCGGCGCTCAGGTAGCGCCGGCCCATCCGCCGCAGGACGCCGTCGTCGCCGGACTGGAGCGGGAGGTGGAGGTGCGGGAGCGTGCGCGGCGCCCCGTCGACCCAGGTCCGCAGCAGCTCGTCGTCCACGTGCTGGGGCTCGATGGAGCTGAGGCGGATCCGCTCGACCGACGTCTCGTCGAGGATCCGACGGACGAGGCCGGCCAGCGTGAGCGCGCTCCGGACGTGTGAGCCGCGGGCGCCGCGCTCAGACCAGCCGCCGTCATACGTGCCGATGTTGATCCCGGTGAGGACGATCTCCCGGTGCCCGGCCGCGAGGGCCCGGCGAACGTCGGCGAGCACGACGTCCGGCGCGAGGCTTCGCTCGGAGCCACGCGCCCGCGGGATGATGCAGTACGTGCAGTAGAACGAGCAGCCGTCCTGCACCTTGACGAACGCGCGCGTCCGCTCGACCGACGACCGGTCGTCCGTGACGCCGTCGAAGGCGGCGGCCGCGACCGCCTCGACACCGGACAGCGTCGGCAGCGGGGCATCGAACGCGTGGGCGGGATCGCCGGTGCGCAGGAGCGCCTCGAGCTCCGCGAGGAACGCGGCCTTCCCGTCGTTGCCCACGAGCCGCGCCGCCGCGTCCACCGCCTGGAACGCCTCCGGCCCCACCTGGACCGAGCAGCCGGTCACGACGATCTCCGCGCCGGGGTTCGCGCGCCGAGCCCGGCGGACCGCAGCCCGCGACTTCTCGTCGGCGACCGCGGTCACCGTGCACGTGTTCACGAGGACGAGGTCGGCGGGCTGTGACCCATCGACGAGCGGCACGGACGCCTCGCGCAGCAGCCGGGCGGCCGCCTCCATCTCGGACTGGTTGACCTTGCAGCCGAGGTTGACGATCGACGCCGAGCGCGGTCGGCTCTCGATCACCACGCGATCACCACAGGATCGGCTTGGTCGACATCATGAACGCGATGAAGCCCACCGCGGTCGTGATGGCGTAGGCGATGTAGCGCTGGCGGCGGGCTCGTTCGCGCCATCGCTCGCGATCGGCGTCGGTCTCGATGTGATCGCGCCGGACGAGGCCGCGCAGCGTGGGGCGCTGGATCGCGAACGCGACGACGGCGGTGATCGCGTAGGTGGCGAGGCTCACCAGCAGCCACGGCTGGCTGAGCATCTGCGGCCCGAGCACGACGATCATCGCGAGGCCCGTCAACGCCAGGCCGGCCCCGATGACGATCGTCCCGTGTGCCTGCAGCCACACCATCGCGCGCACGAAGCGGCCCGGCGCCGGCGCGTCGTAGCCGGCGTTGACGAGGCGGTTGCGGAGCGTGAACGGGAGCAGCAGGCTCGGCAGGAACAGCGCGATCGCGAGCGTGATGTGCGTCCCGAGGATGTACGGGAAGTAGGAGGACAGGTCGGGCATCGTCGGTTCGAGCGGCGGCGTCGGGGGTGGTTGCGCCGGACGCTGATCGTAGCGCAGCAGCGCCGGAGGTCCGGGCCGGCGGGTCAGATCGGGCGGGTCAGCTCCAGCGCCACCCACTCGCCCTCGGCCCGGCGTTCGCGTACGTGGAGGCCGCGCGCGGCGAACGCCTCGGTCACCTCTCGCTCCCGGTTCTCGAAGATCCCCGACGCGAGGAGGGTGCCGCCGGGCCGGACGTCCTCGACGAGGCCGTCGGCCAGGCGGATGAGCAGCGACGCGATGAGGTTCGCGAGGACGACGTCGAACGGGACCTCGCCGCTCGGCGCGCTGCCCTCGCGCACCGTGATCACGCGCCCGAGCCGGTTGCGCCGCGCGTTCGCCGCCGACGCGTCGACGGCGATCGGGTCGACATCCACCGCCAGCACCTCGGCGGCGCCGAGCAGGCCGGCGGCGATGGCGAGAATCCCCGAGCCCGAGCCGACGTCGAGCACCCGCGCCGGGCGGCCGTCGGAGGCGCCGGTCGCGAGGACTCCTCGGTCGGCGAGCGATTCGAGCGCGGCGAGGCACAGGCGGGTGGTGGGATGCAGCCCCGTCCCGAAGGCCATGCCCGGGTCGAGCGCGAGCACGACGTCGCCGGGCTGCCGTCGATGGCGCCGCCAGGTCGGCCGGATCACGATGCGGCGGCCGACGCGGAGCACCGGGAAGTGCGCCTTCCATGCGTTCGCCCAGTCGGCCTCGCGGACGAGCGCGGCGGACAGGTCCCCGATGGGCCGCAGCCCGAAGGCCTGCAGGTGGCCGAGCTCCCGGTCGGCGCGGGCCACCGCGGCCCGGACCGCCGTCACATCCGTGAGCGGCAGGTAGGCACGGACGCGCGCCGGCCGCTCGAGGTCGACGCGCGCCGCGAGCCCCTCCTCGACGAGCTCGAAGGCGGGCTCGACGGACGTCCCGCCGGGCGCCGCGCGCGACAGGATCTCGGATACGGCCTCGACGGCCTCGTGATCCGCGGAGACCGCGAGCTCGAGCCACGACCCCGGCTCGCGGGCGGCGGCCTCGAGGTCGATGCCGGAGAGCGGATCGCCGGACGGGTCGCTCGTCGCGGACCGCTCGACCGCGGCCCGGTCCCCGCTCACCCCAGGCCCAGCTTCTCGCGCAGGCCCTGGTGCTCGGCGATCGTGTCGCCCGACTCCTTCGCGAACTCCTGGAGGAGCTCACGCTGGCGCTTCGACAGCTTCGATGGGACGACGACGTTGGCGATGACGTGGAGGTCCCCGCGCGACGAGGCGCGGCGCAGGTGCGGCACGCCGCGGCCCCGGAGCCGGATCTCCGTCCCGGGCTGGGTGCCGGGCTTGATCTCGACCTCGGTGTCGTCGCCCTCGACCGTCGGGACGCGGATCTTCGTCCCCAGCGCTGCCTGGGCGATCGAGAGGTCGGCCTCGTAGTAGAGCTCGGTGCCCTCGCGGGTCAGCTCCGGGTGGTCTGTCACATGGACGGCGACATAGAGCGAGCCCGGCGCGCCGCCCCGCGGCCCGACCTCGCCCTCGTTGGAGAGGCGGATCTGGTGCCCCTCGTCGATGCCCGCGGGAATCGTCACCCGGAGGCTTCGGCGTCGCTCCGTTCGGCCCTCGCCGTGGCACGTCTCGCACGGCGACTCGACGATCTTGCCCTCGCCGCGGCACCGGGGGCACGGGCTCGCGCTGACCATCTGGCCCAGCATCGTCTGGCGGATCGACCGGATCTCGCCCCGACCCTTGCACTGCGGGCACTCGATCGCCTCCGTCCCGGGCTTCGCGCCCGTGCCGTGGCACGTGTCGCACCGCCCGAGGACCGGGAACTCGATCTCCTTCTCGGTCCCGAGGACCGCCTCCTCGAACGAGATCCGCAGGTCGTACCGGAGGTCGCTGCCGGTCTGCGGCCGCGCGCGGCGGGCCGTGGCGCCACCCATCGAGCCGCCGAAGAAGGCGTCGAAGATGTCGCTGAACCCGCCGAAGCCGGCGCTCTCGAAGCCGGCACCGCCGCCGTTCACACCGGCGCGCCCGAACATGTCGTACTGCTGCCGGCGCTGGGGATCCGACAGGACCTGGTAGGCCTCGTTGATCTCCTTGAACCGCTCGTCGGCGGCGGCGTCCTTGTTGACGTCCGGGTGCCACTGCTGGGCGAGCTTGCGGAACGCGCGCTTGATCGCGGCGTCGTCGGCTCCGCGCTCGACGCCGAGCACCTCGTAGTAGTCGCGTTCCCGTTCGGCCGTCATGAAACGTCGAGTGTATGGCAGGTCCGCCGGAGGCTCGGTCGTCAGTCGGCCGCGACCGGCGGCAGGTCTGCGAGCTCACGGGCGCGCGCGAGCACGGCCTGGAGCATCGGCTGGGTGAGCTTGCCGGTGAACGTGTTCTGCTGGCTCGGGTGGTAGCTGCCGAGCAGCGTGTACGGACCGATCCGCGCCTCCGCTCCGTGGCCGAACCGCGGCTTCGGCCTCGGGGTCGGGTGGCCGAGCGCGGCCAGGCTCCGGAGCGCGGCGTCCCAGCCGATCGCGCCGAGCGCGAGGATCACGCGCAGCTGGGGGAGCAGCTGGAGCTCCCGCACGAGGTACGGGCGGCATGTCGCCTGCTCTCCGGGCGTGGGCCTGTTGGCGGGCGGAGCGCAGCGGACCGCGGCGGCGACGCGCAGGTTCGGCAGCTGCAGCCCGTCGTCGGCGCGCCGGCTCACCGGGCGGTCGCTGAGGCCCTGGGCGTGGAGGGCGCGCCACAGGAACTCGCCGGACTCGTCACCGGTGAACACCCGGCCCGTCCGGTTGCCGCCGTGGGCCGCCGGGGCCAGCCCGACGAGCAGCATCCGGGCGTCGGGGTCGCCGTAGCCGGGGATCGGGCGGGCCCAGTAGGGTTCGTCTCGGAAGCGCGCGACCTTCGTGCGGGCCACCTCCTCGCGCCAGGCGACCAGGCGCGGGCACGCGAAGCAGTCGGCGATCGTCGCGTCGAGCTCGCCGAGGTCCCTGGCGGCGCGGGCGGCGGCGGCCGGATCGGTGATGGGCATCGGGTCGATCGTATGGGGTCCACTCGTCGCCGCGCCCACGTCCCGGAACGCTGGGCGATCCAAGCGGCGGGATTCGCGCCCGTTGGATCAGCCCTGTATCCAACCAGCGGGAATCGCTCTGGCCGGAACACGTGCCGATCCAACCAGCGCGATTCGCTCCGGTTGGGACGCCCAGCGATCCAGGATGGGCGGCGGGGCTACCGGCCTCGGACAGACGAGCGTGCGGGACGGCTCGCGACCCGGCGGGGACGCGAGAACGCGGCGAGACGGGCTACTCCGCCTCGGACGCGGGCGTGGCGCCAGACCCGGCGGTCCTGGCCATCTCGTGCGCGGCGGCGACGGCGCGCCGGCCCGCGGGCAGCCACAGCGCCAGCGCCACGACCGCGATCGTGACGATCCCCGTCGCGACGATGATCGTCTCGACGCGCATCACGTCCGCGAGCGGCCCGAACACCAGCATCCCGAGCGGCATCCCGACAGCCATCACGATCCCCACGAACCCGAACACGCGGCCCTGCCGCTCGGGCTCGACGGTCTCCTGGAGCAGCGTCATCGACGGCGTGGAGAAGAACGGCACCGCGAGCCCGATGAGGAACATCACGGCGAACACGACGATCAGGCTCGGGGCGAGCCCCAGCGCGATCGCGAGCCCTCCGAAGGTGAGCGACGACGCCGCGATGAGCCGCACGCGGTCCCAGCCGGACGCCAGCGTCGCCACCAGCACACCGCCCAGCACCATCCCGACGCTGAAGCACATCTCGAACACGGCCAGGTTGACGACGTTCCCCTGCTCCCCCGAGGGGAACGACCGGACGAGCATCAGCGGCATGAGGTTCGCCGGCGCGACGGTGAGCACGAAGATGATCCCGAACAGCACGAGCACCCAGCGCACGAACGCGTGGTCGCCGATGTACCTGACGCCTTCGACGAGGTCAGCGATCACGCCGGTCGCGGCCGTGGCGGCACTGCGGATCGTCCGTACCGGGATGGTCGACAGCAGCGCGATGCCGATGACGGCGGTGACCACGTCGATGAACAGGATCGGCACGATCGCCAGCGGCGACGCATCGGCGCTCGTGTTCGCGGCGTAGACGAGGCCGGCGGCAGCCGGGGCGACGAGCGCCATCGCGGACTGGATCGATCCCAGGAACCCGTTCACGCGGATCAGCTGCGCCTGGGGCGTGATCTGGGGGATCAGCGCGGAGACGGCCGGCATCTGGATCCCGGCGCCCGCGGACCGGATCGCGAGCACGACGAAGATCAGCCACGGCTCGGTGAACCCGGTGAGCATCACGAGGGCGAGGACCAGGGTCGACAGGGCGATCGTCGCGTCGGCGCCGATGATCAGCCACTTCCGGTTGTGCCGGTCCGCCCACACGCCGCCGAACAGCGACACGACGGCCTGCGGCAGGAAGCCGAACGCCGCCGCCAGCGTCATCATCACGCCCGATTGGAACTGGATCGCCAGGTACCAGAACACGGCGTACTGGACGAGCATCGAGCCGAACAGGCTGACGGTCTGGCCGGCGAGGAATGCGCCGACGTGGCGCTTCCAGTGCGGCAGCTCGGCCTCCTGCGAAGGTGCCGGCGGAGAGGCCTCCGGCGAAGGTGCCGGCGAATCCGAGGGCAGGGCGTCGGGCGCATTGGTCTCGGCCGGCTCGGGGGCGTCCGGCTGGGTCTCGGTCACGGGGTCCCTCACTTGAGCAGCAGCTTGTCGAGCCGCCTCGACACGATCGCGAGCCCGATGAGCCCCATGACCGCGAGATACGCAACGTGGATCAGGATCGAGGGATCGACGGCGCCGGTGATCAGCGCCCGGCAGAGCGCTACTCCCTGGTAGAGCGGCGTCAGCGAGACGAACAGCTGGAGCGCGGGCGGGTAGGACGTGATCGGGTAGAACGTCCCGCTGAACAGGAACATCGGCAGCACGAACAGCTGGATGAGATCGAAGTCCTGCCACGAGCGCATGAAGGTCGTAGCGGCCATGCCGACCGCGGCGAACGCAAACGCGAGCAGCGTCGCCGCGGGAACGGCCGCGACCGCCCACGGCGACTCGAGCAGCCCGAGCACCACCAGCACCACCATGAACCCGAGCGCGTACAGGCTTGCCCGGATCACCGCCCAGCCGATCTCCCCGAGGGCCACGTCCCCGGCGCCGAGCGGCGTCGCGAGGACAGCGTCGTACGTCTTCTGGTAGTTGAGCTTGAAGAACACGTTGAACGTGGACTCCGCGATCGCGCCGTTCATCGACGCCGACGCGAGCAGCGCCGGTGCCACGAACAGCGGGTACGGGATCGGCGTCCCGTCCGGCCCGGGGATGTCTCCGACGAGACCACCGATCCCGAGCCCGATCGAGAGCAGGTAGAACAGCGGCTCGAAGAAGCCGCTGAAGATGACCAGCCAGCCGGACTTGTAGACGTACAGGTTGCGCTCGATCAGGAGTGCCGCACGGCGCGTCCCGAGGCGCATGGGCAGGATCCGCAGCGGCGTGACGTACCCGCTCACTTCGCCAGCTCCCGGCGGTACATCACGAACATCGCGACGATGCCGGTGACCGCGAACGCGACGAGGATCACGAGGTGGAGCAGCATCACGACCGGCTCCTCCCCGACCGTGCCGAGGGACAGCGCCCGCGCCAGGTCCACGCCGTGCCACAGCGGGAACAGCCACGCGATCCAGCGGATGGCCTCGGGCAGCTGCGAGATCGGGAAGAACGTGCCCGAGAACAGGAACAGCGGCGTGATCCCGAACCGCCAGATCGAGTTGAACGCGGTGGTGTCGCGCTGGGTCGTCATGAACGCCGCGATCGGCGCCGCGAACGCCAGCCCGGTGAGCGTTCCGACCGGGACCGCCAACACGATCCCGGGCGAGCCGGCCGCGCCGAACGCGATGATGACGAGGCAGAAGATCGCCCCGACCAGCGTCGACCTGGTCGCGGTCCAGGCGATCTGCCCGAACGCGATCGAGTCGGGGGTCAGTGGCGTCGCGTACATCGCGTGATAGCGCTTCGTCCAGCGGAACCCGCCGAGCACCGGAAACGTGCCCTCGAACGCCGCCCCCTGCATGACGGTCGACACCAGCAGCGCCGGTGCGAGCCACACGATGTACGGCACGCCGCCGAGCGCCGCGCTCGCGGACTGGTTGACATATGCGCCCAGCCCGATGCCCATCGCGACGAGGAACAGCACCGGCTGCGCGAACATCCCGAAGATCGAGCCGCGCCACGTGCGCCGGTAGAGCAGCCACATGTGCTCGTAGGCGGCCTTGGCCGCGTCCCAGGCGCTCTGCCGCGGGACGCTCGGCCCGGTCAGCGGGGCGAGCGACCCGCCGTCACCGATCGGCGCATCGAGCATCGCCATCAGTCGACCAGGCTCCTGCCGGTGAGCCGGAGGAACACGTCCTCCAGCGACGACCGCCGGACGAGGACCGTTTCCGGCTCGAGACCGCGCTGGTGGGCGGCCGCCGCCACGGCCTCGCCGTCGTCCGAGTAGACGAGCACCCGGTCGGGCAGGTGCTCGATCCGGTCGCCGAGGCCCTCCAGCTCGCCGTTGAGCGTCTCCTGGACGCCCACCGGGAACCGCAGCTCGGTGACCTCGCGGGACGAGTAGCGCTCGATGAGCTCGCGCGGCGAGCCCTCGGCGACGATCCGCGCCTTGTCCATGACGACGAGCCGGTCGCACAGCTGCTCCGCCTCGTCCATGTAGTGCGTCGTCAGGACCAGCGTCACGCCACGCTGCTTGAGCCGGTACAGCCGCTCCCAGAGGAGGTGACGTGCCTGGGGATCGAGCCCGGTCGTCGGCTCGTCGAGCAGGAGGATCGACGGCTCGTTGATCAGCGCCCGGGCGATCGTGAGACGGCGCTTCATCCCGCCCGACAGCGGCTCGACCTTGTCGTTCGCCCGCTCGGTCAGCTGCGCGAACTCGAGCAGCTCGTCGCCACGCCGCGCGGCCTCCGCGCGCGACAGCCCGAAGTAGCGGCCGTAGATGACGAGGTTGTCCTTGACCGACAGCTCCGTGTCCAGCGTGTCCTGCTGCGGCACGACACCCAGCCGCCCGCGGATCCGCGGCCCGTCCGCGTTCGGGTCCAGGTCGAGGATGCGCAGCGTGCCGGCGGTGACGGGCGAGACGCACGCGACCATGCGCATCGTCGACGTCTTGCCGGCGCCGTTCGGGCCGAGGAACCCGAAGCTCTCGCCCGGCGCAACATCGAAGTCGATCGCGTCGACCGCGGTGAACTCGCCGAACCGCTTCGTCAGCCCGCGGGCGTGGATGAGCGGCAGGGTGTCGGAGGGGGTGGACATGGGCGGCGCATCGTACCCCACGGCACCTGTCAGGTCATGTCAGGAATCGGCGGCGGCGGCCGCCGGAGCGACGGGCTGGCCGGGGTGGTCGCCCGCATGGACGATGTTGTCGAACTCGCGCCACAGGAGCGTCACGAGGATCGCGCTGCCGACGAACCCGAACCAGAACGGCGCGGTGATCCCGTACTGCCGGGCCAGCCAGCCGCCGATCGGCGTCCCGACCACCATGCCGAGCATCACGCCGACGTGGTAGACGCCGGTGACCCGGCCAAGCAGCTCGTCCGGGAC
>DASSRG010000297.1:0-4723 GCA_035701885.1 Candidatus Limnocylindrales bacterium
GACCGGCCGATCGACCGCGGCGCCGGTGGCCGGGACGACGGCGGGCCGGGCGACGAGAGCGCCGCCGCCCGGCGCTGGGCGCAGGAGCAGATCGCGGCCCGCGCGGAGCGGCGCAACAGCGTGGCGAGGCTCGAGCCCGAGGCGCCCATCGATCCCGGGCAGCACCGGGGCAGCGTCGCGCAGCTGTCGGACTGGGAGCGCTGGCTCGAGCTGTGCGCGCGCATCGACGGCTTCCCGCGCCACCTCTCGATCCACTCGGGCGGGATGCTGGTGACCGCGGCCCCGCTCATCGACGTCGCCCCGATCGAGCGGGCGACGATGGTCGACCGCGTCGTCGTCCAGTACGACAAGCGCGACGTCGAGACGATGAAGCTGATCAAGCTCGACCTGCTGGGTCTCGGGATGCTCGCCGCGATCGACGAGACGCTCCAGCTCATCGAGCACGACTGCGCGGTCTGCCTGGACCTCGACCGCCTGCCCGAGACCATCCCCGAGGTGTTCGACATGCTCCAGGCGGCGGACACGGTGGGCGTGTTCCAGGTCGAGAGCCGGGCGCAGATGCAGACGCTGCCGAAGTCCCGGCCGGTCAGCCTCGACGACCTGGTGGTCGAGGTCGCGATCATCCGGCCGGGCCCGATCCAGGGCAACGCCGTGCACCCGTACCTGCGCCGCAAGCAGGGGATCGAGCCGGTCGGGTACCTCCACCAGAGCCTCGAGCCGATCCTCCGCGACAGCCTCGGCGTGATCCTGTACCAGGAGCAGGTGATGCGGATCGCGATCGAGGTCGCGGGGTTCACGCCGGCGGGGTCGGACGCGTTCCGGCGGGCGATGGGGACGTGGCGCTCGGAGAAGGAGATGGAGAAGCTCCACGTCCAGTTCGTGGAGGGCTGCATCGCGACGCAGGGGCTGCCGCGCGACGACGCCGAGGAGCTGTTCCGGCAGTGCGCGGCGTTCGCGTCGTTCGGGTTCGCGAAGTCGCACGCGGCGGCCTTCGCGCGGACGGCGTACGAGAGCTCGTTCCTCAAGCTGTTCTACCCGGCCCAGTTCGTCGTCGGGCTGATCAACGCCCAGCCGATGGGCTTCTACCCGGTGGAGGTGCTGATCAACGACGCGAAGCGGCACGGCGTGGCGATCCTCCCCGTGGACGTGAACCGGTCCTCGTACCGGACCACGACCGAGTGGGTCGGCCGGCCGGGGTGGGCGATCGCCGGGGAGGCCGGTGACGATGGCACGCACGACGCGGACGAGGGCGAGCCGCTCCCCGAGGGGTCGGGGATCGAGCGGCGGCCGGCGCCGGTCCGGTCGTCGGCGTGCGTGATCCCGGGCGCGGCCGCGCGCGATCGCTGGGCCGCGGAATCGGTGACCGGCTGGGGCGTCCGGCTGGGGCTCCAGCTCGTGAAGGGGATCGGGGAGGAGCACAAGGACCGGCTCGACTCGGAGCTCGCCCGTGGCCCGTACACGAGCCTCGCGGACGTCGTCGAGCGGACCGGCCTGTCCGAGGAGGTCGTGGAGCGGCTGATCCGCGCCGGCGCGCTCGACTCGCTCGGCCGGCCCCGACGGGAGCTCCTGTGGCAGCTGCGCGAGGTCGCGGGGGCGACGAAGGGACGGGTCGACGGGAAGACGCGCGGCCGGAAGGGGATCACGAAGGCCGCGGGCCGCCCGATGGACCTCCGCCTGCCGGCGACCGAGGCGCCGTCGCTCCCCGCGCTCACCGAGCCGGAGCGGCTGGGCGATGCCTACGCCGTGGTGGGGCTGGACGCGAGGCGCCAGGCGGTGTCGTTGTTCCGCGACGCGCTGGACCGGCTCGAGGCGGTCCCCAACGCGACGCTGGCGGATCGGCGGCCGGGGCCCGTGCGGCTGGGTGGTCTCGTCGTGACGCGCCAGCACCCGATGACCGCGCGCGGGACGGTGTTCCTCGCGCTCGAGGACGAGACCGGGATGGTCAACGTCACGCTATGGCCCGCCACGTGGCAGCGGCTCCGGTCGATCGTCCGGCGACACGCGCTGCTCCTCGTCGACGGCGACCTCCAGCGGGAGGGGAACGTGGTCAACGTGGTCGCGCACGGCGTGGAGCCGCTGGTCGAGGCCGCGAACCAGGTCGGCGGGCCGGCGTCGCCGCTGGGCGTGCGCCAGATGGGGCACGCGGGGATGCGGCGGCTCGGCTGAGACGCCCCACATCCGCGTTCGTGGCTCCTGGCGGTCGGGCGTGCGGGGCGGCGTCAGTGGCTCAGGCGGTCCCGCTTGATGTCCCCGCGCCCCTGCTGCGGCCTCGTCGTCTGGTTCCGACGCTGCTGCCGATTCGGGTTCGCGAGGTTCAGGAACCGCCGGTACCACGCGGCGGCCGAGGCGAACAGCGCGCTGCCGATCGGCCCGACGAGGAAGCCCTGGAGCGCCAGCGAGCGGGGATCGATCGGGGCGGTGGGCGAGGTGATGGTCGACGAGACCGTGTACAGGACGATCGCGAAGCACGTGGCGGCGAGGATCCCGAGGATCAGGCCGATCAGCCACGAGGCGCGCGGCGCGCCGAAGCCGGCGATGAACGACGTGCCAGCGGGGGCCGGTAGCGGGAACACGAACATCTGGAAGGCCAGGTTGACGAGCACCCAGCTCTGGTCGGTCTGGACGGTCGCGGCGGTCTGCGACTGGGCGACCGCGATGTAGGCCACCGTGGCGGCGATCGTGGCGAGTGCCGGGCCCCAGAACGACCAGTGGATCAGCAGCCGCGGAAGGGCCTTGAGGTCCGCGACGACGTCGACCGGGCGGAAGGCACCACGGAGGGCCGCGGTGACGCTGGGGCGCTGGGGCTGAGCAGCCTGTGCCGCCTGGCCGGACGTGCGGGAGCGGCTCGTCGAAGCGGGGACGTCGCCGGCCGTCGCGACCGCGGCACCGCCGCTCGTGACGGAGGTCTGCTCCACGCGGTGGCGCCGGCGGGCTTCGGTGCGATCGGTGCGCTTCGCGCGGGCCAACGAACTCCTCCTGTCAGACGGGGCCGGGCGCGGCGTTGGCGCAGCGGCCGATGCATGGTACCCGGGAAGTGACCGCCGGGTGAGCGTCCGATAAGTGGGCGTCCGTAGGATCGGTTGCCTGCCCTCGTGGCATCCCCACCCGCCTTGCGTTGCCCGCCGCCGACGACTCCCGCCAGGAGGTCCTCGATGGCGCGTGCCCGGGTCGCGGTGCTGGCCGCGATGCTCATCGTCCTGCTGTTCGGCGGTTCCGTCGCGCCGCCCGTCGTTCCGCGGCTCGCGGTATCGCCGGTCGCGGCCGTCGGCTGGCCGCCGTCCACCGGGCTCGTCGTCGCCGAGGTCGTCACCGGCGGCGCCTCCGCGTCGGACGAGTACGTGGAGCTCGCGAACGCCTCCGCGTCCACGGTCGACCTCGCCGGGCTCGAGGTCGCGTACGTGACGAGCACGGGCGCGACGGTGACGAAGAAGGCCGGCTGGACGACGACGACGCTTGTCGGGCCGGGCAGCCATGTCCTGCTCGCGAACAGCCTCGGCGTATACGCGGGTCTCGCGGACGTCCAGTACTCCGGCGGGCTCGCGGCGACCGGCGGGTCGATCGTCGTGCGCCCGACCGGCGGCACCGCAATCGACGCGGTGGGCTGGGGTGACGCGACGAACGCGTTTGTCGAGGGCACGGCCATCGGCGCGCCCGCCACGGGAACGTCCGTGGAGCGTCGGCCGGGCGGAGGCGGCGGCAATGTCCAGGACACGAATGACAACGCGACGGACTTCATCGCGAACGTCGCGCCGGTTCCGCAGTCCCTCGCGCAGGGTCCCGGGCCCAGCCCGACGCCTGCGCCGTCCTCGTCCCCGACGCCGACGCCGACGCCCACCGCGGTCCCCACGCCGACTCCGACCGTAGCGCCGACGCCGACGCCGACGCCCACGGCGGTCCCCACGCCCATCCCAACCGCCGCGCCAACGCCAACTCCGGCACCCACGCCGACGCCGACGATCGCCCCGACACCGACACCGACGCCGACGCCGACGCCGACCGCCACGCCGACGCCGACCGCGACTGCGACACCGACCGACACCCCGGCCCCGCCCACGCCGACGCCGTCGCCCACTCCGTCGCCGACGGCGGCCCCGACGCCCACGCCTGCGCCGACGGCGACGCCCGACCTCGCGATCTCGATCGAGCTTGCCCGGTCGCTCGCGGACGACTCGCCGGCAATCGTCGCCGGCACGCTCACGACGGCGCTCGGCGCGCTCGAGAGCGGGCGGAGCGGCTTCGTCCAGGACGAGACCGGCGGGATCGCCCTGTACCTCGACGCGGCGTTCGATGTGCCCCTTCCCGCCGGGACGACGATCCGCGTCGCCGGCGTGCTCGACACGCGGTACGGCCAGCGGACCGTCCGCGTCGCGGGATCGGACATCGAGATCACCGGTGCCGCCGAGCTGCCCGAGGCGATGAGCGCGTCCACCGGCGAGGCGTCCGAACCCAACGAGGGCCGGCGCCTCTCCCTGGTCGGCACCGTGACCGAGGCTCCGGCGGCCTTGTCGGACGGGCTCGGCATCACGATCGACGACGGCACCGGGCCGGTTCGGGTGATCGCGGGTGCGGACGCGCTCGGCAGCCTCGCGGTCGCAAAGGGCAGCCTCGTGCGTGCGCGCGGCCCGCTCGGGCAGCGCGACAGCTCCGGCGCCGGAACGGCCGGCTATCGCCTCCACGCGACCCTGCCCGGGGAGCTGGAGGTCGGCGCGGCCGCCACTCCCAC
>DASSRG010000298.1:0-3078 GCA_035701885.1 Candidatus Limnocylindrales bacterium
TCCCCGCCACTCCTCACCGCGCGGCCGTGGCGCGCAGCCGGAGGTGCGACGCGTGAGGCGGCGCGTCAACCGCGAGCCGGGCGCGCTCGTCCAGATCCCGGTCTGGGGTGCCATCGAGCCGTCCGCGCCGGCGGACGCCGCGCCCGATGGGCTCGACGAGCTGCTCCAGGGCCTCAACCCGGAACAGCGGAAGGCGGTCACCCACGGCGACGGGCCGCTGCTCGTCGTCGCCGGTGCGGGGACCGGCAAGACGCAGGTCATCACGCGGCGGATCGCGTGGCTGATCGCGACCCGGCGCGCGCGACCCGCGGAGATCCTGGCCCTGACCTTCACCGACCAGGCGGCCGACGAGATGCAGACGCGGGTCGACCAGCTCGTCCCGTACGGCTACACGGACTCAGCCATCTCCACGTTCCACGCGTTCGGTGACCGACTCGTGCGCGAGTTCGCCCTGGAGCTGGGCCTGCCCGCCGACGTGCGTGTGCTGTCGCGGCCGGAGACGGTCGTGTTCCTCCGCGAGCACCTGTTCGAGCTCGGCCTCGAGGAGTACCGGCCACTGGGCGACCCGACGAAGTTCCTCGACGCGCTCGCGACCCTGTTCTCGCGGGCCAAGGACGAGGACGTCTCGCCGGAGGCGTACCTGTCGCACGCGGAGCGGCTGACGGCGCAGGCTGACGCGACCGCCGCCGGCGTCGAGGCGCTGGGCGCGGATGCGACCGATGCCGATCGCGAGGGGGCGGCCGCGCTCGCCGAAGAGGCCCGGCGCCAGCTGGAGCTTGCCCGGGCATTCGGGACATACCAGCGGCTGCTCGCCGAGAACGGCGCGATCGACTTTGGTGACCAGGTGTCGCTCGCGCTCCGCCTGCTCCGGGAGAGTCCGGCGGCGCGACAGCGCGTCCAGTCCCGCTTCCGGTACGTGCTCGTCGACGAGTTCCAGGACACGAACCGGGCCCAGTCGGAGCTGGTGGCGCTCGTGGCCGCGACCCACCGGAACGTCACCGTGGTGGGCGACGACGACCAGTCGATCTACAAGTTCCGCGGCGCGGCGATCAGCAACATCCTCGAGTTCCGCGAGCGGTACCGCGCAGCGAGCGTCGTGGTGCTGCGGCGGAACTACCGGTCGCGGGGTCCGATCCTTGACGCGTCGTACCGGCTCGTGCGGCACAACGATCCGGACCGGCTCGAGGTCAAGGCGGGGATCGTCAAGAAGCTCGTCGCGGAGCGGGGCAGCGAGGGTGCCCCGGCCGTGCGCCACGAGGCGTTCGCGACCGGCGCCGAGGAGGCGGACTGGATCGCCTCGGAGGTCACGCGCCGAGTCCGTGAAGGCGCCGCGTACGGGGACATCGCGATCCTCGTCCGGGCGAACGCGGCGGCAGACCCGATCCTCCGGTCGCTCAACGTCGAGGGCGTCCCGTGGCGGTTCTCGGGCACGTCCGGCCTGTACACGAGGCCGGAAGTGCGGCTGCTGCTGTCGTTCCTGCGAGCAATCGCGGACGTGAGCCTGTCCGTGGACGTGTACGCGCTCGCGGCGTCGGACCTGTACGGCCTGGGCGGCGAGGATCTCGTCAACATCGTGACCAGCGCGCGCCGCCGGAACCGCACGGTGTTCGAGGTGCTCGACGAGCTCCAGCGGCAGCCGGGGATCCTGCGTCTCAGCCCGGACACGCGTGCGGCCGCGACGCGGCTCGTCGACGACCTCAAGCGGTTCATCGAGCTCGCGCACGAGCGGCCGGCCGGTGAGGTGCTGTACGCGTTCCTCCGGGACTCCGGCTGGCTCAAGCGGCTGGCCGAGACCGACTCCGTCGCGAACGAGGAGGCACTCTCGAACATCGCCCGCTTCTTCGACATCATCCGGGCGCAGTCGGCGCTGCTCGCTGACGACCGCGCCGTGTTCGTCGCGCGCCACCTCCAGACGCTGATCCAGGCGGGCGACGATCCGCCGACCGCCGACATCGACCCCGAGGCGAACGCCGTCGCGGTCATGACCGTGCACAAGGCGAAGGGCCTCGAGTTTCCGGTCGTCTACCTGCCGGGGCTGATCACGGGCCGTTTCCCGGCCATCGGGCGGCGGGAGCCGCTCGCCTTGCCGCTGGAGCTCGTGAACGAGACGCTCCCGGAAGGCGACTACCAGCTCCAGGAGGAGCGGCGTCTGTTCTACGTCGGGATGACGCGGGCGCGGGACGAGCTGATCCTGTCCCACGCTGCGGACTACGGCGGACAGCGCGCGCGGCGCGTCTCGCCGTTCGTCCTGGAGGCGCTCGACCTGCCCGTCGCGGCCGGGACCGCCGGCGCGGGGGCGAAGACGAGCTCGCCGATCGAGAAGCTCGCCGTGCTCGAGCGGACGGAGCCTGCGCCCGCCCCCCGCCGGGCGCGGGACGACGAGCCGCTGTGGCTCTCCTTCTACGCGATCGACGACTACCTGACCTGCCCGCTGAAGTACAAGTACGGGCACGTGCTCCGGGTGCCGCTCGCGCCGCACCACTCGATGATCTACGGCTCGGCCCTCCACGCCGCGGTCTCCGAGTTCCACAAGCGACATGCGCGCGGGGACGTGATGACCGAGGAGCAGCTGTTTGCGTCGTTCCAGTCCGCGTGGACGAACGACGGCTTCCTGTCACGGGAGCACGAGGAGGCGCGGCTCGAGGCCGGTCGCCAGGCACTCCGGCGGTTCCGGGACGAGCAGCTCCGCCCGGGCGCGGTCATCCCTGCCTGGGTGGAGCGGGAGTTCAGCTTCTTCCTCGACGGAGACAAGGTCCGCGGCAGGTTCGACCGGGTCGACATCACGCCGCGGGATCCGGACGAGCCGGTGCCCGTGATGGCGGACGACGGTGACCCGGCAAGCGGCGCGGACGTCATCGAGCCGACGCTGGACTTCTTCCCGGAGCGCGTCGTCATCACGGACTACAAGTCGTCCGACGTGCGCGACCCGGCGAAGGCGCGGCAGCGCGCCCGCGACTCGCTCCAGCTCACGATCTACGCGATGGCGTACGAGGCGATGACCGGTCGCCTGCCGGACGCCGTCGCGCTGCACTTCCTGGACTCCGGGCTGGTCGGGTCGGCGCCCGTGAACCGAAAGCG
>DASSRG010000299.1:0-4792 GCA_035701885.1 Candidatus Limnocylindrales bacterium
GCCATCGCGGTGGTCTCGGCGTGATCGTACGGCGGTGAGACTTCGACCACGTCCATCCCGGCGAGCTCGACGGCACCGACGATCTGGCGGATGGCCCGGAGCACCTCGCGGGTGAGCATCCCGCCCGGCTCCGGCGTGCCGGTGCCCGGCGCGTTGCCCGGATCGATGACATCGATGTCGATCGAGATGTAGACGGCGTCCGGGCCGTCGAGCGCCTCGGCGATCGCGTCGTCGATGACGGCTTCGGCGCCCCGCTCCTCGATCTCGCGCATCAGGTGCCAGCGCAGCCCCTGCTCCTTCATCCACTCGAACGTCTCGACCGGCGGCCAGTAGCCGCGGAGCCCGACCTGGACGAAGTTGGAGCCCTTCACCGCGCCCGACTCGATCAGCCGCCGCATCGGCGTCCCGTGGCCGGCGAGGACGCCCCAATCGTCGTTCGCGGTGTCGGCGTGGGCGTCGAAGTGGACGATGCCGATGCTGCCCGGCCGGCGGACATCGGCGATCGCCGTCGCGCTGGGCCAGGTGATCGAGTGGTCGCCGCCGAGGACGATGGGGATCGCGCCGGTCGCCGCGACCTCGCGCACCTTGCGATAGATGAACGCGTGGGCCCGGTCGATCCACGACGGGACGATGTTCGCGTCGCCCGCGTCGACGACGTCGAGGATCTCGAACGGCTCGTTGCCCAGCTGGAGCGAGTGGATGGACCCCGTCGTGTACTGCGCCTCGCGGATCGCCCGCGGCCCGAACCGGGCGCCGGGGCGATGGCTCACGGCGTCGTCGAACGGCGCGCCCACGATCGCGATGTCCGGTCGGCGTACGGCGAGCGCCTCGCCGTCGGGGATCCAGGGGAGCTTCATGAACGACGGCAGCCCGACGTACGTCGGCAGGTCGAAGTCGTCGTAGGCCTCGAACGCGCGGTCCCAGCCGTTGCGCGCAGCGAAGTCGACGTCACCCGCGTCGTGGGGACGATCGGCCACGGTGGTCCTCCGGAGCGGCGGCCCGGGTCGCGCGCAGCGGGCGCGGGCGGGAGTGTGCCGGCTCGTTCGGGCGCCGCCGGTTCGGAGCCGCCGTCCAGCGGGGCGCGCCGAGCGGCATCGTACCGCGGGTTGCGGGACGGTGACGGACGCTCCCGGGCCGCCTCGCGTGTCGCCTCCGCTGGTGTCGGCTGGACGTCAGCCCTCGTCGCGGAACGCGGCCCAGGAGCGCTCGACGAGCGATGGGTCGAGCAGGAGGTCGAGCGCGGTCTGCGCGACGAGGGTCGCCGCGAGGAGCACCGTCTCGTCGGCGCGGGGCCGGCCGGCGGCGTCGCGGAACTCGATCGAGTGGCCGGGCGTGGGCACGTCGGTGATCGCGAGGTCCGGGTGGATCGCCGGCACGGCCCATGAGACGTTGGCCATGTCGGTCGAGCCCGACGTCCCGTCCGGGCCCTGGTCCACGATCCCGTACGCCGCGGCGTTCGCGACCCAGCGGTCGGCGATCGGGCGGTTCGTCTTCATCGTGCTGGCGAAGCCCGAGAAGTCGACCTCCACCTCCACGTCGGCCGCGATCGCCGCTGCCTCGCACAGCCGGCGGAAGCGGGCCTTCATGACCTCGTAGTAGGCCTGGTCGGCGCTGCGGATCATGAACCAGGCCTTCGTCCGGTCCGGGATGATGTTCGCGGCCGTCCCACCCTCCTGGATGATCCCGTGGACGCGGCAGTGGGGCGGCAGCTGCTGGCGCCACAGGCCCACGCTCGAGAACAGCGCGATCATCGCGTCGAGCGCGTTCCGGCCCTCCCAGGGCTCCGAGGCCGCGTGCGACTGGAGCCCCTTGAACACGACCGACACGTCCTCGGACGCGAGCGGGGCGATGTCCACGTGGTTGCGGTCGCAGGGGTGGTACAGCAGGGCCGCATCGAGGCCTTCGAACAGGCCGTCATCGAGCATGTACTGCTTGCCGCTCCCCCGCTCCTCCGCGGGAGTTCCGAGGAACACGACCTCGCCGGCGAACGCGTCCCGCACCGCGGCGAGCGCGATCGCGGCGCCGACGCCCGAGGCCGCCATCGTGTTGTGCCCGCAGCCGTGGCCGAGGCCCGGCAGCGCGTCGTACTCGGCGAGGACGCCGATCCTCGGGCCGTCCGTGCCCCTGCCGCCCGTGAGCCGCCCGCGCACCGCTGTCGAGAGCCGCCCCGCGGGATGCTCCACGTCGAAGCCATGGCCGCGCAGCACCTCGGCGACCCAGCCCGCCGCCTTGTGCTCCTCGAACGCCGGCTCCGGGTTCGAGTGGATCCGGTGCGAGAGGTCGAGGATCTCGTCGCGCGCGGCCTCGACGGCCTCGGCGGCGTGCGCCTTGACGTCCCCGAACGGCTCGGCGGGTCGAGTCTGCGTGAGGGTGGGCATGGAACCTCCTGGGTCGGGGGCGGTCAGCGTTCGCTGGACAGGGTGACCTCGGCGACGATGAAGATCGCGGCGAGGAACAGCAGGATCGGGAGCTGCGCTGCGTCGACGAGACGCAGGACGATCGCGGCGGCGACGAACAGGCCGATCCACCCGCCACGGCGGGCGGCGCGCGCCCAATCGCCCTGGTACGCGATGCGCCGGTGGCGAGCGAACACGACGAGCCAGCAGAGCGGGATCGCAAGGAGCCCGACGGCGATCCCGATCGCGACGGCGCCGACGTATCCGGCCGAGGCGTCCGCGTATGGGTCCCGGGTCGTGACGATGATCCCGACCACGATCCACGCGACGACGGACGCAGCCAGCAACGCAAGGTTGACGATCCGGTCGCGGGCCTCCACGGCCGCCAAGTCTACCGAGGGTCACCGCCCGGACCCGCTGCACCCTCGACGTCGGCGCCACGGACGTGTCAGGCGAGCGCCTCGGCCATCGCGTCGAGGGCCACCTCGAGGTCTCCCAGCCGGTCGAGCTCGATGTCCGCGGCCACGGAATTATCCCGCTCGCTGCCGGGGAGCGGCGAGTCCGGGGGACGGTCCCGCAGGAACGCCGCCCGCCAGCCCACCCCCTTCGCGCCGACGACGTCCGCCGCCCAGTCATCCCCGACATGGAGGATCGTGCCCGGGTCGGGGTTGCCGAGCGCGCCCCGGGCCGCCGCGAAGATCGCCGGGTGTGGCTTGATCGTTCCGACCCGCTGCGAGACGACGACCGCGCGCAGGAGCGAGGTCCAGCCCGCGGCATCGAGGTACCGGTCGATGGTCGTGGCGAGCGGCCAGTTCGAGAGCACCGCCAGCGGATACCTCGGTGCGAGCGCCCGGAGGACGCGTTCGGCGTCCGGCGCCGGCGGCAAGCGATCGATGAACGCCGCCGAGTACACCTCGACGGCCCACTCGCGCTCCGCGTCGTCGCTCAGCAGGCCCGCGGCCTCGTCGTTCCAGCGCTCGTCAGGCGGCGGGGGCGGCATGCCGCGGAGCCGAGCGAGGATCCGGCCGAGCCGCTCGGCGAGGTCGACCTCCCGGAATCGCGGGACCTCCTCCCGGAACTGCCGCTCCCGTTCCTCCGCCCAGATCCGGTGGACCTCGGCCTCGTCGAACGGCCCGAGCTGTTCGGCGATCGCCCGGCTCGTCTCGGCCACGACCTCGCGCAGCGCGCCGTCCGGCACTGGCACGAGGGTGTTGCCGAAGTCAAGCGTGATCGCGGCGATCATCGCGCGACCTCGGCGACCAGCCGGTCCCTGGCGATCGCCACGGCGACCGGCTCCCGATCGACGAGGATCCAGCGTCGTCCGAGCCGCGCCGCCGCGACCCCGGTGGTGCCGCTCCCCGCGTACGGGTCGAGGACGAGGTCGCCGGGGCGGCTTGACGCCGCGACGATCCGCTCGAGCAGGCGCACCGGCTTCTGGGTTGGATAGCCGGTCCGCTCGGCCGAGCCCGGCGGCACGATCGTCATCCACCAGACGTCGGTCGGGAGCTTGCCGCGGGCGGCCTTCTCGGGACCGACGAGCCCCGGCGCCATGTACGGGACACGGTCGATCGCCTCGCGGTCGAACAGCCACCGGTCGCCCTTCGCGTACCACAGGATCGTGTCGTGCTTGCGTGGCCAGCGGTCCCGGGGCCGGCCCCCGTAGTCGTACGCCCAGACGAGCTCGTTCAGGAACCGCGCCGCCCCGAACACCTCGTCCAGCGCCAGGCGGACGTGGTGGACCGTGCGCCAGTCGCAGTGGAGGTACAGCGAGCCGTGCGGCGCGAGGACGCGGTGGATCGCCTCGATCCGCGTGCGAAGCGCCGCCAGGTGCTCCGCCATCGCGAGCCCGTCGTCGTACGAGACGTCCGACACCACTTCGTAGCGGTACTCGCGCCCACCGAAGCCCCGCCGCGTCTGCGCTCCGTCGCCTGTCCGGATCCGCTCGAGGCGCTGCCGCTCCCCCGTGCCGAACGGCGGGTCGGCGTAGCAGAGGTCGACGGAGCCCTCCGGGAGTGCCGCCAGCACGTCGAGGTTGTCGCCCTCGACGACGGCGCCGGGCGCCCGGCCCGCGAGGACCGCGTCGACCGACTGGCGATCGGCCGCGCTCAGTCCACCCACGTCAGCGGACGGCGCTCGACGGACAGATCTCGCGGAACGCGCAGAAGCTGCACGACAGGTAGTCCGGTCGGGCATCGAACTGCCTCGCACGGATCCCGGCCGCGGCGCCGCGGATCGTCTCGCGCGCCTTCTCGACTCGCTTTCGGTTCACGGGCGCCGACCCGACCAGCCCGGAGTCCAGGAAGTGCAGCGCGACGGCGTCCGGCAGGCGACCGGTCATCGCCTCGTACGCCATCGCGTAGATCGTGAGCTGGAGCGAGTCGCGGGCGCGCTGCCGC
>DASSRG010000300.1:0-15057 GCA_035701885.1 Candidatus Limnocylindrales bacterium
CGGTAGTAGATTGCAAATCACAAGTTACTTCGACGCCGGACGATCGGCGTCGGTGAACCAGCGAGGAACCGCGTCTCATGTCCGTGCTCAGCGAGCTCCAGGAATCCGTCGCCGCCGTCGCATCGGCTGCCGCCCCGTCGGTCGTCGGGATCGGCGCCCGCAACCGCGGCTCCGGCGTCGTCATCGCCGACGGCGCCGTGCTCACCAACGCCCACAACCTTCGCGGCGGCGAGGTCACCGTCCGGTTCGCCGACGGCCGCACGACGCGCGGCACCGTCCGGGGCGTCGACTGGGACGGCGACCTCGCGGTCGTCGAGGTCGACACCGCCGGCGCGGCACCAATCGCCTGGTCGAAGGGCGGCGCGACGATCGGCTCGGCCGTCTTCGCGGCCGCCGCGACCTCGTCGGGGGCCGCCCGCGTGTCGTTCGGCTTCGTGTCGTCCGTCGAGCGGGCGTTCCGGGGCCCGGGCGGCCGGCGGATCTCCGGATCGATCGAGCACACCGCCCCGCTGGCGCCAGGGTCGTCCGGGTCGGCGCTCCTCGATGCCGACGGGGCGCTGGTCGGACTGAACACGAACCGAGTGGGTGAAGGCTTCTACCTCGCGCTCCCCGCCGATGGCACGCTCAGGGCGCGCGTCGACGCCCTGGCCCGCGGCGAGTCGCGCGAGCGGCCCCGGCTGGGCATCGCGGTCGCACCGGCGCACGTCGCCCGGCGGCTGCAGCGGTCCGTGGGCCTGCCCGAGCGGGACGGCGTGCTGGTCCGTGGCGTCGAGGACGGGTCGCCGGCCGCCGCGGCAGGCATCGCCGAGGGCGACCTGCTGGTCGCGGCGAACGGAGCCGCCGTCGACGACGTGGACACGCTCCACGAGCTGCTCCGCGACACCGGGTTCCCGCTCCAGATCACGCTGGTCCGCGGCACGGACGAGCGCACGGTGACGGTCCAGGCGCCCGAGGCGGCCGCGGACGAGGGCGCGTCGCCCGACGAGCCGGTTCACTAGCCGGCGTTGTCGCCCTCGATCTCCAGCGTCACCGTCATGTTCCAGCGCAGGCCGTCCGGGACGTCGCCCGTCGGTACCGCGACGACCCGGAACGTGATGTCGCCCTGCGACGAGGCGCCGTAGTCGCCGACGGAGTCCACCGTCGCCGGGATCTCGATCCCCGGCAGCCCGTCCACGGTGACCGTGACCGGGGCGCCGTCGCGGACCCGCGCGATCGACGTCTCGGACAGGTCCGTCGTCTCGAACCTCCACCCCGACAGGTCTGCGACCCGGACAAGGGGCACGCCGGGCTGGACCTCGTCGCCGACCGCCGCGTCGACCGCGACGACGGTCCCGGCGAACGGCGCGATGACCGCGGTTTGGGCGAGCGCCGCGTTCGCGGCATCGAGCACACCCGTGGCCCGTGCCGCCTCGGCCTTCGCGGCGGTGACGGCCGCGGAGGCAACGTCGACCTGCGCCCGCGCCTGCGTCCGCGCGGCCCGCGCCTGGCGGAGACCCGCCTGTGCCTCCTCGACCTGGGCGTTCGCCTGTCGCTTCTGGGCGTTTGACGCGGCGGCGGGCAGCGCGTCACGCGCGGCATCGGCCGCCCTGACCGCGGCAGATGCCTGCTCCGCGGCCGCCTGTGCCGCGTCCGCGCCCGCCCGGGCCTGGGCGAGGGACGCCTCGGCCTGGGACACCGACGCGTTCGCGGCGTCGACACCGGCCTGGGCCTGCGTGACCTGTGCCTTCGCCGCGGCGTCGTCAAGCTGGAGAAGGACGTCGCCCGCCGCGACCTGCGCACCCTCGGCGACCGGCACCGAGGTGACCTCGCCCGGCGCGCCGGCCTGGAGCTCGGCCGTCCGGACCGGCACGGCGCGGCCCTCGGCGACCACGCCCTGGTCGGCGGGGATCACGCCCGGCACCGACGACGACGGCGACGGCGAACCAGCCGGGCCACCACCGAACATCCCGTTCGCGACGCCGAGCGCCACGAGCACGCCGATGACGATCACGACCACGACGGCGATCGGCACGCGCGAGCGGCGGGGGGACGCGGGCGGGGGCGTGGGGGTCATGCGGGGAGCCTCGTGACGGTGGAGGGGATCATGCCGGAGGAACGCGTCATTCGTAGGCGAGGACCTCGCGCACGGCGAGCCGCGTCGCCCGGAACGCGGGCAGGAAGCTCGCGATGAGCGCGAGGATCGCGACGGCGATCAGCCAGTACACGATGCCGTCCATGGCCGGCGTGTAGGCGAGCGGGCGCTGGACGAACGACTCGCCCAGGGCGTCGGACAGCACCTTGGAGATCGGCAGCGAGATCACGACGCCGATGAGCCAGGCGAGGAACCCGATCAGCAGCCCCTCGACCATGAACACGGCAAGGACCGCGCGGTCGCGGGCGCCGATCGCCCGCATGACGCCGATCTCGCGCGAGCGCTCGACGACGTTCATCGTCATCGTCCCCGCGAGGCCGAGCGCCCCGACCACCCCGAGCAGCAGCGCCATCACCGAGACGAACAGGAGCATCGCGCTGAACAGGTTGTCGATCGACGCCTTGATCTCGGACCGCGTCTGCGTCGCCGAGACCTGGAACCCGGCGCGCTCCAGCGTGTCGCGCAGCGCCGTCGCCGTGTCGCGCTCGAACGCGGCGTCCTCCTGCTCGGTGATCACCATCAGGATCCCGGTCTTGCCGGCGTCGCGCGTCAGCGTGTCGATCGCCGTCGACGGCGCGTACAGGAACGGCCGCTGGGTGGGCGACTGGACGATCCCGACCAGCGTGAACGTGGCGTCCCGGCCCTCGGTCCGCAGGGTCACCGTGTCCCCGATCTTCACGTCCGGCTCGTCGTCGAGGAAGTTGCGGGTCACCACCAGCGCGTTCCCGTCGCCGGGGAGCAGGAACCGGCCCTCCTCCACCTTCGGGCGGACGGTCTGCGCGCCGTCGGGCAGGCCGAACACGATCAGGCTGCCGCCGGTCGAGTCGTCCGCGCGGACGCGCTGGGCGTTGGCGAACGTCCAGGGCTCCGCGGCGACGACGCCCGGGACCTGCTCGGCGGTCTTGACGAGGATCGGCGTGCGGGCGGGCTGCGCCAGGCCCACCTGGACGTCGTACCGGAAGTAGTCGAGCGTCTCGTTGATCGTGCCCACGAGGCTCGCGCGGAGCGTGAACACGCTCATGAACACCGCGCCGCCGAGCGTGAGCGCGGCCAGCGTCAGGATCAGCCGCGCCTTGCGCCGGAACGTGTTCCGGATCGACAGGAGCGTGGGCCGCGAGAGGCCCCGGATCGCCTGGAGCGCACGGTCGAATCGGCTGCGCCCGAAGCCGTCGCTGATGCCCGCGTTGGCAACCGCCTCGCGGACCGTGACCCGGACGCCGCGCCAGACGGGCCAGGCGGCGGCCGCGAGCGGCACGAGCAGCCCGATCGCGACCTCGAGCGCGACGACCTGCGGGGGCAGGAAGAACTCGGTCGCCTCGAAGTTGACGAGGCCGGCCGTGAACTGGGTGAGCGCCCAGCCGCCGAGCCCCCCGAGCGGGATCGCCACCGCGAGCGCGAGCAGCGCGTACGCGAGGACGATGCCGAGGTAGATCCCCGCGATCTGGCGGTCCCGCGCTCCGACCGCCTTCATCATCCCGATCTGCCGGGTCTGCTGGGCGAGGATGGCGCTGATCGTGTTGATCACGAGGAACCCGGACACGACGAGGCTGAGGCCGCCGATCGCGCCGAGGATCAGGAACAGCGCGTTGAGCACGTCCTGCGCCGGGTGCTCCCCTGGCGTCGGCACCTGGACGAACGCGACAGGCGCACCCGCCTTCTCGAGCCGGTCCTTGACCTCGTTCGCGACCTCGCGGTTCTCGGAGCGCGTGGGGTTCGCGATGTCCGAGCGGATCCGCAGCTCGTCCATCGAGTCGTCGAAGCCCAGGTCCGCGAGCGTGTCGAAGGTGACGTAGGCGAGCACCTGGCCGAAGAAGTACGCGGGCGCCGCACCGGGCTCGTGGGCGATGCCGCCGGTCGTGAGCGTCTTCGTCCTGTCGGGTCCGAGCTGGATCTCGACGGGGCGCCCGACCTGGAGATCGGTCAGCGTGCGGCTGGACCGCTCGAACCAGATCTCGCCGCGCTTCGGCGGCCAGGAGCCGTCGTCAGGCGTGACGAGGTCCATCCGCTGCGCGGTGAAGTCCGGGAGCGCGGTGAGCTGGAGCTCGATCGACTCCTCGGGCCCGGTCACCAGCCTCGCCGTCGCGCTGCGGCGGCCCTCCGCGTCCGCTACGCCGGGCATCCGGCGCACGGTCTGGACGAGGTCCTTGTCGAACGGCACCGTCGTGAACAGGCTCGCGGAGCTCGGCTTCGTCGCCGCGTAGCCCTCGCGCAGGTTCTGCTCGAGCAGCGCGTTCGCGCCCGCGATCGTCCCGACGGCGGTCACCCCCACCGCGATCGACACGACGACGAGCACGCTCCGGATCCGGTGCTCCCGGAGGTCGCGCCAGACCTTCCGCCACCGGACCGAGCCGAGGGCGAGCAGCGACACGCAGCCTCCACGGGTCCCGGGGCCGCGGCGTCGGGCCCCGCCGCGGAGTCTAGCCGCGAACGGGTGGAGGGGGCTTCGGATCGGTCCGTGGGCCGCCGTGCCCCGGACCGCGCCCGTCGGCTAGGGTGGCGGGCGCGGCGGCTCGTTGCCGTCAACGGAGGAGGTGCGATGCGCGTCGTCGTGGTGGGGGCGGGGTTCGCAGGCCTGGCCGCGGCCGACGCGCTGGCACGGGGCGGCGCCGACGTCGTCGTGCTCGAGGCGCGCGACCGGGTCGGCGGGCGCGTGTGGTCGCGCGAGCTGCCGACCGGCGGCGTCGTCGAGATGGGCGCGGAGTTCATCCTCCCCGACAACAGCGCCATCCGCGAGACCGCGGCCCGGCTCGGGCTGCGCCTGTTCGACAAGGGCACGACGTACGGCGACCGCGAGCCGCGCGGCGGCCTGCCCGTGACGCGGGAGGAGCTTCTCGCCGCGTACGCGGCCGTCCGCGATGCCGCCGCCAACGGCCGGCTGGGGCACGGGACGGTGGTCGACGCGCTCGCCTCGATCCCGATGGCCGACGGTGCCCGCGACGCGATCCGGGCCCGGATCGAGGTCTCGACCGCGTACCCCGCGGACGACCAGGACGCCGACGTCCTCCACGAGAGTGGCACCAGCGTCGGCGGGTTCGCGACGCACTCCGTCGCGGGCGGAAACCAGCGGATCGCGCTGGAGCTCGCCGCCGGGCTGGGCGACCGCGTGCAACTCGGGAGCCCGGTCAGGCGGATGGCCCGCTCGGATGACGGCGTTCGGGTGGGGGCTGGCGGCGCGGAGGTCGAGGCGGACGAGGCGGTGATCGCCGTGCCGGCATCGGTCATCGACCGGATCACGTTCGACCCGCCGCTCGCCGAGGCCACGGCGCGGGCGATCGCCGGCGTCCGATACGGCGTGGCGGCGAAGCTGTTCCTGCCGCTGGACCATCCCGCGCCGCCGAGCGCGACGCTCTGCGTGCGCGACCGGTTCTGGACGTTCACGCAGCACTCGCCGGATGGCGGGCCGCTTCCGGTTGCCGCATCGTTCGCGGGCTCGCCGCTCGCGCTCGAGCGGCTCGCCCTGACGGAGGGCACGCAACGCTGGATCGATGCGGTCGTCGACATCCGCCCGGACCTCGCGATCCGGCCCGCGGACGCCGTGCTGAGCACGTGGACGGACGACCCGTGGATCCGGGGCGCCTACTCGGCACGGTCGTGCACGTCCGAGATGGACGACGCGACGCTCGCGGCGCCCGTGGGGCGACTCCACTTCGCGGGGGAGCACACCGCCGGCGAGTGGCACGCGTTGATGGAGGGCGCGCTGCGGAGCGGGTACCGGGCGGCCGCCGAGATCCTGGGCGCGACCGCCGCCCGGTCCTGATCGACCGCGGGCCGTGCCGTAGGCCCACCGGCCGCGTGCCCGGCTGCTAGCATCCGCCCGCCATGCCGCGACCGCCGCAGCCGAGCCTCCGAGCGGTGTTCGGCGACGTCTTCGACGACCGAGTCGCGGTCCGGACCCTGCTCGCGGGCAGCGCCGCGCTGTTCGCGTCGGGGATCGATCCGCGCGTGTGGTCGCCGCAGCTGTCGACCGTCCAGGCGGCCGTCCGCGCCCAGCCCGGCCTCGAGACCACGATCCTCATCAACGGCCTCGTCGGGGCGATCGTGCTGCTCGCGGCCGGGGCGATCGGCGACCTTGCCAGGGCGCGGCCGCTCATCCGCGCCGGGCTCGGGACGCTGCTCCTCATGGCGGTCGTCGGCCTGTTCGTCCAGGACACGCCGCTGTTCCCGGTCACGCGCGTGATCGCCAACGCCGCGGCCGCGGTCGTGTTTCCGGTCGCGCTCGCGTCGGTGGCCGTCGCGTACACGGGGATCAGCCGCGCGACCGCGATCGGCCTTGCGTACGCGGCCTACAGCGGCGGCCAGGCGCTGATGCCGATCCTCGTCACGCTCCGGCCCGGCCTCTACGCGCCAGGGTTCCTCGCGGAGATCGCGGCGGCGGCGCTCGCGCTGTGGCTCGCGTGGGGCCGCGCGTTCGATCTCCCGCGCCCGACCCGCGCGGAGCGGCCGTACGTGATCGGCACCGTCCTGTGGGCGAGCGGCGTCGTCGCGATGGGGACCGGGGTGCTGTGGCTCGGGGGCGGGCTCAACCCGATCCGGATCGGCATGGTCGGCCTCGGTGTCCTCCTCGTCGTCGCCTACCTGCTCGTCGAGCGTCGACGCCGCGCGGGCCTGTCGGACGCGGTGCACGTCGAGCGGCGTCCCGTGACGGTCGCGCTGTTCGTCGGCCTGATCATCGCGATCGCCCAGAACGTGCCGATGGTCCAACTGCCGCAGTACTTCAGCATCGTGCTCGGGTACGGGCCGGTGCTGGGGATGATCGCGATCGCGCCGCTGTTCGCCGCGCTCGTGCTCGCCGGGCCGATCGCCGGCTGGCTGCTCGCCCGACTCCGGCCGCGGACGCTGATCGGCGGCGGCGTGATCGCGCTCGGGCTGGGGCTGCTCGCGCTGTCGTTCATCGTCACGCCGACGACGAGCTACCTCGGGTTCGTCATCCCGTTCGCGGCGGTCGGGGCGGGCTTCGTGATCGCGACGACGGTGCGGACGGCGATCATCTTCGCCAGCGTCCCGCGCGGGCTGCCGGCGACGGCGGCGGCCCTCAACGAGGCGTCGCTGCTGCTGGGGATGCGCGCGGGGATCCTGCTGTCGACCGCGATCGTGGGACAGGTCGCGATGAGCACGCTCTCGAACGATCTCGCGGCCGCGGGCATCACCGGCCAGGCGGCGTCGGACCGCGCGAGCGAGCTGTCCAGCCTGCTGGCCGTCCTCGGCACGTCGTCGTTTGCGGACCTCGCGGGAGCGATCCAGCGGTCGGACGCGATCGAGTACGCGACCGCGTACGTCGAGGGGATCCGGTTCGCGCTGCTGCTCGCCGGCGCCGCCACCGTCGCCGGTGGCGCGATCGCGTGGGCGGCCCTCGGCCGGCGGGACCCGCTCACGACCGTGTACGAGCACCGCGACGAGCGTGCCTCGACGCCCGTGGCCGACGCGGGCGAGGCTTGACATCGCGACGCACCGGACCGGCTAATGGCTGAGCCCCCGCACCAGGAGCTGCCATCGATGTCGGCCGATCACGTGCTCCGAACCTCGCGCGCAGGGGAGCGCGACGAGATCGTCGTCCTGACGCTCGACCGCCCGGCGGCGCTCAACGCGATCGACGACGCGCTGCTCGGCGCGCTCCACGGGACCCTCGACGATGTGGAGGCGGCCGTCGAGGGCGATCCGCTCGCGGTCCGGGCGGTCGTCGTCTGCGGCGCCGGGGGCCGGGCATTCTCGACCGGCATGGACCTCAAGGAGCGCGCCTCGTTCGACGATGACCGGCTGCGGGCCCAGCGGCGCGAGATCGTCCGGCTCATCACGCGGGTCCATTCCCTGTCCGTCCCCGCGATCGCCGCCGTCGAGGGGTTTGCGCTGGCGGGCGGGTTCGAGCTCGCGCTCGCCTGCGACCTGATCGTCGCGTCCGGAACCTCCGTGTTCGGGCTGCCGGAGGTGGGCGTCGGGATCTTCCCGGGCGGCGGGAGCACGCAGACGCTGACCTGGCTCGTCGGGCCCGCGCGTGCGCGGGACGTGATCCTCACCGGGCGCCGGCTCACGGCGGACGAGGCGGAGCGGTGGGGCATCGTCGCGCGAGTGGTCGGCGACGGGGCGGCGCTCGCCGGCGCGATCGAGCTCGCCTCCGCGATCGCGCGTGGCGCGCCGCTCGGGATCCGCCAGGCCCGTCGGGCGATCGCCGCCGCCCACCGCGCGCTGGCCGACGGAATGGCCGAGGAGAACGCGCTGTACGAGACGGTGCTCGTGTCCAAGGACCGCCGGGAGGGCTTCCGCGCGTTCGTCGACAAGCGGCCGCCGCGGTTCGAGGGGCGCTGACCGCCCGTCAGTCGTCGCGGACCTGGATCCCGAGGTTGGCCGCGAGCAGCGGCGCGAGGTCCAGCAGCTGCGTCGCGTTGAGGATTGCGCCCCGGAGCCCTGCGATCCGGCGGACCGTGCCCAGCCGGTCGGTGCGCGGCTTCGGCATCGGCCGATCCTGGCGCCTTGACACCGCGCCGCTCCACGATCGCTAATGGCGGCGTGACGGTCATCCCCGAGCGCCCGCACGGCCCGGAGTGGGACGCGAACCGCGAGACCAACCTGGGGCTCGTGGCCGAGCTTCGCGAACGGCTGGCGAGGGTGCAGGCCGGCGGCGGCACCGAGGCGGTGGAGCGGCACCGCGGCCGGGGCAAGCTGCTGGCGCGGGAACGGATCGACCGGCTCGTCGACCCCGGCACACCGTTCCTGGAGCTCAGCCCGCTCGCCGCGTGGGACCTGTACGACGGGGAGGCCCCGTCGGCGGGGATCGTCACCGGGATCGGCGTGGTCGACGGGCGCGAAGTGGCGGTGGTCGCCAACGACGCGACGGTCAAGGGCGGCACGTACTTCCCGATGACCGTCAAGAAGCACCTGCGGCTGCAGGAGATCGCGGCCGAGAACCGGCTGCCATGCGTGTACCTCGTCGACAGCGGCGGGGCGTTCCTGCCGATGCAGGACGAGGTGTTCCCCGATCGAGAGCACTTCGGCCGGATCTTCTACAACCAGGCGAACCTGTCGGCGGCCGGGATCGCGCAGATCGCCGTCGTGATGGGCAGCTCCACCGCAGGCGGCGCGTACGTCCCCGCGATGAGCGACGAGACGGTGATCGTGCGCGGGACCGGGACGGTGTTCATCGGCGGGCCGCCGCTGGTCAAGGCCGCGACCGGGGAGGAGGTGAGCGCCGAGGACCTCGGCGGCGCCGACGTTCACACGCGGGTCAGCGGGGTCGCGGACCACTTCGCCGAGGACGACGAGCACGCGCTGGCGATCGCGCGCCGGATCCTCGCCAACGTCCCGCGGGTCGCGCCGCCCCTCCCGTGGGCGGTGGACGCACCGCGCGAGCCGCTCTACGACCCGGAGGACCTGTACGGGCTCGTCCCCGCGGACCTGCGGACGGCGTTCGACGTCCGCGACGTGATCGCCCGCATCGTCGACGGCTCCGAGCTCGACGAGTTCAAGGCGCGGTACGGGACGACGCTGGTCACCGGGTTTGCCCGGATCTGGGGCTATCCGGTGGGGATCGTCGCGAACAACGGGATCCTGTTCAGCGAGTCGTCGCTCAAGGGCGCGCACTTCATCGAGCTATGTGCGAAGCGCCGGATCCCGCTGGTGTTCCTCCAGAACATCACCGGGTTCATGGTCGGGCGCGAGTACGAAAACCGGGGCCTGGCACGCGACGGCGCGAAGATGGTGATGGCGGTCGCGAACGCGCGGGTACCGAAGTTCACGGTCGTCGTCGGCGGGTCGTTCGGGGCGGGCAACTACGGGATGGCGGGCCGGGCCTTCTCGCCGCGCCAGCTGTGGATGTGGCCGAACGCGCGGATCAGCGTGATGGGCGGGCGTCAGGCGGCGAGCGTGCTGCTGCAGGTGCGGATGGACGCGCTCGCGCGCGAGGGCCGGACGATGAGCGAGGCGGAGCAGGCCGAGTTCATGGCGCCGACCCTCGAGACCTACGAGCGGCAGGGCTCGCCGTACTACTCGACCGCGCGGCTGTGGGACGACGGGATCATCGACCCGGTCGACACGCGGCGGGTGCTGGGGCTCGGGCTCGCTGCGGCCATCCGAAACGCGCCGATCCCGGAGACGTCGTTCGGCGTCTTCAGGATGTAGCGGGGCGGGCGTGTTCTCGTCCGTCCTGGTCGCCAACCGCGGTGAGATCGCCCTGCGGGTGTTCCGGACGTGCGGGCGGCTCGGGATTCGGACCGTGGCCGTCTTTTCGGATGCGGACGCGCGGGCGCCCCACCGGTTCGCCGCCGACCAGGCCGTCCGGATCGGCGAGGGGCCGGCCGCCGACTCGTACCTGCGGGCGCACGGGGTCATCAAGGCGGCACTCTCAACCGGCGCGGAGGCGATCCATCCGGGCTATGGGTTCCTCGCCGAGAACGCGGGGTTCGCGCAGGCCGTCCTCGACGCAGGCCTCGTGTGGATCGGGCCGCAGCCCGAGGCGATGCGGGCGCTCGGGGACAAGGCGCGGGCAAAGGCGCTCGCCGACGCCACGGGTGTTCCCGTGTTAGCTGGCTACCACGGTGACATGGCAGCAGACGAGGATTTCGTGGCGGCGGCGGGATCGATCGGGTACCCCCTCCTCGTCAAGGCGAGCGCGGGTGGCGGGGGCCGCGGGATGCGGGTCGTCCGGTCGCCCGCCGAGCTGCCGGAGGCGCTCGCCGCGGGGCGGCGCGAGGCCGCGGCTGCCTTCGGCGACGACCGGCTGCTGCTCGAACGGTTCGTGGAGCGGCCGCGACACGTGGAGGTGCAGCTCCTGGCGGATGCGTACGGCGCCGTCATCCACCTCGGCGAGCGGGAGTGCTCGATCCAGCGGCGGCACCAGAAGCTGATCGAGGAGTCGCCGTCGCCGGCGGTCGACGCCGAGCTTCGCGAGCGGATGGGCGACGCGGCGATCCGGCTCGCGCGCGCCGCGGGCTACGTCAACGCGGCCACGGCGGAGTTCCTGCTCGACGAGGACGGCTCGTTCTTCTTCCTCGAGGTCAACGCGCGCCTCCAGGTCGAGCATCCGGTCACCGAGGCGGTCACCGGCCTGGACCTTGTTGAGCAGCAGCTCCGGATCGCGGCGGGCGAGCCGCTCGGGTTCGGGCAGGAGGACGTGCGGTTCGACGGCGCCGCGATCGAGGTGCGGGTCGTGGCGGAGGACGTCGCCGGCGGCTTTCTGCCGTCCACGGGTCGCGTGACGGCGTTCGACGTGCCGGAGGACGTCCGAGTCGATGCCGCCGTAGCGCCGGGCGTCGCGGTCCCGCCGTTCTACGACTCGCTGGTGGCGAAGCTCGTCGTCCATGCGCCGGACCGCGCCGCTGCCGTCGATCGCATGGCCGACGTCCTGGACCGGACCCGCCTCCACGGCGTCGAGACGAACCTCGACCTGCTCGCCGCGGTCGTCGCCGAGCCTGCGTTTCGCGCCGGTGACCTGCGAACGACGTTCCTCGACGATCACGACCTCGTCGCTCGGCTCGGCGCGTTCGAACCAGGGGCCGTCGCGGCGGCCGCGGGCGCGCGGTCGCTGCTGGGAGCGGACGACGCGCACGACCCCTGGACGAGTGGCCGGCCGTGGCGTGCGGCGGGCGTCGGGGAGCCGACCACATGGAACGCCGGCACGCGTCTCGTGACCGCCACCACGACCCGTGGACCGGGGCTCCGCGCCCGCGTCGATGTAGATGGCGAGGGCTTTGACGTGCGCCTCGTCGAGCGCGACGGCGAGTCGATCCGCCTCGAGGTTGATGGCGAGCCCGTGCGTGTCCGTCCCGCGACCCACGGACGCGTCGTCGACACCGTCACGATCGGCGGTCGCGCCTCCAGGCTCCGCCTCGCGCCGCCGCCCGGCCTGGGTCGCGCACCTGGCGACTCCGGGGATGCGGGCTCGCTCGCCGCACCGATGCCCGGCCGGATCGTGCGCATCCACGTTGCGGAGGGCGATCATGTCGCGGCGAACGAACCCCTCCTGGTGCTGGAGGCGATGAAGATGGAGCACGTGATCGCGGCGCCGGGTGCCGGGCGCGTCGGCGGGCTCATGGTCGCCGTCGGCGACCAGGTGACGCGCGGCGCGCCCCTCGTGGCGCTGGAGCCGTCCCACGAGGCCGAGGCCGCCGCGGAGGCGAACGCATGACGCTGCCGACGCGGGTCACGATCGTCGAAGTCGGTCCCCGGGACGGCCTGCAGAACGAGTCCGCGCACATCCCGACCGACGTCAAGGTCGGGTACATCGACCGGCTCACCGCGGCCGGCCTGCCCGTCGTCGAAGCCACGTCGTTCGTCCACCCCGCGGCGGTTCCGCAGCTCGCCGACGCCGACGAGGTCTTCCCGCGCATCGCGCGCGCGCCCGGGGTCCGCTACCCGGTCCTCGTCCCGACCCCCCGCGGGCTCGAGCGCGCCGTCACCGCCGGGGCCGACGAGATCGCCGTCGTGATCGGCGCCACCGACGAGTTCAACCAGGCGAACCTGCGCCGGACGCGCGACGCGGCGTTGGCGGACGCGGCGACGGTCGTGGGCGCCGCGCGGGACCGCGGCATGCGGACGAGGGGCTACGTCTCGGTGGCGTTCGGCTGCCCGTACGCCGGGGCGGTGGCGCCCGAGCGCACGGCGGACACGGCCCGCCGCCTCGTCGACCTCGGTTGCGACGAGATCAGCCTGGGGGACACGATCGGCGCCGCGACGCCGGCGGACGTCGAGCGGGTGCTGGATGCGATCGAGCCCGTCGTCCCGATGGAGCGCCTCGGCCTCCACGCGCACGACACGCGCGGACAGGCCCTGGCGAACGTCCTCGTCGCCCTCCAGCGTGGCCTGTCGATCGTCGACAGCTCCGCGGGCGGGCTCGGCGGCTGCCCGTTCGCCGGCCCCGGTGCCGCCGGCAACCTCGCGACCGAGGACCTGGTGTACCTCCTCGACGGCCTGGGGATCGAGCACGGCGTCGACCTCGGCGGCGTCATCGCCGCATCCGCCTTCATCGCCGCGTACATCGGCCACGGGTTGCGGAGCCAGACGTACCTCGCGGGTGGTGGGCCGGTCACCCGTCCGCTCCCGGGAACCGGTCCGGACCGCGCGGTGTAGGAGCATCGACACCACCGCGGAGGCTCCCGATGCGCCGAACGATCGCCCCTATCCTGTCCATCGCCACCGTCATCGCCCTCGCCGGCGCGCCCGCCGTCCTCGCGAAGGAGTGGATGGAGGTGACGCTCGACGCGCCGATCGCGATGGGGACGCCGGGCGGGACCGAGATCATCGTCGGGCTCACCGTGACCGTGCCGGACCCCGAGACCGGCGAGCTGCACCCGGTCGAGGGTACGCCGCTTCAGATCCGCCTCGTCGGGCCCGAGGGCGCGACCACGCAGGGCGTGGCGACCACCGACGGGGTCCCCGGCCACTACACCGCGACGATCGCGATCCCGGAGGGCGGCGCGCGGGACATCGAGTTCGGGATCGGCGGCTCGTGGGACATGGCGGTGATGGTCAAGGAGGATCCGTTCGCGTTCGGGGAGATCAGCGACCGGACCGCCCAGCTCGCGCCGGTCGCGGCTGCCGCGCCCGTGAAGGTCGCGCCGGTGGAGCCCGCCTCGCCGGCCGCGCAGCCCGCGGTCGAGCCGGCACCCGAAGCGGCACCCGCCCCCCCGGCCGTGGCGCCGGAGCTGCTCGTGTCGATCGTCGTGCTCGCGGCCCTCGCGGTCGCGGCCGGTGTCGCGGTCCGTCGGCGGCGCGCTCCGGGCACGGCGCCCCGCTCCGCGTGACGCGTGACCGACTCCCGGCCTGACGCCCTCGCGACGCTCGAACGAGAGCTCGTCGAGCGGGCGAGGGACGGGGACGCGGAGGCGTTCGGGGAGCTGGTGACGATGCACCAGGCGGCCGCATTCCGCGTGGCCTATGTCCTCACGGGCTCCACCGTCGATGCCGAGGACGCGGCGCAGGAGGCGTTCGTCAAGGCGTACCTCGCGCTCGACCGGTTCCGGGCCGGTGCGCCGTTCCGGCCGTGGCTGCTCGCGATCGTCGGCAACGAGGCGCGGAACCGGGTGCGGTCGCGGGGCCGCCGGGACAGCCTGGCCGATCGCGCGTTGGCGGCGATCCGCGGCGGCGAGGCGCGCTCGAGCAGCGACGCGACGCCGGGCGCCGCGGCCGCGGCCGTCTCGCCGGAGGTCGAGGTGCTGGTCGGCGAGACGCAGGCCCAGGTGCGGGCGGCGCTGCGCGACCTGGGCGACGACGAGCGGCGGGTCGTCGCGTGCCGCTATCTCCTCGGCCTGTCCGAGTCCGAGACGTGCGCGGCGCTGGGGATCCCGGCCGGTACGGCGAAGTCGCGCCTCCACCGTGGGCTGCGCCGGATGCGGGCGTCCCTCGAGGCGGCCGGCGTGACACTCGAGGCCGCGCCGTGACGCCGCGGGACGACCGGGGGGACGCGGCCATGGACGGGTTCGACGCCCAGGTCGAGCGGCTGCTCGTCGCGGCCGCGGCCGGCGCCGCATGGCCCGAGACGCCGGACCTTCGCGCCGCGGTTGCGGCCCGGCTCTCCGCGCCGGCGGCCCCCGACCTCCGGCCAAGCGTGCTCCGACGGATCGACGGCGGCGCCGTCGGCCGCCGTGGTCGCCGGGGACGCGTCCTTCGGCCGCTCGTGCTCGCGGTCGCGCTCGTGCTCGCGATCGCGGCGCTCGCGACCGGCCTCGGGTTCGGCCTCCCCGGCCTCGACCTGCGCCTGACCGAGCAGAGCGCACCGCCCGCCTCGAGCCTCGACCTCGGGAGCCCGGTGCCGCTCGAGGACGTGCTGGCGCTGGACGAGCCACGCGTGCTGCTGCCGCAGGCGCTGCCACCGCCCGACGGGGCGTACGAGATCGGCGTGGACGACCGGCGGATCGTCAGCCTCGCGTGGCGAGCCTCGCCCGGAGACCCGACCCTCACGGGCACGGACACGATCCTCACGCTGATGGCCGTCCCGGGCA
>DASSRG010000301.1:0-2547 GCA_035701885.1 Candidatus Limnocylindrales bacterium
GGCCTCGCGCGCCGCCGTCCTGCCCCGGACCCGGGCGGTCGCGTCCAGCCATGGTCCCAGCAGCCAGGTCCACGCCGCGCCCTGGTGGTACGCGGCGTCGCGGACGACCGGAGGCCCTTGGAACGACCGGTGGTACCCGGGCTCGAACGGCGCGAGCGTGCGGATCGCGCCCGGCACGACGAGGTGCGTGTCGACGATGTCGAGGACGCTGGCCGCGAGGCCGTCGTCGACGAGATCGGGGACGAGGCTCAGGGCGAGCAGCTGGTTCGGGCGGAGCGACGGGTCGTCGCCGTCCGGGCCGTCAACGAGGTCGTGGAGGAAGCCGCGACCGGCGATCGGGAAGCGGGCTCGGAACGACTCGACCGCTCGGTGCGCGTTGGATCGATGGGCGCTCTCTGCGGCGTCGTCGCCATCGACGTTCGCCCATCCGGCCGCCAGGCGACAAGTCTCGATCCACAGCGCCTGGATCTCGACCGGCTTGCCGTGGCGTGGCGTCATGACGACGCCGTCGACCTTGGCGTCCATCCAGGTCAGCTGGAGGCCCGGCTCGCCGCCCCGGACGAGGCCGTCGTCGCGGTCCACGCCGATGCCGAACCCGGTGCCGTCCGCGTACGCGCGCGTGATCTGCTCGACGGCCGGCCGCAGCTCGTGCGCGATCGTCGCGTCGCCGGTCGCGCGCTCGAATGCGCCCAGCGCATGGACGAACCACAGCGGTGCATCGATCGCGTGGTAGGCGGGCACGCCGGCCTCGGGGAAGTGGTTCGGCAGCAGGCCGTCCTGGACGAGCGACGCCCACGTGCGCAGGATCCGGCGGGCGTCGTCGTGGCGGCCGGTGGTCAGCGTCAGGCCCGGCAGGGCGATCATCGTGTCGCGTCCCCAGTCGCCGAACCACGGGTAGCCCGCGATGACGGTGATGCCGTCGGCGGGGTTCGTGGCGCGTGGATCCGGGCGATGGACGAGGAAGCGGTCCGCGGCGAGGACGAGCGGCGCAACTCGGGGGTCCGTGGCTGCGGGACCCGCACGGTGAACCAGGTCACGGCGTCGAGCCTCCTCGACGGCCGCGACGACGTCGAGGTCACCCGGGTCGGGCAGGGGAGCTCGCGACCCGTCGATCACGCTGAGCACGACCGACACGGCCGCGCCTGGCGCAAGCGACGCCTCGATCGCGACGCGCGCGTGGTGCGTCTCGCCGGTCGCCGTGCCTCGGGCGACCTCTTCCGGGTAGTCGACCCAGCCGGCGCGCTCGTCGGCGACCAGGCGGCCGCCATCGACCGAAAGGTGGAGGGTCGGCACCGCGCGATCGGCCGGCCAGGCCACGGTCGCGCTCGTCCCGTCGGCGCTGATCGCGACGGACTCCGGTTCGACCGCCAACCCGTCCTGCGGGTGGTGGTCCCGGCCCACGAGCCACGGAACCAGCCGCAGCGTGACGGCGGCGGTGCCGTCGTCCGTCCGCGTCCAGCGGAGACAGGTCGCGTTCGCGTCACGCGGCATCCATGCCTCGAGCCTGATCCGCACGCCGTCGCGGTCGGCCTCGCCGGGCGCGAGCTCCAACTCGTCGAGCCGATGTTCGAGCCCGTCGATCGTCGCCATCGTGTCGATCGAGCCGACCATGAGCCGCCTGCCATCGGGCGGCTCGGTGGCCGCGACGAGCCAGCCGTGGTAGCCGCGGGTCGCCGGACCCGTGCGCGGTCCGAGCGCGTACCCGCCCAACCCGTTGGCGAGGAGCCACTCGCCGGTCACGGTCAGGCCTTCGCCAGCGCCTGGAGCAGCCGATCGACGAATGAGGCCTGCGCCGGGTTCAGCCGGCGACGGGCCTCGGAGGGGCGGACCCACGCGACGCGGTCGATCTCGGGGACGGTGACCAGGCGCCCCGACTTGGGCGGCCACTCGACCTCGATGTGCATGCTCCGAAGGTTCGACGGGTCGAGGTCGCCCTGCACGCCCCAGCCGTGGACGACCTTGCCGGACCGCATCTTCACCTCGCCCAGGTCGATTGCCCCGTCGGCCGGCGCGGCGTGTCCGGTCTCCTCCTCGAACTCGCGGTAGGCGGCGTCGATGAGGGCCTCGCCGTCGTTCGCGGCGCCCTTGGGGATCGACCACGCCCCGGTGTCGCGGCGCGCCCAGATCGGACCGCCGGGGTGGGCGACGAGCACCTCGATGTCGTCGTCGACGCGGCGATACAGCAGCAGGCCAGCGGAGAGCTTGGGCATTGGGCAGGGAGTCCGGCTCGCGGCGCACACGAAAGCGCCCGAAGGAACCGTACTGCACCGTCACGCCCACGCCACCGCCAAGCAAGCCTGGCTTTGTCGCAGCGGCCCCGGCACCCTCCGTCTCGCCGGCCTTGCGGCCTCGTCGACGGCGGTTCGGGGACCCGGTCCGATGATTGCTCACCGGTCCGGCGTCGGTACCACCGGCCCCTTCGGGCAAACCGAACGATATCGGCGACGGCCCAGGGGCGACAACGGCCTTGTCCACGAACTTCGGGTTGACCGGGGATCACTTATCCACGATTCGCGCACACTGTGGACAGCCTGTGGATGACTCGCC
>DASSRG010000302.1:0-15958 GCA_035701885.1 Candidatus Limnocylindrales bacterium
GGCCGATGGCGATCGAGCCGCACACCGCGGGCACGAAGTACAGGGCGCGGAAGATGTTGATCCCGCGCATCGCCCGGTTCACGACGATCGCGAGGCAGATCGACAGCACGATCAGGATCGGCGTCACGATCAGGTACAGGAACGAGTGCTGGAGCGACAGCCAGAAGGCCGGGTCGTTGACCAGCTGCACGTAGTTGTCGAGGCCCACCGGGACCGGCGGCCGGACGATGTCGTAGTCGGTGAACGAGAACCCGACGACCGCGATGATCGGGTACACCACGAAGATCCCGAGCAGGATCAGCGCCGGCGCGAGGAACAGGTACGGCGTCAGTCGTTGTCGTCGCATCACGGGGTCCACGCGGGCCCCGGCCGGCGCAGAACCGGACCGGGGCCCTGTCGACGTGGAACTTACTTCAGGGTCGCGTTGGCCTGGGCGACCGCGTCGGAGAGCGCCTTCTGGGCGTCGACGCCGCCGAACAGGGCGGACTCGACGGCCTTGCGGACGATCTCGTTCACGTCGGCCTTGTTCGGGATCGTCGGGACGATGTCCGCGTACGTCGCGATGATGTCCTTCGCGAGCGGGCGGGCGCTGTCCTCGACGGCCGAGGGGGTCGACGAGAAGAACGGGTCGTCGTAGGCCGACGCGCTGGACGGGTACACGGCGACCTGCTTGCTGAAGTCGACCATGCTCCGCGGGTTGGTGAAGAACTGCGCGAGCGCCATCGAGGCGTTCGGGTACTTCGTGTCGCCCTTCACGGACAGGGACATGAGGCCCTTGCCCGAGACGTTGCTCTTGCCGAGCGGCTGCTGGACCATGCCGAGGTTCTGGTACAGCGTCGCGTTCTGGTCCTTGACCTGGCGGGCGAGGTTGGGGCCGGTCGCGTAGAACGGCGAGCTGCCCGCGATGAAGGCGTTGAGGCCGACGCGGTCGTCGGTCGTGGTGAGGACCGTCTGGTCGACGGTACCGGCCTTGACCATGTCGACGTACATCTGGAGCCACGCGACGCCCTCGGGCGAGTCGAACGTGAACGACTTGCCGTCGTCGGCGAGGACCTTGACGTTGCCCTCGTAGACCATCTGCGCGAGCAGGTCGGACATCGTCAGCCGGATGGTGCACAGCGCCTGCGCCTTGTCGAGGAACGTCTTGCACAGGTCCGGAATGCCGTCGATCGTCTTCGGGAAGTCGTCGGGGTTGACGCCGGCCTTCTCGAACAGCGCCTTGTTGAGGAGCTCGACGTTCAGGCCCTGGTACCACGGGAACTGGTAGTTGACGCCGTCGATGAGCTGCTCCTTCCACAGCCCGGGGAAGTAGACGTCCTTGACGGCGGCCGGGACCTTGTCGTCGAGCGGAAGGAGCAGGTCCTTGCCCGCGTATTCGCTGACCCAGCCCTCGCTGACCGACAGGTTGATGACGTCGGGCGCGTTGCCGGCGGCGAACGCGTTGTTGAGGTCGTCCTTGAACGTCGCCTGGTGATCCTCCCAGTTGACCTTGACGCCCGGGTACGTCGCCTCGAAGCGGGCGATCGTGTCCTTGATGTACTGGTCGAACGTGGGCGACAGGTAGAACGTCCAGAAGCCGATCTCGGCGCCCTGCTCGACGTTCGGGATGACCGCCTCGGCCGGGTCGGGCGCGAGCGCCTCCGGGCTCTCCGACGCGGCCGCACTCTCGGACGGAGCGGCGCTGTCGGACGCCGCCGCGCTCTCGCTCGGCGCCGTGGATGCCGGGGCGGTCGACGCGCTCGGGGTCGTGGACCCGGAACAGGCCGCGACGGCCAGCATCGCCGCCAGCCCCAGGGCCAGCAGTCTGCGTGAATTCACCGGTGCTCTCCTCTCTTCGCGTGCCGATGGATGGGTGCTGCCGTTGTGTCCGTGACCGCCGCTGCCCGGGTCACGGTCCGGGCCCTCTCCTTGCGCGGCGATCACCTCCTCCCGTCCGGCGGGCCGCCGGGTGACGGTCCCGTCGGTCGGATGACGACGCCGCGGGCGAGGATGACCCCGCCCCAGGCGCCGGCATCGGCGTCGGGTGGCAGCAGCTCCACGAGGTCCTCGGGCAGCGCCTCGCGCGCGAGCGCGGATGCGGCCCGGAGCTCGTCGAGCCCCCGGGTGACCGGGTCCAGGAATGCGGCGCCTGCGCGGGTGACGCCACCGCCGAGCACGACCCGCGGCACGTCGTACGTCATGACGAGCGCGTGGATGGCGCGGGCGACGTAGCGACCGGTGCGGTCCGCCAGCCGGGTGGCGACGGGATCCCCGGCGGCCGCCGCACGGTACACCGATTCCGCGGAGACCGGGGATTCGATGCTCGTCTGGGGATCCTGCTCGATCCGGAGGGCCGCGGCCTCGGCGATCGCGCGGCCGCTCGCGAGCGCCTCGAGGCAGCCGTCGAGGCCGCACCGGCAGGCCGGCCCGTTGGGCTCCAGGACGACGTGCCCGATCTCGCCCGCAAGCCCGCGCGGCCCGCGGTACAGCATGCCGTCGAGCACGACGCCGGCCGAGATCCCGGTGCCGATCGCGAGATAGGCGAGGTTCTCGGCGCCGCCTGCCTGCCCGCGCGCGTGGAGGCCGGCGGCGGCGGCCCGGACATCGTTCTCGACCGCGACCGGGATGCCGAGGATCGACTCGAGCTCGTCGCGCAGGGGGAGCGCGTGCCAGCCCAGGTTCACGGCGAGGGTCACGGTGCCGGCGTCCGGGTCCACCCGCCCGGGGACGCCGATCCCGAGGGCCGCGAGCTCGGTCCGGCTGCGACCGGCGGCGTCGATCGCCTCGTCGACCGCCGCGACGATCCGCCGGACGCCGTCGCGGGCGTCGCCCGGCGCCATGGGCACGACGAGACGGGACACCGGGCGGAGGCCGGCGTCGGCGATGAGGATCGCGATCTTGCTGCCGCCGACGTCGACGCCCGCGAGCAGCGTGGGGGAGGGACGTCCATGCGCGTCCGCGTCCGGGGTCGCCGCCGTGGGGCGTGCGCCGATCGTCATCGCGCGGGCACCAGGCCGAGCTCGTGCGACATGAGCAGCGCGCTCGCGCCGAGGAGCACGACGTCCTCGGCGCGACCGCCGATCTCGATCCGGACGTCGCGGGTCAGGAGGCCGAGGGCTCGCCGAGCCGCCTCGTCGCGCACGGCGTCGAGCCACGGCTCGCCGAGCTGGGTCGCGGCACCGACGAGGACGACCTCGTGGACGTCGAGGGTGCCGATCACGGCGGCGAGCGCGCGTCCGAGCCATCGCCCGGCCGCGACGGCGACTCGGCGGGCCGGCTCGTCGCCGGCGGCGGCCGCCGCGCCCACGTCCTCGACGGTGAGCGTGCCGTTCGCCGCGAGCCGTCGCGCGAGCTCGCTGTCCGGGTTCGCGGTTGCCGCCTCGCGAGCTGCCGTCTCGATCGCCCCGGAGCTGGCCACGGTCTCGAGGCACCCGAACCGTCCGCAGCGGCACGCCGCGCCGTCGTCGACGACGCTCGTGTGCCCGATCTCGCCGGCACCGAACCCGTCGCCCTGGAACAGCTCCCCGCCGAGCACGATCCCGGCGCCGATGCCCTGGCCGATCTTGACCGCGACGAGGTTGGGGCCGCGGTGCGCGGCGTCGAACAGGTGCTCGCCCATCGCCGCCGCGCGCGAGTCGTTCGCCACGTACGCCGGGAGCCCGGTCCGCTCGCGGAGGTGGGCGCCGAGCGGGAGGTCCTCCCAGTCGAGGTTGACCGCCCAGCGGATGGACCCGGTGTCGGTGTCGATCAGGCCAGGGGTGCCGACGCCGATGCCGAGCAGGGCACCCTTGGGCGCCAGCGCGATCAGGCGGTCGACCAGCCGGTCCAGGGTCGCGAGCGCCGCCTCGCCGTCGCGGCTGTCGACGGGGAGGGCGATCCGCTCGCGGATCTCGCCACGAAGGTCGACCAGCGCACCGACGAACGCGCCCTCGCCGAGGTCGAGGCCGATGACCAGCCGGGCGTCCGCCACGACCTGGACGAGGATCGGGGCCTTGCCGCCGCTCGAGGGGCCGCGGCCGACCTCCTCGACCAGGCCGTCGGCGATGAACTCGGCGACGACGTCGCTGACGGTGGTGCGGGTGAGGCCGGTGTGCCGGGCGACGTCCGCGCGGCTGATGGGACCGAGGTCGTAGAGGGTTCGCAGGACCAGGCCCTGGTTGATCGCGCGCGTCTGCTGGTGGGTTGCCTTCGCGGCAAGCGGCATCGCGGGTGGGGCCCTCGGCGACTTTGCAAAGTCCGTTGACAAAGGCAGGATACCGACTTTGTCAAGACCTCGGACGAAGTTGCCGGGTCAACGAGCCCGCGCGAACGACGCGCGGAGCCGGCGGGGATCGGCCGCCGCGCGTTGCTCTGCGTCGTCAGCCGTGCGCCCGGCGCGGAATCGTCCGATCGCGCGGTGATTCGAGCGTCGTGTGGACGACGTGTCGGTTCGGAGCTGCCTCAGCGGGCGGGTGGGGGAGGCGGCGGTGGCGCGACTGGGCCCGTGTCGGCGCGAGTGGGCGGCGACCCGCCCAAGTCGGGCCGCGGGATCGTGAGGGGTCGCGACCCAGGCGTCCTGGTACCGGCCTCGGGAGAGGGAGCCGCGTCAGCCGTGCGCAACGGCTGCGGGTTGGTCGGGGCGGGGGCCGGCATCGCGTCCGCTCCCAGGGCCACGGCCGCGACACCCGGCACACCCCGCGACGACGTGTCCATCGGAGCGACCGCACCGGCGATGACGGGAGCCCCGGGCGCCGGCGGCGGGGCATCGGTCGACGGCTGCGTCGACGGCGGCGCCACCGGTCCGACCGGGCCGAGCTGCGCCCGGATCTCCTCGTCGCGCGCCGCGGCCCGCATCTCGATGCGCGCGATGAGCGCGACGAGCAGCACGGCCCCGGTTGCCGTCATCAGCTCCGTGATGACGGCAAGCGCCACCGTCTGGTCCACGAGCCGTCCGGACGCGACGACGAGGTCCTCGAGCGAGGTCGCGTCGACGAACGAGCCCGCGAACGCCGTCGTGATCGCCACGGTGCCCACGATCCAGACGATCCGGCTGCCCACGAAGCCGATCCACGCGAGCGCCACCATGGCGAGGCCGCCGGCCCGGGGATCGAGCCGATACATCGCGTCGTTGATCATCCCCGGGACCCGGACGAGGTTGACGATCGGGATCAGGGGGTAGAGGAAGGCCTTCCAGGGGCCCCACGTCGGGGTGCCGCCGCCCAGGGCCGGGATGTTCAGGCGAACCCGGCTGAGCCACAGGCCGAACGCGAGCACGCCGAGCCCCAGGAACAGCCACCAGAACGACGACAGGCTCGCGAGCCGGGCGTTGTCGGCGTTCATGACCTCGTTGATGGCGGCATCGCTGCCCGTCCGGATCGCGTCGGCGAGCGCGGTCTTCAGGGGACTCACGTCCCGCAGCCCCTCGACCAGCTGCCACAGGCCGAGCGCGGCGGTTCCGACGATCAGGAAGCCCGCGGCGACCGCGAACGGCGCCGACGACTGGTAGCCCCGCACCGTGCGGTTCGCCACTGCCTCCGCGAGCCGCACGTTCGGCGTGTATCCGGCGGCCGCGGCCGCGACCTCTTCCTGGCGCTGTCCGCAGCTGTAGCAGCGGCTGTCGCGGAGGCGGTTGATGGACTTGCAGTGGGAGCAGACCCAGACGTCCGTCATCCGCGCAGGATACGGGCCGGGAGGGGCGCTCGATGGGCCCCGGCGTGAGCTCCCGCGTGGTCTACGGCTTGACCGAGGTCAGCCAGTACGGCGTCTCCGGCGACGGCGGGGTATTGAACCGGGCGTTCACCAGCCACAAGCGGCCCGCGATGAACGCGGCGGTGGTCGGGACGTCCACGCCGGCCGGGATGAGCGTGTCGACCACCGTCCCGGAGAGCAGATCGCGGGCGAGCCGGATGCGCACGATCTGGCCGAGCTGGTTGCGCACCACGTAGAGCGTCGAACCCACGAGCTCGAGGCCGTCACCCGCGGACAGGCTCTGCCCGCCGAGGTCGATGGTCCGCGCCTCGCCGGTCGCGGGATCGACGCGGAACAGGAGGCCCGTCCCGGACTGGACGAGGATCAGCCAGCCGTCCCTCGCGACGATGCCGTTCGCGTTGAAGTCGCTCGTGTAGTGGATGTCACCGATCAGCGGCAGCGTGAACGCGGTCGTCGGGTCAGGCACCGACCCGTCGTCGGGCAGCGGGATCACGATCAGCTGCTGGATTCCCGAGTCGGTCACGTAGACCGCGTCGTGCGTCACCACGACGTCGTTGAGGAAGCCGGCCGTGAACGTGTACGTCTCCAGGAGCGTCCCCGTCCGGGCGTCGTAGGCGCGTACCTCGCCCGTCCCGCCGCCGGCGGCCCACAGCCGGTGTGCGCCGTCCTCGTAGTCCAGCCCGACGGTCGCGCGGCCGGTCGCCCCGGCGGCCAGCGGGTCCACATCTCCCGTCCTGACGTTGACCGACGCGATGGCTCCGTCCGCGAGGGACCCGACGTACGCGGTGGTGCCGGTCCCGTCGGTGATGCCCTCCGGCTGCCAGCCGTCCGGCAGCTGGATCGTCGTGGGGAATGGGGCCGCGGCTGCGGGGGCCGCGAGCAGCGCGGCTGCGACAACGGCGGCGATGGGCGCGAGCAGGCGTCGGGACATCGACGGTCCTCCGGCTGGCGGCACGCGTCGCGGCGCACCGGGGATCGGGTTCACCCGAGCCTACGCGCCGCGTCCGGCGACGGATCGCGTGCGGTGTTGCAGCCGCATCTCGGGTGCGCAACAACGCCACGCCCGTCCGCCCGCGACGCCCGCCTCACGCACGCATTCGGCGCTTTGAGGTACCTCAGGCCCGCAGTTCGGGATCGCGACCCGATGGCACCGGGAGAGGCGGCGACGAGGATGGCAGCAAGCCCGAACAGGGACAGCAAGCCACCCAAAGGAGGCACCGACCATGAACCACCCGCTGGTGATGTACGACCTGGCCAAGCAGCGGATCGCCGACGACCTGCGACAGGCGGAGCGCGATCGGCTGATCCGGCAGGCCGGCCAGTCCCACGGCGATGGCGCCATCGACGCCGTCCCGTTCCTGGAGCGCCTGACCCGGCTGCTCGGTGCGACCCGGCCCGCCGGTCATCGCCCCGCCGCTGCCGGTGCCTGACCCCGCTTCTCCCGTGTCGCGGCCTGCTCGGGGCCGCGGCATCCCGAAGACCCGCGTCGCCCCGAGGGGGAGCGGCGCGGGTCTTCGCCCGTCCGCGCCACCGCGGTCCACTACTCGCCGGCCGCCGCCTCCTCGGTCACCGCGCCCAGCCCGACCCGGGCCCCGATCATCGCCGCGCTGACGCGGTTCGGCACGCCGAGCTTGTCCAGGATGTGCGTGACGTGGACCGCGGCGGTCTTGCGAGTGATGAACAGCCGTTCCGCGATCTCGCCGTTCGTCATCCCGGCCGTCACCAGCTCGAGCACCTCGATCTCGCGCGCCGAGAGTCCGAGCGCGGCCGCCGCCGCATAGGGGTCCCGGGCGCCATCGGTCGAAACCTCGCTCGCCACCGGGGGTTCGCCCGCCCCGGCGACATCGAGCGGGATCCGGGCACGCCCGGCCAGGCCGGCGATCCATGCCTCCAGCGGCTTCGCGCCGGCCCCGCGAGCCACCTCGTGCGCGGCCCGCAGATCGTCGGCCACCTCGGCACGCAGCCCCCGCGCGCGCAGCTCCGACTCCGCGAGGCGGAACCGCGCGTAGGCGGCGTACAGCGGCATCGGGATGGCATCGAAGGCGGCGATCGCCTCGCGCCAGGCGCCCGGATCGTCATCGCCGGCCGCACGCGCGAGCTCGCCCCGGCCGAGCGCCACGAAGCCGTGGCCGCTCGGTGTGCGGACGGCCGCTGCCGACGCCTCTAGCTGCGCGCGGAACCGGGCGAGGGCCTCGTCCGTGTCCACGGTCGCCGCATGCATCCTGCCAGCCTCGGCGAGATCGGCGATCGCCCGCAGCCCGAACACGACGAGCGGCGTCGACCATAGCGCGTCGCTCGAGCCCTCGAGCACCCGGAGACCCGCCTCCGCATCCGCCAGCGCACCACCGGGGTCGGCGTCGAGGAGCCGTGATTCGGCCCCGACCTTCGCGACGAACGCGGCCACGTCGGGATCCAGCTCGCCGACGTCGAACTGCGCCCGGCGGCGCGACGCCTCGGCCGCATCCCCACGGATCGCGGCGATCCGCGCAACGACGATCGACAGGTACAACGAGCCTTGTCCGGCGGGATCGAGCGCCAGCCCGTCGGCCGTCGCGGAAGCCGCCTCGTCGATCCGGCCCAGCAGCGTCAGGGCGTCGCCGACGATGGCCACCAGGTCCTGCCCGAACCGTCGCTCGACCCCACCCTCGCGCGCCGCGAGGATCCCGGCTCGTGCCTGCTCGACCGCCTCCTCGAGCTGGTCTGCGAGCGCCAGGTTGAGCGCGAGGTTGTGCGTGACCACGATCAGCAGGTCCAGCCGTCCCGCGGTCTGCGCCAGGCGCAGCGCCTCCTTGAGCTGCCCGATCCCGGCCTCCGTCTCGCCCATGGTCACCATGTCCGAGCCCACGATGTTGCGCGCCCGGCTCTCCTCGACGGTCGCGCCCGACGCGATGGCGCACGCGATGGCGGCCTCCGTGACCTCGCGACTGTCCGCCCACCGCCCTTCGCCGATGAGCGCGGCACCCAGCATGCCGAGCACCTTCGCGCGCTCGGCGGTCGGTGGCTCCGCCGGGACGAGCTCGACCGCGCGCTGGTGGGAGGCGAGCGCCGCATCCCCGTCGCCGGTGCTCCACTGGAGATAGCCGATGTTCGAGCTGAGGGTGCCCGCCGTGACGGGGTCGGTCGTGGCATCGACGAGCGCGAACGCCTCCTGGCACAGCTCGAGCGCCCGCGCGATCTCGCCCGCGAGGTCCGCGTTGTCCGACGCCCGCCGGCGGAGGCTGATCCGGCCGGGTGTGTCCGCGGCGCGGTCAGGCAGGAGGCGCTCGATGTCGAGGGCACGCTCGAGATGACGGTGGGCGTCCGCGTAGGCGTGGACCGCCTCGGCGGCGTCGGCGGCGAGGATCGAGTGCTCGTACGCCTCCTCGGCCAGCCCGGCCTCGGCGAAGTGGACCGCGAGCTCGCCCGCCGCGCCGGCGGCGCTCGGGTCGGCCAGATCGGGCCGCTCGACCAGCCGGAGCGCGAAGCGCTCGTGGAGGCGACGGCGGTTACCGGGGAGAAGCTGCTGCTCCACGACCTCCCGGAGGAGCTCGTGGCGGAAGCGGTACCGCTCGCTGCGCTTGTCGAGCACGAGCACGCCGCCCGCGATCGCGGACGCGAGCGCCTCGTCGACGTCCGCCTCCGGGATGTCGAGGACCGCGGCCAGGAGCCGTTCGTCGACCGGGCGCCGGGCGATGGCCGCGGCATCAACCACGGACCGGGCCGCGGGGTCGAGCCGCGCGATGCGGGCGAGGAGCACCTCGGCCAGCGAGACGGGTGCACTCCTGGCGTCGGCATCCGAGGCATACAGCTCCTCGACGAACAGGGGGTTGCCCTCGGACCGCCGGGCGACGCGGGCCACGACGTCGGCGGGGACGTCGTGGCCGGCGATCAGCCGCAGCTGCCGGGCGACCGCGCGCGTGTCCAGGCGTCGCGGCTCCACGACGACCGTCGTCGGCGCGCGGCCGACCTCGGCCATCCAGCCCAGGATCGGGTGGCCCGGCGGGAGGTCGTGCTCGCGGAAGGTGAGGACGATCGCGAGCCGCTCGTCCGTGAGGTTCCGCGCGAGGAACGTGAGCAGGTCGCGGGTGGCTCGGTCGATCCAGTGGACGTCCTCCACGACGAGGACGACCGGCGCGCGGTCCGCCAACGCGCCGAGCGTGCCCAGGACCCGTTCGAACAGCCGGGCCTGCCCGAGGCCGGTCGTCAGCTGCGCGCCCTCTTCGCCGGGAGCCACCTCATCGTCCGTGCGGTGACGGGCAGATGCGGCGTCAGCGGCGGCCGCGAGCTCCGGCACGAGCGCGACGAGCTCGGCACGCCCGCCCGACAGCGCTGCCCGGAGCGTCTCGGGGTCTGCCGTTCGGGCGAGCCGCCGCAGCGCCTCGACGATGGGCAGGTACGGAAGCCCGCCGGCCCCGATGTCGAGGCAGTCGCCGACAAGCACGATGGTCCCGTCCGGCAGCCGCTCGAGCGCCTCACGCACGAGCCGCGTCTTCCCGATCCCCGACTCGCCCCGGACGATGACGAACCGCGGGCCGGCGGTCGCCGCAGCACGGATCGCGCCCGTCAGGTCGGCGAGCGCTTCGTCGCGCCCTACGAGGTCCGGGCTCGAGAGGCGGGCGGGCATGTCAGGGCGATGGTACGAGTGGGGAGCAAGGGTTCCGGCGCGTGCGGGGGTGGCGCGGAGCCGCACGCGGAGACGCGCCGTCCCTGGCGTGGGGACGGCGCGTCGGAGGAAGCGCCTGGGTCCGGTCCGGGGACCGGAGGCGGGTCACTGGGGGAGGCGGATCAGCTTCGAGCCCGCGCCACCCGCACGGTCGTGGCGCTCACTGCGCGGGACGGCATGGTGCGACTTGTCGAACGAGCGCGGGTGAGTCGCGTGGCGCGACGGCGCCGTTGAGCTCCAGCCGTGGTCGTGGATCGCGGGAGTCGTCCCGATGCCGGACGAGCTCCAGCCATGGTCGAAGACCACGGGTGCGGGTGCGGCCGCCGGGGCCACGGACACGGACGAGGACGTCAGCTGGCCGTAGGCGAGGGCGACGATGAGGGCGGTGCCGGCGAGCGCCGCCGCGAAGATCGCGACGAGCGGGCCCATGCCCGGGGTTGCCTGGACGGTGCGGGACGTGGTGGACATTCCTATCCTCCGGGGACGCCGGCCGGTCCCAGTCCCGGGGCCGTGGTACCGGCATCTCGATCACGTCCCGATCCTCGTTCGAACGGCGCTCGGCGCCATCGGGCAGCGTGCCAACTCTCGCGGTTCGCCCTACCTCAAAGTCCCGCGACCGCGCGTTGGGGAGGCGCCTACCAGGCGGGCGGCGGCGGAGGCTGGAGCGGGTCCGCAGGGACGGAGGGCTGGATCGACGGGGCCGGGCCACCCGGGAGCGACGGCACCCCGGGCGAGGCGTACAGGTGACGCATCCGCTGGCTCTCGTACAGCACCGCGAGGACGACCGGCTGGACGAACTGCAGGACGGTCGTGAGGGCGACGCTGATGAGCGTCCCGACGATCGGCAGCGTGGCGGCGAACGGCGCCGACGCGATGCTGCCGGCGATGTTCGCGGCGATCGAAAGGCCGATCATCGCGAGCAGCCAGCCGAGGATGCGCAGGACCCCGCCTCGGCTGATGTTCCAGCTCACGCGGAGGCTGTCGACGATCCCGACGCCGTCGAAGATGGCGAACGTGGCGAAGGTCAGCCGGGCCGCGAGGTACGCGTAGACGACGATCGACGCGGGCACGAGGACGAGGAGCAGCAGCAGGACGAGGCCGGCGCCGTTGGGCGAAGCGGCCCCGCCGACACCCACCAGCACCAGGATCCCGAGCACGGTGAGGGCCAGCACCGCACCGACGAACAGGATCCCCAGCACGATCGTCTTCAGCCCGGCCGCGATCGCGATGTCGGGCGTCATCCGGCGGCCGGGGAGCCCGCCCACCGCGAGCGCCATCGCGATCCAGTTCAGGGCGATGCTGCCGATGATGAACAGCACGCCCAGCCCGATGAAGGCGGGGATGTTCTCGCCCAGCTGCCGGATCGCCTCCTCCGCGGCTGCCTGGCTGGTCTCCGGGTCACGGGTGAAGGTCGTCGTCCAGCTCATGAACCGCTGCGCGAACGCGTAGGTCAGCGCCCCCACGACGAGCGTGTAGATCAGCGTCGGGACCGTCCACAGCGCGAGGTTCGCGCGCAGGTGGGCGACGGTGAGCTCGAAGCCCTCGCCCACGGTGACGAACGCAGGGTTGGCGCGGAACGGGATCGGCGTCATCAGGCCCCCTCATGGCGACCGAAGTCAGCGGTCGTCGCCACGTTCGGGTGTGGCGCGGCGCGCGTCAAGGGTCGGACGGCCCGCCTCAGCGGCCCAGGATGCGGACCGTCGCGGGAGGGAGCGGCTTCGACCACCAGTGCCCGTAGCGGCGGTAGACGGTGGGATCACGATCGGCGAGGAACGCCCGTAGCCGCCGCGCCTCGCCGTCGAGCGCCTCCCACGTGTCCTCGTCGAGCGCCGCGAAGGCGCTCGCCTCGATCCCGTCGTCCACCGGGCGCCACAGGCCGGCCACGTACCCGTCCACCAGCAGCGTCGGCAGGACGTCGCCGTTCTGGCGGATGACGGCCTTCCGCACGGCCTCGGGGATGACGCGCGATCGGTCGGCGTGCGCAAGCAGAATCTCGTCCCACATCCCGAGCAGCCGCGGCGGGGATGGCGTGTCCTCGTCGGCCAGCAGCCCGCCGGCGACGTCCAAGAGGGGCTCCCTGCCGGGCCCCTCGAGCGTCACGACGGCGTCGCCCAGCGACTCGATGGCCGCGCGGACCCGTGGCCGGGTGAGCATGCCGAACTGGGCGATGTCCGCGACGGTCGCGGGACCGAACCCCTCGAGGTAGCGCCGGACGAGGTGGGGGAGCGCCGCCTCCGGGTCACCGAGCCGTTCCTGGTCGCGCGCGGCCACGTACACCGGTCGCGGGCCGAACGACCAGGGACCGCCCGTCGGGGCGTGGACGACGGGGGCGTAGGTCCGCATCGCCCACCAGATGCCGGGCCGCTCGAGGACACCCAGCCGCTCGTCGAACCAGGCCTCCATCTCGGCGTTCGACCTCGGCATCGCGAGGTGGCCGAGGGCCTCGGGGAGCAGCGCGTCGACCTGCGCGACGGTGAGGCCCGCGACCCGGAACCGGTCGTCATTCAGGCGGGACGCGCGCAGCGTCGGGAGCATCGCCTCCTGGAACGGGCCGTGGTCCGAGGCCAGCACCGCGTGGAGCGTGATCCGGATCGAGGTGCCCTTCACCACCTCGTGGGCGACGAATGCCCGGTCGAGCTCGGCCGCGTCGAACCCCTCGATCCGGTTCCACAGCGCGAGATACGGCGACGCCGGCTCCTGCGCCTGGAGCGACACGACGCGCCGCAGCGTGTCCGCGACGGTCAGTGGCTCACGCCGGAGGAGGAGCTGGCGCGCGAGGGTCGCGCGGTTGAGCGCGCGGGCGGACAGGGGCATGCACGGATGCTGCCATCCCGTCCGCCCGCGCGTGCGTCCCCAACGACCCGCCCGCACCCCTCGGGCGGGCGAGTGTCAGAGCTTCACGTAGACGACGAACTGGTGGCCGTCGAACAGCTGGGTGTACACGCACTCGACGAGACCGGCCTTGGACTGGCCCCGATTGATCGGGATGATCCACTCGCCGTCCATGGTGGCGCCCTGCATGACCGCGACGCGGTTGTCGGACAACACCTGGGCGCTCGTCCCGCTCGTGGTGACGAAGTCGAGGACCTCGCCGTCGCAGTTGGCGCTGAAGTAGCGACTGTTGACGTTGATCGGATCGGCGCTGGCGACCCCGACCCCGACGGTGGCGAGGAGGAGCAGGCTTGCGGCGGACGCGATGAGGGGCTTCATGGTGAACCTCCGTACGTCGCCGGACGCGGGCGACGCGAGGACGATGACGGCAACCCCGTGACGACGACATCGGGCGATTCCTTAGGCGCGTCTCGCGTAGGCTCCGCAGCGGTGGACGACGAGGGGCGGCTGCATGCGAGCGGGGCCTTGATCGGGCGCGACCGCGAGCTGCGCTCGCTCGCGAACGGGATCGGCCCGGGCCGCGTCGTGACGGTCACCGGCCTCGGCGGCACGGGCAAGACGACACTGGCCACGGCGCTCGCCAACGCGGAACGGCGTGCGGGCCGCCACGCGACGGTCGTCGACGTCGCGCCCGTCTCGACCGTTGACAGGCTGCTGCCCGCGATCGCGACGTCACTCGCCGTCCGCGACGACTCCGATGCGGACCTCGAGCAAGCGGTCGTCGAGTCGCTCGACCGTCGAACGGGCCTTCTCGTCCTCGACAACCTCGAGCACCTGGAACGCGCAGGGCCGCTCGTCGGCCGGCTCGCCGATCGCTCGCCCCGCACGAGGTTCGTCGTGACGAGCCGAGTCGCCCTCGGGATCCCCGGCGAGCACGAGCACCCCCTGGGACCGCTCCCGGTTCCGGCCCCCGGCGAAGCGCCGGGTACCGCCCCGGCCGGTGCGCTGTTCCTCCGCCGGGCCGGCGCCCCGGACGGGCACTGGGCGGCCGACGACCTGGAGGCGATCGGCGCGATCTGTCGGCAGCTCGACGGGATCCCGCTGGCGCTCGAGATGGCCGCCGCATGGACGTCGGTCCTCACGCCCCGGGCGATCAGCCGGCGACTGCACCAGGGCCGGCTGGAGCTCGCCGGGCAGACCGCGCGCCACGACCGCATGGACCGCGTGATCGAGGCGAGCCTCGACCTCCTCGATCCGACGACGCGAGACTCGTTCGCGCGCCTGGGCGTGTTCGCCGGCTCGTTCGACGAGGCGGCCGCGTCGCCGGTGCTCGAGCGTGGCGACGCGCTGGGCGTGCTCCGGGCGCTGCGTCGCGTCGGACTCGTGCACGCGTGGGCGGACGGCGACGGCGAACCGCTGTTCCGGCTGCTGGAGCCGGTCCGTGCGGTCGCGGTGCGCGCGCTGGCGGATGCCGCGGGCGAACGACGCGCCCGGGACGCGCACGCGCACCACTACGCGGCGGTTGCGGAGGCCGCGGCGAACCGCCTCCGCGAGCGGACGTTCGCTGACGCGGCCGCCCTCGAGCGCCTGGTCCACGCCAACGTCGCGGCCGCGTATGACCACGCGATGGCCGTGGGCGACGGCGTCCTCGCGACCCGCATCGCCACGGCGATGGCGTCCGCGACGATCCGCACCGGCAGCCTCCGGGACGGGATCCGACGGCTCGCGGCAGCCATGGCGATCGCCGACCTCTCGGACCGTCTCCGCGCGGACGCGGGAAACGCGCTCGTGTCGATGCGCTCGACGCTGGGCGAGGAGGACCTCGTGGACGAGGCGCGGGCGGTCGTCGAAGCCGCCCGGGCCTCCGGCGATGCGCGCACGGTCGCTCGCACGCTCGTGACGCTCGGAAATCAGCAGGGAGCCGCAGGGATCCAGACGCTGCGCGACGCCCAGGCGCTTGCCGCCCGCGAGGGCTATGCCTGGATCGAGGCCGTCGCCGCGCTCAACATCGGCTACACGTGGATCGAGGTCGATGAGCGGGACGAGGCGGCCGAGGCGATGCGCCGGGCCTCGGAGGCATTCGCCCGCACGGACGATGCGGTGGGTCGCGCGTTCGCGCTGTCCGCGCTCGGCGAGGTGCTCATCGCACAGGGCCGGCTGCCAGAGGCGAGCGACGCCTTCGAGTCCGCGCTCCCGACGCTCCGCGCGGATGCGCCGAGGCAGCTGTGGATCATGGACCTCGTTGGGCTGGCGATCATCCGCGCGGTGGACGGCGAGCGTGCCGAGGCGCTCGCACTCATGGAGGAGATCGCAGGGATCGCCGCCGACGCCGAGGCGGCCATGGTCGGGACGGCGATGGCGCTCGTTGCGACGATCCTCCTCGCCGAGACGCAACCCGTCATCGCCGCGCGTGCACGCGGCGGGGTCGCCGAGTCAACGGCCCCGCCTGGATATCGCGCGCATCTCGAGGCAGCAACGGCGTCGTTCGAGCGTACCCTCGGGTCGGGACGCGCGGCCCGCGAACGCCGCGACGGCGCCCGCCAATCGACCGCGACGCGGGTCACGGAGGTGCGGCGTGCGCTGGCCGTGGAGCGCTCCGGCGAGCTACGTCGCCTCGCCGGCGCCTACGAGGCGCTGACGCGCAGGGAGCTGGAGGTCGCGCAGCTGCTTGCCGAAGGCCGGTCTGATCCCGAGATCGCGGGCAGCCTCGGGATCGGCGTGAAGACCGCGAGCGTGCACGTGTCGAACGTCAAGGCGAAGCTCGGGGTCTCGACGCGGGTCGAGGCGGCGCTCCTGGCGCGACGGCTGCTGGACGCG
>DASSRG010000303.1:0-5257 GCA_035701885.1 Candidatus Limnocylindrales bacterium
CCAGGCACGAGCACACCTGCTCGCCGTCGAGGCGTACGGTGCACGCCCCGCAGTCGCCCGCGTTGCAGCCGACCTTCGTGCCGGTGAGCCCGAGGTCCTCGCGAAGCACATCGACCAGCCGCCGCCGACCGTCGGTCTCGATGGCGTGCTCGACGCCGTTGACCGTGAACCGCAGCGGCACCGACGCGCTCACCGGGTCACCGCCTCGAGCGCCCGCCGGACGAGCACGAGCGCCGCCTCGTCGCGGTAGGCGGCCGGCGCCCGCACGTCGTCGATGGGGGACAGGCCGTCGAGGTGCTCGCGCTCAGCCACCCCCGCCGCCGACCGCGCATCGACCCCCACAAGCGCCGCCTCCAGCGCGCGCAGCCGCGCCGGCACGGGCGAGCACGCGCCCACGACCACCCGGGCATCCGCGATGACGCCGTCACGCGCGACGACCACGGCGGCCACCGACACGATCGAGATCACGAGGTACGCGCGCGACCCGAGCTTCTCGAATGCCGAACGCGCCGCGGCATCGACCGGCGGCACGAGCACCGCCGTCACCAGCTCGTCGGGCGCGAGCCCGGTGGAACGGTAACCGGTCACGAACGACGCGAGCGGCACCACCCGCGTCCCCCGTGCGGCCGACGCGAGCTCGACCGACGCATCGAGCGCCAGCAGGTTCGGTGTCCCATCCGCGGCCGGCGACGCGTTGACGATGTTTCCGGCCACCGTCCCCGCGTTCTGGATCTGCCGCCCGCCGACCGCTCGCGCGGCCGCCCGCAACCCGTCGAACGCGGCTGGCAGGCCCGACGCCTCCGCCACATCCGTCCAGGTCGTCGTCGCGCCGATGCGCCACCCGCCGTCGGCCGTTCGCTCGACGCCGCGGAGGCCCTCCACGCGCGAGATGTCGAGCACCGGCCGCGAGATCGGCTGGGTGGTATGCGCCGGATAGACGTCGGTGCCGCCGCACACGACCAGCCGCGGTGCGCCGAGGTCGCCGCCGTCCCCGAGGGCGTCGAGCGCCTCCGCGAGCGTCGCGGGCCGGACGTACGGCGGCGGGACGCTGACGGCCACCTAGGCCGTCACCAGCGGGAGCACGTCGCGGGCCAGGACGTCCAGGCGCTCCGGATCCCAGTCGAGCGGGTTGAGGATCACGTGGTCCACGCCGCCCAGCGCCTCGATCTTGCCCCGGATCCGCTCGGCCACCTGCTCGGCCTCGCCCAGCAGGTAGAACTCCTGCCAGTACTCGAGGTCCATGCCCGAGTACGTGCGGAAGAACGGCGCCGCGGACTCCGGACGCTCGCCCGGCTTGAGGATGTAGACGAAGTTGGAGTAGACCTTCGACAGGTCGTCCGCGGGCCGCCCGTACTCCGCCATGAACCGCATCAGGTCGGCCCAGTCCTTGTCGACCATCTCCGCCGTCGCGGAGCTGTGCGGGACCCACGTCTTCGCGTACTTCGCGATCCGCCGCAGCACCGGCTCGACCGACGGGACGTTCTGGCCGTAGATCTTCTCGGACGGCTGCGTGCCGCCGCCGATCCAGATCGGCGGGTGGGGGCGCTGGGCGGGCTTGGGGTCCAGCTGCAGGTCGCGAACGCGGTAGAACCGGCCCTCGTACGTGACGGTGTCCTGCGTCCAGAGCGCGGTGATCAGCTCCAGCAGCTCGTTCATCCGCGCGCCGCGCTCGCGGTGGGGGATGCCTACCGCCTCGAACTCGCGCTCCATCCACCCCACGCCCACGCCCAGGATCGACCGCCCGCCCGACAGCACGTCGAGGGTCGCCCACTGCTTCGCGAACTGGACCGGCTCGCGGAATGGGAGCACCAGCACGAGCGTGCCGAGGCTGATCGTCCGCGTCACGCCGGACAGCGCCGACAGCAGCGTGATCGGCTCCAGCCACGTCGTGGAGTACGCGGGCGGCGCCACGAGCAGGTGGTCGATCAGCATCGCGCTGTCGAAGCCGAGGTCCTCGGCGTGACGCAGGTACGAGCCCATCTCGGCGAGCGATGCCGTCTGCTCCCCGAGCGCGAAGCTGGGCAGCCGAAGCCCGAAGTGCATGGGACGCTCGACCTCCTCGACGGCTAGTGGCCGGCCCCGCCCGGCGCGGATCCCTTGACGACGACGGGCACTCGTCCGGCGGGTGGCGTGTTGCGGCTTCGCCCGATGACCGGCGTGCCGTCGATGAGGATCATCCCGACGCCCGGCAGGTCGCCGATGGCCAGCGCCCCCAGCGCGGTGTCGGCCGCGGAGCCCTCAGGTGCGTCGACGATCGCGAGGTCTGCCTCGCGACCCACCTCGATGACGCCGGTCTCGAGCCGGTGGACGCGCGCGGTGTTGCCGGTGGCGAGCGCGACGGCGACCTCCGGCGGCACACCCCCGAGCGACGACAGGTGCGCCATCGTGCGCAGGATGCCCAGCGGCACGACGCCGGTCCCCGAGGGCGCGTCGTTGCCCAGGATCACCCGCTCGAGCGCGCCGCCCTCGCGTGCGAGCCCGATCGCGTGGAGCGCCGCGCGGAGGTTGCCGCAGTGGACGATCTCGATCGCCATGCCGGATGCGACGAGCTGCTCGATATCCGCGTCGGGGAGCGCGGTCGTGCCGCCGTTGATGTGCCCGACGATGTCCGGCCGCGCCTCGAGCACGACGTCGGCGCGGATCGCGTTGGAGCCGGCGATCGACGGGCCGCCGGTGTGGAACGTCGTGACGAAGCCGTGCGCGCGCGCCCAGCCCAGCATCGGCGCCGCGTCGGCGCCCGTCCGGACCGACCCGAGGCCGACCTCGCCGATGAGCGAGACGCCGGCCTCCGCGAGCTCCGCGAAGTCCGCCTCCGTCAGCCCCAGCTCGAGGATCGGGGCGCCGGCGCGAACCTTGACGCCGGCCGGGCGCACGTTCGTGAACGCCCGCTGGGCGACGATCGCGAGCGCCTTGAGCCCGACGATATCCTTCGGCCGCCCGGGCAGATGGACCTCGCCGGCGCTGATCATCGTCGTCACGCCACCGTGCAGCCCTGATTCGATGAAGTCGACGGTCCGCTGGCGCGGCGTCCAGTCGCCGAACACCGGGTGGACGTGGGAGTCGATCAGCCCGGGGAACGCGGTCGCGCCCCTGGCGTCGATGACGGTGTCCGCGTCATCGTCCAGCCCGCGGCCGATCGCCGCGAACCGGCCGTCCTCGATGAGGATCGAATCGGCGTCGAGGAGCGGGGCGGCGATGTCGCCGGAGACGACCTCCCCCAGGCTCGTGATGAGGGTTCGCATCGCTGGGTCGGGCTAGCGGAGCCCGTCCTCGCCCACGGCGTCTTCGGCCTTGAGCCCGCCGACACGCGCGTGGGGGCGACCGCCGTCGGTCACCGCGACAGCAACCACGATCTCGTCCGTCGCCGGGGCGTCCGGCACGCAGATCTCCATCGCGTCGAAGTGGCTGCGGATCAGCATCGCCTTCTTGTGATGGACGGGGATGTCGAGGTGGGCGCCCATCGCGCCGCGCTTCTTGACCGACGGGAGGATCGACACGCCTTCGGCGGCCGCTCGGACGGGGGCGCCGAACTTCGGGTGGAGGAGGGCGGCGACGTGCTCCAGCTCGCCCTTCTCGCCGACGATCCCGCCCTTGCCGTATGCATCGATCGGGCCGCCGAGGGCGGCCTTCGCCCGCGTCATGAGCTCGGTCGCGAGCCATTCGCCAGCGTCGATCAGCGTGTCGATGTTCTCGGACCAGCCGTCCGCGTAGGGGTTCTTCACGACGGCGGCGACGGCGACCCGGCGAAGGGGGCGAGCGAGTGCGCGACCGCCCTCCTCGTGGATCTCCTCAGTGAACGTGACCCACTTCCGGACCTCGACCGCCACCCTGCCTCACCTCTCACTCCGCTCGGGGATCGAAGCGTAGCGAAGCGGGACACCGTGCGCGTGAGGCAATTGACGCACGTGGCGCGCGGGACCGCCGTGCGGCACGGGAACCGTGCCACCATCGTCTGCGTCCGAGCGCCGACACCGTCGCAACCAGGAGCCGTCACCGATGCCTGCCGTCCCCGTTCGCCGCGCCGCGCGGCCCGCAATCCTCGTCGCCGCCTTCGCCGTCGCGGCCGTCGTCGTCGGTGCCTGCAGCATCACGAGCTCCGTGACCGGCCCGCGCGAGTGGACCCAGGAGGTCACCGCGGACGACGGCTCGAAGCAGGAGATCGTCGTCCGCGATGAGAGCGGACGGCTGACCGACGTGCAGATCGACCCCCAGGGCGTCCCGGTCGCCAACGAGATCAGCAACCCGCCGGGCGAGCCCAACGTGGTCCTCGTGCCGTGGACCGGCGGCGCGTGCGACGTCAGGACCGAGATCACGTTCAAGGCGGCGGGTCAGGGTCTCGCCGGAACGCTCGACGTCACGACCCAGGGCGATGTCTGCATCATGATCGCGATCCCGCACCAGCTCCGGCTGACGGCCGCCACGCCGCTCCCGGCCGCCCAGGTGACGCTGGAGCCCGTCCCCGCTCCCTAGAGTGAGAACCCCCCGTCGGTGTGGATGAGCTGGCCGGTCGTCCATGCCCCGTCGTCGGACAGCAGGAAGGCGACGAGCTTCGCGACATCGGCCGGCGTTCCGAGCCGGCCGGTCGGCTGGCGCCTGGCGAGGATCTCTCGCAGCTCGTCGTCCATCCAGCCGGTATCGACCGGCCCCGGGTTCACGGCGTTCGCCCTGATGCCCATCGGCGCGAGCTCGACCGCCGCGGCCCGGACGACCCGGTCCAGGGCGCCCTTCGACGCGCCGTAGGGGACGTTGTTCACGATCGCGTCGCTGGTCAGCGCGACGATCGACCCGCCTCCGTCCACCTGACGCGCGAACGCGACCATCAGCTGCCAGCTGGCCCGCGCGTTCACCGCCATGTGGCGATCGAACGCCTCGATGGTCGTGTCCAGGATTCCCGAGTCGCGCGACTCGGCGTGTGAGAGCACCAACCCGCGCAGCGGCCCCAGCGCCTCCTTGGCCGCTGCAACCAGCCGCTCCGGCACCTCCGGATCGGCGATGTCCGCGTTGATGAGGCTGACCCGGGCGCCTCGTCCGCGGAGGTCCGCTGCGATCCGCTCCGGCTCGTCATCGCGCGATCCCGGCGCCGTGTCGGCGTCGTACGCACGCAGGTAGGAGAGCGCGAGGTCCCAGCCGTCGTCGGCGAGGCGGGCGGCAATGCCGGCCGCGATCCCCTCGAGCCGGCCCACGCCGGGGATGAGCGCCGCCGGCCGCCGGTCCCGCGAGGCGGCGTTCGCCATCAGTCGGGGAACGCTTCGGGGCC
>DASSRG010000304.1:0-8114 GCA_035701885.1 Candidatus Limnocylindrales bacterium
AAGGCCCACGGCGGCACCCACGTCTCGCCACCCGAACGCGCGGCACTGGCGAGCCTCCGCGACTGGGGCCTGGTCGACACGTACCGTGCGCTCCGTCCCGAGCCCGGCCGGTTCTCGTGGTGGGACTACCGGGCGGGGATGTTCCATCGAAACGAGGGCATGCGGATCGACCTGCTGTACGCCACCCGACCGGTGGCCGAGCGTGCCGTATGGGCCGAGATCGACCGCGAGGCTCGCAAGGGGCCGCCGACGCCGTCGGATCACGCGCCTGTTGTCGTGGACCTCGACGAGCCGGGCGCCGAGTTCGACGCCGGCTGGACGGGCGCGCTGAAGCGCATCGCCGCACGGACCAAGCCTCGCGCGTGAGCCGGCGGCTACGCCGTCGCGCGTAGGGGGGGCCGGACGAACGTACCGGTCACGGTCGCCCGGAGAACCGTCTCTGTTCTCCCGAAGCGCTCCCTAGACTCAGGTCATGCGCATCGCCGAGGGCGTCTTCCTCCACCCGGACGCCTCGAACTGCTACGTCCTCCGGACCGGTCGTGAGGCGGTGCTGATCGACATCGGCAGCGGCGACGTCCTCGATCACCTGGCGGACTACGGCGTCGATCGCGTCACGGACGTCGTGATGACGCACCACCACCGGGACGGCGCGCAGGGCCTGGCCCGGGCTGCGGCGATGGGCATCCGGATCCACGTCCCGCCATCCGAGCGCGACCTGTTCGCCGCGGTCGACGAGCACTGGCAGGCGCGGTCGCTGGACAACAACTACGACCTGCGCGAGGACCGCTTCTCGCTGCTCGAGAGCGTCCCGGTCGCGGGAACGGTGCGCGAGTACCACTGGGCGACCTACGGCGCCGTCTCGCTGCTCGCCCTGCCGACCCCCGGCCACACGATCGGCTCGATCACCTACTTCGCCGACGTGGAGGGGCGCCGGCTGGCGTTCACGGGTGACCTCATCGCCGGCCCAGGCAAGGTCTGGTCGCTCGCGGCGATGCAGTGGACGTACACCGGCATGGAGGGCGTCGCGGCGACGATGATCTCCACGCTGAGCGTGCTGGATCACCGCCCGGCGATGCTGCTCCCCGCCCACGGCAGCCCGATGGACGACCCGCTGCGCGCGGTCATGCTGCTCAACGAGCGGCTGCAGCGCCTGATCGACGAGCGAGTCCCCGGCTGGCGCCCGACCCAGCTGCGGGAGCAGCCGTTCGAGGAGCTGAGTCCGCACCTGCTGCGCAACCGGACGAGCATCGCGACCTCGTACGTGCTCCTCTCCGACAGCGGCGGCGCGCTCCTGTTCGACTACGGCTACGACTTCACGACCGGGCTCCCGAGCGGCGCCGATCGCTCCTCGCGCCGTCCGTGGCTGGAGACGGTGCGCGCGCTCAAGCAGCGCTACGGCGTCGACCGGGTGGAGGTGGCCATCCCCACCCACTACCACGACGACCACGTGGCGGGCTTCAACCTCCTCCACGAGGTCGAGGGGACCGAGGTCTGGTCACCCGAGAACATGACCCGCATCTTCCGCGAGCCCAGGCGGTTCGACCTGCCGTGCCTGTGGTACGACCCGATCGGGGTGGACCGCGAGGTCGCCTTCGGCGAGCCGCTGCGCTGGCGGGAGTACGAGCTTCGGACGCACGAGCTGCCCGGCCACACGCTGTACGCCGCGGCGATCGAGGTGCAGGTCGACGGGCTCAAGGTCCTCGCGACGGGCGACCAGCAGGGCGGCAGATGGACGCCCGACGGCCCGCCGGAGGGCCTCAACTACCAGTACCGCAACCGCTTCCGCATCGACGACTACGTGCGCAGCGCACAGCTGTACCGCGAGCTCGCGCCGGACCTCGTGATCAGCGGCCACTGGGCGCCGCGGGAGGTGACGCCCGCCTGGCTGGACGAGCTGGAGCGGGGCGGCCGCGAGGTGGCCTGGATCCACCGCGAGCTGCTGCCGCTCGAGGATGTCGACTTCGACGCGGAGGGCTTCGGGGCGCGGATCGAGCCCTACCAGAGCGAGGTCGCCGCGGGAACCTCGGTCGACCTCGAGGTCGAGGTCCGCAACCCGTTCGGCCGCCAGGAGACCGCGGACGTCACGCTCGTCGTCCCCGACGGCTGGGCGCTCTTCCCGGCCACCGCCCGGCTCGCCCTCGGCCCACGCGAGACCGCGCGCTGTGCGTTCCGCCTCGTCCCGTCCGGTCCGCCGCGCCGCCGCGCGAGGATCGCCGCAGACCTGGCGGTGGGCGAGCGCCGGTTCGGGCAACAGGCGGAAGCGCTCGTGACGGTGCTCGCCGGGACCTGACGCGCCGCCGCTCCCCGCACGATTCCCAGCAGCCCCCGGACGTGCGATGGCGTCGAAAGGTGCGCCGCGGGAATCGATGCGTGTCCGCACCACGATCGGCGGCAGTGTCGGCTCACCGCTCCCCCGCCACCCGACCCCGCGCTGGCGGGAGCGGGGGTGTCGGCGACCCGATCGGAACCGGCGGCCGGCTCGACCGGTCGCAGGAGGAGGACCGCATGCCGAGCTCCCGCGCCAAGGGCGTTGCCCTGCTCTCCGCGCTCGCCCTGTTCGCCGCCGCCTGCGGCTCGAACAACAACCAGGCCGGCGCGAGCCCGTCGGCCGGCGCGTCGACCGCCCCGTCCGAGTCCGCTGCCGCGTCCGAGGGCGCGTCCGAATCGGCGGCCGCGTCCGGCGGCACGACGATCGATGCGTCCGGTGACATCTTCGCGTTCGGCGTCAGCTACGAGACCTCCGACGAGATCGCGAAGGGCCGGGTCGACACGTTCAAGGACCTGTACCCCGACGTGAACGTCAAGTTCAGCGAGTCGGGGTTCGACAGCCAGGGCTTCCTGGCGGCCCTCCAGGGCTCCGACGCGCCCGACGTCGTGCGCATCCCGCGGGACCGGCTGGGCACCTACGTGGCCCGCGGCGTCATCGAGCCGCTGGACGACTGCATCTCGCGCACCGGCGTCGACCTCGCCAACTACCGCGAGGCCGCGGTCAAGCAGGTCACGATCGACGGCAAGGTCTACGCGATGCCCGAGTTCTTCTGGGTGTCCAACTGGCTGGTCGACAACGACCTGTTCGAGAAGGCGGGCCTCGACCCGGCGACGTGGGACGTCTCCAACTGGGACCAGATCACCGCGGCGAACCAGGCGCTGCTCGACAAGACCGACACCAAGATCGCGATCGATCCCAAGGTCTGGGACAACGGCGACCGGTTCCCGATGTGGGTCGCCGCGGCCGGGGGCGCGCTGCTGAGCGAGGACGGCAAGACCGCCCAGCTCGACCAGCAGCCCGTCATCGACGCGCTCACGTTCACCAAGTCGATCATCGACGCCCACGGCGGCCTGACCGAGTTCAAGGACCGGATCGGGCAGACCGGCGACTTCTTCGGCGCCGAGAACCAGTTCGCCAAGGACCTCGAGGCCGCATTCCCGATGCAGCAGTGGTACCTGAACGTCCTCGCGGGCGCCTCCCCGGACACGAAGTTCACGGCGCTTCCGTTCAAGACCAAGGACGGCCAGCCGCTGACCTACGCCGAGGGCGATGCGCTCGCGGTCGTCGCCTCGTCGGACAACAAGGACGCCGCCTGCGCGTTCGTCACGACCATGGTCTCCACTGACGCGTGGATCAACGCCTCGAAGCTCCGCCAGGAGTCGGCCGAGAAGGACAACAAGATCCAGACCGGCACGTCGACCGGCAACAAGGCCGCCGACGAGCAGATCTTCAGCTCGCTGGTCAACGCGAACGACAACCCGACCTTCAAGGCCGCGATCGACGCCTACGTCGGCACGCTGGACACCTCGTTCGCGATGCCGCCCACGCCGGCCGCGGAGGAGTTCCGCCAGGCCTGGATCGACGCCGTGAACAAGGCCCTCGAGGGCTCGGCCGATCCGTCGGCGGCGCTCCAGCAGGCGCAGCAGGAAGCGCAGTCCGCGATCGACAGCGCGGGCAACGCGGCCCCGTAACCGAGGCCGTCGGGAGGTCACGATGACAACCCAGACGGCCGCACGGCGCGGCTCCCGGTGGACGCCGGGAGCCCGCCGCGAGATCGGCTGGCTCCTCCTGTTCCTGTCGCCCTGGATCATCGGGTCGATCGTGTTCACGTTCGGCCCGATGCTCTGGAGCCTGTGGCTCTCGTTCACCAACTACGACCCGCTGTCGGGCAAGCAGGACTTCATCGGCTTCGCCAACTACCAGGCGATGGTGGGTGACCGCCGGTTCACGACCGCGCTGGCCAACACCGCGTTCGTGACGATCCTGTTCGTCCCCACCTCGCTCGCCCTCGGCATCGCCCTCGCGACGATGCTCAACAACGTCGGTGGCCGGATGTCCGGCTTCTTCCGGACGGCGTTCTACCTGCCCAACGTCACGCCGGCCGTCGCCGTCGGCGCGCTGTTCCTGCTCCTGCTCGCGAACCCCGGCGGCGTCGTCAACCAGGGGCTCGCGTTCTTCGGGATCACCGGCCCGAGCTGGCTCAACGACCCGACGTGGATGAAGCCCGGCATCGTGATCATGATGCTGTGGAGCATCGGCGGCACCGTGATCATCCTGTTCGCGGCGCTGCGCAACGTGCCCAAGGAGCTGTACGAGGCGGCCCGGATCGACGGGGCGAACGCCTGGGGCCAGTTCCGCAACATCACGGTCCCGATGATCTCGGGCGCGCTGTTCTTCTGCCTGATCATCAACACGACCGCGACCCTCCAGCTGTTCGCGGAGGTGTACGCGATGTTCTTCGGCGCCCGGACCGGCGGCGGCAACGACGCGGTGCTGTTCTACGTGATCTACGTGTTCCGGCAGGCGTTCGAGTTCTTCAAGATGGGCTACGCGTCCGCCCTCGCCTGGGTCCTGTTCGTCGTGATCGCGTTGATCACGGTGATCCAGTTCCGGGTCGGTCGCCGGTTCGTCTACTACGAGGGCGAGTAGATGGCAGTCCAACCCGGCTCCATCGACCGCCAGGCCCTCCAGACGGGCCGCGCGGTCGCCGTCACCGAGGCAGCCGAGGAGCCCCGCTCGCGCGGCCGGTTGGTGCGCCGGATCGGGTTCGTCGCGCTCCTCCTGCTGTTCACCGTCCTGTTCCTGTACCCGTTCCTGTGGCTCGTCTCCGCGTCCTTCAAGACGACGGCCGAGGTCTTCGACGGCCGCCTGATCCCGGCGTCGTTCCACCCCGAGAACTACACCAACCTGATCGCCCAGCAGCCCGTCGTGCAGTGGACGATCAACAGCGTGCTGGTGTCGTTCGCCGCGGCGATCGCCGTCACGTTCAGCTCGTCGGCGGTCGCGTTCGCGTTCGCCTACTTCCGCTTCCCGGGCCGCAACATCCTGTTCGGCCTCGTCATCGCGGGCCTGCTCCTGCCGGGCGCCGTGACGATGATCCCGCAGTACCTGATCTGGGATTTCCTGGGGTTCAACAACACGCTGGTGCCGCTGTGGGCCGGCAACTTGTTCGCGTCGCCGTTCTACATCTTCCTGCTCCGCCAGTTCTATCTCGGGCTGCCGAAGGAGCTGTGGGATGCGGCGAAGGTCGACGGCGCGAACCCGTTCCGGACCTGGTGGTCGGTCGCGATGCCGCTCACCCGCGCCGCGCTGATCGTCGTGTTCGTGTTCGAGCTGAAGGCGGCCTGGACCGACGTGGTGCGGCCGCTGATCTTCCTGCGCGAGGTCGGCACGTTCACGCTCCAGCGCGGCCTGCTGGCGATCATCAACAACCCGTCGATCGGCGGTGAGAAGCACTGGGAGCTGCTCGCCGCGGCGGGCGTGATCGTGACCGTGCCGATGATCGTCGTGTTCTTCCTCGCCCAGCGGTACTTCCTCGAGGGCATCGCGACGACGGGCTCGAAGGGGTGACCCCGGCCGTCCGGACGGCGCGGCCCGCGCTTCCCGGCCGGCCCGTGGCACCATGACGGCCGTGGAGGCCGCCCCGCCGCGCCCCGCGCCGCTCGGGTCGGACGACCACGTGCTCGCCCTCGACGTGGGCGGGACGAAGCTCGCCGCCGCCGTCGTGCGCGGCGACGGGACTGTCCGTTCGCGGCTCGTCGAGCCCGCGCTCCGGGAGGCGGGCCCGGACGACATGATCCGGCGGCACCTGGACCAGGGCCGGCGGGCGGTTGCGGCGGCCGGCCTGGACGCGTCCGCGATTCGTGCCGTGGGAATCGCGTGCGGCGGGCCGCTGGACCCCGAGCGCGGCATCATCCTCGGCCCGCTGCATCTCCCGGGCTGGGTGAACGTCCCCCTGGTCGCGATCGTGGAGGATGCGTTCGGGGTGCCGGCGGCGGTCGACAACGACGCCACTGCCGGTGCCGTGGCCGAGTGGAGGTTCGGCGCCGGGCGCGACCGCGGGGTGCGCGACCTCGTGTACCTCACGATCTCGACGGGGATTGGCGGCGGGCTGGTGCTGGACGGGCGGCCGTACCGCGGGGCCGCCGGCAACGCCGGCGAGCTGGGCCACCTGACGATCGACATCGACGGTGACCCGTGCGCGTGCGGGCGTCGCGGCTGCCTCGAGGCGTACGCGTCGGGCACGAACATCGCGCGGCGCGCGCGGGAGGCGCTCGCTCGCGGCGAGTCGTCCTCGCTCGCCTCCCTTGATGCCGTGACCGCCCGGGACGTCGTGGCCGCCGCCGCTGCCGGCGACGTGGTCGCGCGCCGGGTCTGGGACGAGACGACGCGGATGCTCGGCTCGGCGGTCGCGACGATCCTCGACGTCCTCAACCCGGAGCTGGTCGTGCTGGGCGGCGGGGTGACGAACGCGGGCGACGCGCTCCTGGCGCCGGTCCGCGAGATCGCGCTCCGCGAGGCGATGGCGCCGGCGGCAGGATCCGCGGACGTCGTCCTCGCCGCGCTGGGGGAGGAGCTCGGGGTCGTGGCCGCCGCGTCCGTCGCGCTGGACCGGTTCGGCTGGGCGGTCGCCCATGGCTGACCGGAAGGCATCGAAGGCGGCCTCGAAGGCCACGGGGTCGCCGGCGCCCGCGCCGGCCATCGACCCGGCCAGCGTCCTCGCCCAGCACCTCGGCGCGCACATCGCGGCCGGGATCGAGGCCGAGCGCCTGCTCCCCGAGGTGGAACGGGTCGCGGCACGCGTCATCGAGGCGTTCGCGGCCGGCGGTCGCCTGTACGCGTTCGGCAACGGCGGCTCCGCGGCCGATGCCCAGCACCTCGCGGGCGAGCTCATCGGCCACTACAAGCGCGACCGGCGACCGCTCCCGGCGGTTGCGCTGAGCACCGACCCGTCGGTGGTGAGCTGCATCGCGAACGACTACTCGTTCGACGACGTGTTCGCCCGCCAGGTGGAGGCGCTCGCCCGGCCCGGCGACGTCGTCGTCGGGTTCTCCACGAGCGGCCGGTCGCCGAACGTGGTGGCGGGGCTCGCGGCGGGACGGACGGCCGGCGCGACGACCGTGCTGTTCACCGGGCGGGACGGCAACGCCGCCGCGGCCCACGCGGACTTCGTGCTCGCCGCGCCGGCTGACGCGACCGCGCGCATCCAGGAGCTGCACGTGCTGTTCCTCCACCTCGTGAGCGAGGCCGTGGACGCGTGGGCGGCCGACGAGGATGGCGCCGGATGACCGACATGCGGGAGGCCGAAGAGCAGCCGGGACGGGCGCCGGAGGCGCGCGCGAGCGTCGGCGCGTGGCGGCGCGGCCAGGTCCTCCACATGATCGGCAACGCCCACATCGACCCCGTGTGGCTGTGGCAGTGGCCCGAGGGCTACCAGGAGGTCCGGGCGACGTTCCGGTCCGCGCTGGACCGGATGAACGAGTACCCGGAGTTCCGATTCACGGCGAACTCCGCCGCGTACTACGCATGGGTCAAGGAGATCGACCCGGCGATGTTCGAGGAGATCCGGGAGCGGGTCGCCGAGGGGCGCTGGGCGGTCGTCGGCGGGTGGTGGGTCGAGCCGGACTGCAACATCCCGTCGGGCGAGTCGTTCGTGCGTCACGCGCTGTATTCGCAGCGCTGGTTCGAGGCGGAGCTGGGCGTGATGGCGACGGTCGGCTACAACGTCGACCCGTTCGGGCACAACGGCATGCTGCCCCAGCTGCTGCGGCGCGCCGGCATGGACTCGTACGTGTTCATGCGCCCCGGGCCGCACGAGAAGCGGCTCCCCGGCCCGATCTTCTGG
>DASSRG010000305.1:0-10861 GCA_035701885.1 Candidatus Limnocylindrales bacterium
GAGATCAGCACGTCGATCGACAGGCCGCTGGTGGGGAAGCCCGAGATCGTGAACGCGACGCCGAACAGCTCGTACGCGACCCACGTGCCGAGGAGCAGCAGCGCCGCGTTGATGACGATCGAGAACAGGCCCAGGGTCATCGCCGTGATCGGGAACGAGAACAGCTTCACGATCGGCTTGATCAGGCCGTTCACGACGCCGAACACGAGCGCGAGCAGGATCAGCCCGACGATGTCGCCGCCGTAGTCGACCGACGGCAGCACGAATGCGAGCAGCACGAGCGCGATCGCGGTCGCCACCACGCCGATGGCAAAGCCCTTCATCCGGTTCCCTCCGAGCGATGGACGATCCGGCCGCCGAGGACGGTCAGCGCGACGCCGGTCCCGATGATCGCAGATGGACCGGGCGCGAGGAGGTCGCGGTCGAGGACGACGAGGTCGGCGTCCATCCCCTCCCGGATACGCCCGCGGCGGTGCTCGGCATAGGCCGCGAACGCGCTGCCGGCCGTGTACGCCTCGAGCGCCTCCTCGATCCGGAGCCGCTCCTGTGACCAGCCTCCGGGGGGCTCGCCGCGCACGGTCTGCCGGTTGACCGCGTTGTTGAGCGCGATGAACGGGTCGTACGGGACGACCGGCCAGTCGGAGCCGAAGGCGAGCACGCCGCCGCCGTCGCGGATCCGTCGCCACGACCAGCCGCTCCTGGCCCGGTCACCGATGTTCGCCGCCCAAGGGGCGATCTGGGCCGGCGTGGGGTCGCCGTGGTACGGCTGCATCGAGGCGACCACGCCCAGGCGCCCGAACCGCGGCACGTCGCCATCGTCGATCATCTCGACGTGCTCCACGCGGTGGCGCCGCCCGTGGCGGCCGGGCGCGGCGCCGGTCCCGTTGGGATCGCCTCGCCACGGGCCGTTCGTCGCCGCCGCCCGCTCGAACGCGTCGAGCGCCATCCGCACGCCCCGGTCGCCGATCGCGTGGAGCTCCACCTGCCAGCCGCGTCGATCGGCCTCGGCGACGAAGGCGTCCAGCTTCTCGGGCGTCCAGGCCGGCAGCCCGGTGCTGGTGTCGTCCTCGTACGGCTCCAGCACGGCCGCCGTCCGCGCGTCGATCACGCCGTCGACGAAGCCCTTCAGGATGCCGGCGTCGAGGTGCGCACCGCCGCGCAGCGGAAACGCCTGGGACTCGTACGCGTCGAGGCGCGTGCGCCACTCCTCGAGCGTCTGCTCCGGCTCCATGATCAGCGCCCCGCGGAAGCGGAGCGCCAGCTCGCCGTCGGCGTGGACCCGCTCCCAGAACGCGAGCTCGTCCGGGGTCAGCCACGCGTCCTGCGCGGCCGTGATCCCGCTCGCGTGGAGGCCGGCGATCGCGCGCCGCACGGAGTCGCGGTCCTCGTCCTCGGTCGGCTGCGGCACGACGCGATCGATGAGGGCCTGCGCCTCCTCCTTGAACGCGCCGGTCGGGTTGCCATCGGCGTCGCGAACGATCACGCCCGCCGGCGGGTCGGGAGTCTCACGGTCGATCCCGGCGAGGCGCATCGCGGCCGTGTTCGCCCAGCCGGTGTGGCCGTCGAAGCAGCCCATCCACGCCGGACGGTCCTGGACGACGGCATCGAGGAGCGCGGCGGTGGGCATCGCGCCCGGGAACGCCGCATACAGCCAGCCGCGCCCGAGGACCCACGGCGCGTCCGGCCTGGCCGCGGCGTGCGCACGGATCCGGTCCTGGATCTCGTCGACGGTCTCGAGCGGGTAGAGGAGCGCGCCGTTCGACTCCCGAGCGCCGCTCAGCAGGTGGATGTGCCCGTCGTCGAAGCCCGGCATGAGCAGGCCGCCGCGCGCGTCCACGACCTCGGCCGCGCCGTCGGCCAGCTCGGACTCGCCGATCGCCTCGATCCGGCCCGCGCCGACCGCGACGGCAGTCGCGAGCGGGTGACCCAGGATGGTGGCGTTCACGATGGCGAGCTCGGGCGACATCGCGCCGATCCTACGCGGCCCGACGGGGCGAGGCGGCTGCAACCGCGCAGCGCGGTACGGGGTCGCGCGTGCGAGCCGCGCCTGCCGAGGATGCGGAACGCAACCCACGACGGGCCGCGATGCCCGAACGCCGACGGAGGCGCCGACGATGACGAACCCGCGCGATCCCGAGGGCCTGATGCCCGAGGCCGACGTGAGCGGCGGCCCTGAGGCCACGTCGCCGTTCCAGGACGCGGCCGAGACCAGCTCTGCTGCCGACCCGCTCCGCGACCGGACCGACCTCGACGAGTTCGGCTCCGATCCCGACGTCCGCTTCCCCGGCGACGCCGAAGATCCGACCGAGACGACCGCGGATGCCACGGCCAACGCGACCCATCCGGGCGCCGACCGCTGACGAATTGACCGCTGACGGCCCGGCGCCCGGGGGGTGCGCCGGGCCTTCGCTACGATCAGGGGGTGATCGAGCTCCGGAGCCGTGACGAGGTCGAGGCCATGCGGCCGGCGGGCCGCTTCGTCGCCGACGTCATCACCGCCCTCGAGGCCGCCGTCCGCCCCGGCATCTCGCTGCTCGAGCTGGACGCGCTCGCGCATCGCATGATCCGCGAGCGCGGCGCCCAGTCCTGCTACATCGACTATCACCCCTCGTTCGGCGCGATGCCGTTCGGCAAGGTCCTGTGCACGTCGGTCAACGACGCGGTGCTCCACGGGCTGCCGCACGAGTACCGGCTGAAGGAGGGCGACAACGTCGGGCTCGACTTCGCGGCCGAAGTCGACGGCTGGGTCACGGATTCGGCGATCACGGTCCCGGTCGGGACGCCGCGACGCGAGGATGTTCGGATGATCGAGGTCGCCCTGCGCGCGCTCGACGCCGGCATCGCGGCCGCCCAGCCGGGCAACCGGATCGGCGACATCTCGGCGGCCGTCGGCACGGTCATCACGGAGGCGGGCTACGCGGTCAACACCTCGTTCGGCGGCCATGGGGTCGGGCGCACGATGCACGAGCAACCCGATGTCCCGAATTGGGGCGAGCCCGGCCGCGGACCCGTCCTCCGGCCGGGGCTCGTCATCGCGATCGAGCCATGGTTCCTTGCCGGCAACGGGAAGATCCGGATGGACAGGGACGGCTGGACGATCCGCAGCGCCGACCGCTCCCGCGGGGTCCACGTCGAGCACACCGTCGCGGTCACCGCGGATGGACCCCTGGTGCTGACTGCCCGCGACTGGTGACGTTCCGGTCAACCTGGTTGACGGCGTGTGGCGCGAAGAAACGTCACCGAGGCCGGCCAGGCCCACGCTGCGATGTCGGCGCAGCGACTTGTACGTCGTTTCCAGCTGACGCCGACCGTCTTGGGGGTGGTCATGGGCGGCCATTCCGCGACGGCGATCCGGCGGATCAGGACCTGGCGGTCCAACCGCGTGAGCTTGGCCGGGCGAGGGAGCACGAGAGCCCTCATTCGGTCTGGAGCTTCGACAATCCCAAACCGAGCAAGAGGGCTCTCGGTGTGTCAATGATATGAACGGGATCGAGACCTAGCTAGCAATCATGGCAGTGGGCAGGCCGCTGTCACACAGAGGTAGTACCAGTCACCAGTCAGCTGGCCATAGTCCCAACGTCCCCACCCGTACGGTGAGTACCAGCCAGGCTGCGAATTCGGGCCGCCCGCGACCGAGTGCACGTGAGTGCCCATTGCGATGCGGGTGCCGGACCCTGTCCCAGCCTTGTAGACCGGGCCCCCTGAGTCGCCACCGATGAGATTGCGGTCATATTCCTTCGTGTGGATGATCGTCTTGCTCGTGTCGACACCGGCAGTGGGGTAATCCTCGACCACGCTTTCGTTCGCCTGATCGAAGTCGGTGATTGCGCCGCACCAGGAATTGTTGCTCGCGAACCCATAGACACAGACCGAACTTCCCGCGGTCTGATTGTTGTCTGGCAACGTTCCTGTGATCGTGTACACCGTGCCGCAGCAACCCCCATCCGGATCGAGATATACCTTGTTGGCGATCGCCGGAATCTCCGAGTCATCGATTTCGACGATCCCGACGTCGGCATCAGTGTTGTCGGCCCAAGTCTCGAACTTGCCATCGCCAAAGCGGTCGCCGCCGTGACGCCAGACCGCTCCGGTGCCATTATTGACCTCGATGCAGTGACCCGCCGTGAGCACCGCGAGGCGCGCATCGTGCTGCGTACGTCGGACGAGGAATCCGGATGTACACGGCCGACCATTCTCGCCGTCCATTTCGATTCCGCCCTTTATCGGGCGACACCCGCTCGTCGGGCAGGCATCCGATACCCCGATCGCGGCCTGATAGACCTCGATCGACCGTCCGAACCGATCGCTGATCGTAGCTGTGGCAGCGTTATCGAGCTGCTCGACACCCACTCGTACGCGGTTGTTGATGATGTCGATGCCCGTTCGCGTGACGTGGATCCCGTCCCTCCTGAGCTCCGGCCAGGCAGCAACAATCGTCGCCTTCGTGTCTTCCAGCTCGTGAAGCGTTCGCGTAGCCAACTCCACGCGCACGCCAGAATCCGGACGCAACATCTCCTCAAGCACGGAGCGATGCTGCTCCAAGTCGCCGGTGAAGAGGAAGACGGGAGCTCCGCGATCGTGTTGATCGAACCAGTAGCCAGCCCAATCCCCTTGCTTCGACCCGTACTGCTCGCCAGCGACCGCATCCAACTCGATGGCGGTCCGGCGACGCATTTCCTCGTCCTCGTCGCCAGTGAGCGGCGTGCCCCAATCCGTCTCAACGTACGCCGGATCAGTGAACACGGCGTTGAGGGTTTCAGGGCTCGCGTCGAAACCGAACAGCTCGCGGAAATGGCGGGCTTCCTCGAGCGCCAGCACTTGCTCCGCGTCGGGCGATGGCTCCGCCGCCACCGTGCTGGATCCGAATGCGCCAGTGATCAGCAGGCCGGCGATCAGGAAGATGCCAAGGCGAGACCGCGAGTTCATGTCTACCCGCCTGTGGTGACGGTGCCGTCTGCCTGAGTACACTCCATCGTGTCAAGTGCAGTTGGGGGCCGCATGCATCGTTCGTCGCGAGAGACCGGTTCGCTGCGGGCGCTGACCATTCGGGTGGCTGGCATCACCCTGGTAGCCCTCGCCGCCGGCTGCGGCTCCACGCTCGATCCCAGCCCGTCGGAGCGGGCACCTTCGCTGCCGCCGAGCAACGCGCCGACTCTTCCGGCCGAGGTCTCGGACGACGACCTCCAGCGATGGACGGCGTTCCGCGAGTTCTGGGGACTTCGGTCCGACGCTCAGTGGGCCATTGCGGTTGCACAGGACCCTGCCGTGACAGTCGAGATGGATGTACCCCTTCTTCCGTGGGAAGTAAGCCGGATCGTGAAGCTCGATCAGTCCGCACAGGACTTCGTCGTACGTCTCGAGGGCTATGGCTCCCGCTATCCGGAGGACTTCGCGGGTGTGTTCATCGACGGACCGATTGTCGTGGTGCGGTTCGCACATAACCTGAGCGCGCACCGTACCGTTCTCAGCCCGCGCTTCGATGAAACGGGGCGAGTTCGCGTGGAGCAGGCGGGTTACTCGTTGACTGAGCTCGAACGGCTGGCAAGGCAGGTCGAAGCTCGTCGGTCCCTGATCGAAACCGTGGGCGTCACGTTGTACTCCGCAGATGTCGACGTGATCGGCAACGACGTTCGAGTGCGGTATCAGGGCGTTCCCGACCTGGAGGTCGAGCTACGCACCATCTTGGGCAACCCCGACTGGCTCAAGCTTGAGAATTACGACGTTGCTGGCTGACCAATCCAGCAGCTGCGGCCGCCCAGACCGAGCGTGACGGCTCTCACGCTGTCAACGATGTGAACGAGAACGACACCTAGGCCGTGCTCGCGGCGATCGCGGAAGCGACGCGGGCGGCGAGCGGCCCCCGGACGTCGGGCCACTCGTCCCACACGATCGAGAAGTAGACCGAGTCCCTGACGCGGCCGTTCTCGAGCACGACGTGCCGGCGCAGGGTGCCCTCGCGGGTCGCCCCGATCGCGGCGAGCGCGGCCTGGGACCGGGCGTTCGTGCCATCGGTCTTGAACTCGACGCGGTGGGCACCGAGGGCGTCGAAGGCGTGGTCGAGGAGGAGCAGCTTCGCCTCGGCGTTGTGGCCCGTGCCGCGATACGGCTCCGCGAGCCAGGTGTAACCGATCTCCAGGCGCCGATGGGGTCGTTCGATCGAGTGGAAGCGGGTCATGCCGGCAGGCCGGCCGCTCGCGACGTCGACCTGGACGAACGGGATCTCGGTGCCGTCGGCCGCCGCCTCGAACGCCCGGTCAAGATAGGCATCGAACTGCGCCGGCGTCGTGACGATGTGCCGCGTGTAGCGCCAGGTCTCGGGGTCCAGCGCGTGCTCGTGGAGGCCGGCTCGGTGTCCCTCGGCCAGCGGCGCCAAACGGACGAGGCGGCCCTCAAGAGTGACGGGCGCGGGCTCGAACGGCGGTGACGTCCGGCCCATCGGCCGGGGATCAGGGTCCATGGCGGCCGAGTCTACGCGGACTCGGGCTATCCTCGGGGCCATGGTCCGCGGCTGCTCGCGGACATCCCCCTTCGCCCGCCCGGAGGTCTCCGTGCCCGGCTTCGAGCTGACGGTCCAGCGCTTCCTCGATGAGCTGTTCGAGCTCCATCCCGACCTCGCGACGCGGATCGGTGACCACCGGTTCGACGACCGCTGGCCGGACCTCACCGAGCGCGGCCGCGAGGCCCGCCTCGCGTTCGTCGATCGCTGGGATGGCGAGCTTCGCGCGATCGACGACGCGTCGCTCGACGACGGCGAGCGGATCGACCGCGACCTGATCCTCGGCGAGCTGGCGCACGCACGCTTCGACGACGAGGTCCTTCGCGAGGACGCCTGGAACCCGCTGTGGTGGGTGTACCGCCTGGGCGCCGGCATCCACCCCCTCCTCGCGCGGGAGTTCGCGCCGCTCGACGAGCGCCTCGCCTCGGTCGCGGCACGGCTGGAGGCCGTCCCGGACGTTCTCGCGGCCGCTCGGACGGTCCTGGGCTCGCACCCCGAGCGACCGGTGGCGGAGTTCATGACCGAGCACGCCGGCAAGCGCATCGGCGGGATCGCGGCGCTCGCGACGGAGGCCGTGGAGGCGGCAGAGGCGGCCGCCCGGACGGGGGACGAGGCGGTGGCGGCGATCCTGCCGCGGCTCCGCGCCGCGGCCGAGAGCGCGACCGCCGGTCTCGAGGAGATGCGCCGCTGGCTCGCCGAGGAGCTGGCGCCGCGGGCCACCGGCTCCACCATCCTTGGGTCGGAGCTGTTCGAGGCGAAGCTCCGGCACACGCTCCGCGACCCGAACGCGACCACGGCCGCGATCCTCGCCCGCGCCGAGCGCGACTTCGCCGTCGTCCGTTCCGAGATGGTGGCCATCGCACGCCGGATCTGGTCGGACTGGCTGCCCGGTGAGCCGGCGCCCGACGACGAGGCTCAGCTCGTCCGGCGTGTCCTCGACCGGACCTCGGACCAGCACCCGGCCGCCGACGAGCTGGTCTCGTGGAGCCGCGAGGAGCTGGAGCGGGTCGAGGCGTTCTGCCGCGATCACGACGTGATCGGCCTCGTCGACGAGCCGCTCGTGATCGACTGGACGCCGGAGTTCATGCGCTCGTTCGGCGGGGCGATGCTCGATGCGCCGGGCCCGCTGGACCACGGCCAGAAGTCGTTCTTCTCGATCACCCCCGTCCCCGACGACTGGCCGGCGGACCAACGCGAGTCGTACCTGCGCGAGATGAACACGCGCCAGATGCAGCTCCTCGTCATCCACGAGGCGGTCCCCGGGCACTACCTCCAGGGCGCATACGCCAACCACGGGTCGTCGCTCGCCCGGCGGGTGTTCACGTCGGGCGTGTTCGCCGAGGGCTGGGCCGTCTACGTGACCCAGGTCATGCTCGACCGCGGCTACTGTGCGGATGACGATGCGCTGTGGCTCAACCACTGGAAGTTCTACCTGCGGTCGATCGCGAACACGATCATCGACGTCAAGGTCCACACCCAGGGCATGACGAGCGACGAGCTCGTCTCCTTCCTCGTCGACAGCGCGTTCCAGGAGCGCGGCGAGGCGGTCTCGAAGGACGAGCGGGCGCGCCTCTCGTCGACCCAGCTGTCGACGTACTTTGCGGGCTCGCTCGGGATGTGGGACCTCGAGCACGAGCTGCGCCGCCGGGCCGCCGTCGCCGCCGGCGGGTCCGCCGACGACGTCCCCGCGCCGCGCGTCGTCGGCGGCTACCCCGCGACCCCGGGCTTCGACGAGCGGGCGCACCTCGAGTCCGTGATCTCCCACGGCGCGCCGCCGTTCCCGATCCTGCGCCGGATCCTCCTGGGCGAGGTGTAGCGCGTCCGGGCGGGTCGCGGGCCGCGTCCGGCCGGCAATCGGACCCTCGCCGCCGCGCTCAATCGGACCCCTGCTCCCGCACTGGACCGGACCTTGCTCCCGCGCCGAACCGGACCCTCGCTCCCGGACCGGGACCGGACCCGCTCCCGCGCCGAACCGGACCATGGCCCCGCGCCGAACGGGTCCCCTCGCTCCCGGACTGGACCGGACCTGCTCCCGCGCCAAACCGGACCCTCGCTCCCGCGCTCAAACGGAATGGTCGCCCTCGCGCCAAACCGGACCCTCGTTCCGTTTTGTGCGACCTGACCGGCGCGACCCGGACCAGCATTCCGGCCCGGCACGGCTGGCGGCGTTCCAGGGCACGGAATCGGTCACGCGCCGGACCCACAGTCCGGTTCGGCGCAACTGAAGCCCGATTTCCGGACCGGCGGTCCGGTCCACGCGCCGTCAGGGCTTCTGCGACGCGCCCGTGCCGGTCGGGCCAGCGTCAGCCGGGCCGGCAGCGGTCACGCCTCGCTCGATCCGGCCGGCGGCGCCCGGATCAGCGCCCCTCGTCTGCCTCGTCGCGCCGGCCGGCGTCGGCAGAGCCCGCGTCGGCCGCCCCAGCGTCGGCAGAGCCCGCGTCGGCAGAGCCCGCGTCGGCAGACCCCGCGTCGGCAGAGCCCGCGTCGGCAGACCCAGCGTCGGCCGCCCAGTCGGCCGGCGTGACGTCGTCGGGCTCGGCATCCGGGGGGACCGCGCCGCCGCCATCGCGCTGCGACACGCCCGGCGGATCGAGCGGCCCGCGCGGCAGCCCGGTCGCGCGCGGCAGCCGCGGCTCGGACGGCGACGCGGACTCGAGGACTGCGCCGCCGGCGAGGGCCCCGCGAAGCCGGTCGACGCGGTACCCGGACGCATCCGCCGCCGCAAGCAACCGGCGCGCGATGACGCTCCGCTCGACCGGCCGCACGGCCCGCTCCTCGGCGGGCGTCGCGATGCGCTCCATCCGGTCGTGCCAGGCAACGAGCTCCGCCCACGACTCGCGGTGGAACCACTCCGCCCCGTCCCAGGCGTTGATGCGCAGGAAGCCGCGGATTGCCGGCCGCTCCAGCCACGCCTCGACGAGCCGGGCCGGAACCTCGTCCGCGTCCCCCCCGATCGAGGACGCCAGCGGCAGGTCCACCAGCACCCGCACGCGCTCCGCGGCCCACCACGACGCCGCCTCGTCCAGCCCGCGGGCGCGCAGGGCGTCCGCGATCACCGGCGCGAGCCGAAGCTCCTCGTACCAGGCCTGGCTCGTCGGCCCGACCGGCGCGCCCGAGGCCAGCGAGCCGAGCGGCGCCAGCAGCGCCCACAGCCGGAGCGCGGCCTCCTGCGACGGATCGCCGATCGACTCGACGACGGGCAGCGACGTCCGTGCGCTTGCGGCGATCCGACCGACCGTCCCCTCGATGTCGCCGTCGGTGCCGGTCGTCTCGGCGACGGCGGCGACGAACCGCTCCACGGTCGGGCGGGACGGGTCGTCGATCACCGCGCGCAGCGCGTCGTGGACAGGGGCGAGCTGGAGCTCGCGGAGCGCACCCTCCAGCGACGGCACGCCCCGCCCGCCGAGGCGCTCGGCGAGCCGGCGCCACACGCCGCTCGTGTCGTACAGCTCGCGCAGCTCCCAGAACACGCGGGTCTCGTAAGCCCGGAGCGCGACGTGCAGCCCGCGCTCGCGGATCTCGGCGACCGAGCGCAGGTACTCCAGCGACGTCCGTTGCTCGCGGAACACGATCCAGCGGTCGTCCGGCGAACCGTCTGCCAGGCCCAGGCCCTCGGCGAGCGTCCGCCGGACCAGCTGCTTCGACCCGTCGCCGTCCTTCGCCGCGTAGGCCACGGAGTCCCGGATCCAGCCCGCCGTCTCCGCGTACCGGTTGTGATACACGACGAGGGACCGCGACGGCCCGGTCCCGTTGGAGTACGCGAACACGTGCTCGTCCACGCCACCGCCGTCGAAAACCACGTCGTACAGCAGGAAGTCACGGGCTTCCGCGAAGTCGCCGCGCCGGTGCAGGAGCGGGACGATCTCGCGCTCGTGCCGCGCGACGAGCCACTCGTCGACCGTCTCCTGCATGGATGCGCGCCTGAACTCCATGCCGTACTTCTCGGCGAAGCCCTCGAACTGGCCGTGGCCGAACATCGGCAGGCCCGGCAGCGTCGCGAGCATCGTCGCGACGCCGATGTACTTGTCGCCCTTCCCGAACTGCTCGACGGCTGTCTTCTCGTCCGGGTTGTTCATGAAGTTCACGTAGCGCTTGAGGATCTCCGGGTCGAACTCGAGCGTCTCCTTGAGCACCCGCCGGTAGCCGGCGTTGTCCTCGTCGCGGAGCATGTGCATGAACGCGCTGTTGTAGACGCGGTGCATGCCCAGGGTCCGGACGAAGTAGCCCTCGAGGAGCCAGAACGCCTCGGCGAGGAGCAGCGTGTCGGGGACCTCCGCCGCGACCCGGTCCACGACCTCGCGCCAGAACTCGTTGGGCATCGCGGCGTCGAACTCGGCCTGCGTCATCGTCCCGTGCTCCGCGCGC
>DASSRG010000306.1:0-6024 GCA_035701885.1 Candidatus Limnocylindrales bacterium
GCCTCGACGTAGCGGTCGATCTGCTCGCGCAGCTGGTTCGCCTCGGGGGTGTAGAGGTGGACCTGCTGCTGCAGGATGTATGACAGCCGACGGCTGGTCATCCGCACGTGGTCAAGGTTCTTCATCAGGACCAGCGGATCCATCGCGGCCAGGTCGGAGGGGGGATACATCTGGTTCATCGATTCGTCATGCTAGCGGAACCGATGAACCGGCGGCCGGCCCGCGGCGGCCGCTGTGGGGCAGCGAAGGGGTAGCCGTGCCTGGACCCGTGGTCTTCGTCTCCGACCTGGGGTTGCGCGACGAGTTCGTCGGCGTGTGCCACCTCGTCATGGCCCGGATCGCGCCGGACTCGCGAGTCGTGGACCTGTCGCACGGCGTCCCACCGCATGACATCCAGGCCGGCGCGATGATGCTCGCGAACGGGATGGCGCACGGCGGTCCGGAGGCGATCGGGCTCGCGATCGTCGACCCGGGTGTGGGGACAGCGCGACGCGCGATCGCGGTGCGGACGTCGGACGGACCCCGCCTCGTCGGGCCCGACAACGGGGTACTGTCGCTCGCGTGGAAGGCGCTCGGCGGCGTGACCCAGGCCGTCGAGCTCGATCCCACCGCCCTCGGGTCCGCCAACGTCTCGGCGGTGTTCCACGGCCGCGACGTGTTTGCGCCCGGAGCCGCGCATCTCGCCGCCGGCATGCCCCTGGAGCAGCTGGGCCAGTGGCTGGACGTGAACCAGCTCCAGTCGCTGGAGCTCGAGGACGCCGAGAGCGAGCCGGGCCGGATCCACGGCTCGGTCGTCGATGTCGACCGGTTCGGCAACATCCGGCTCAGCGCCCGACCGGCCGATCTCGAGCGTGCGGGCTTCCGGGTGGGGACGATGGTGGAGGTTGCGACGACGGCCACCTCGATCCGGGCGCGGCGGATCGTCGCCTACAGCGACGTCAGGGCCGGCGAGTACGGGATGCTCGTCGACGCATGGGACTGGGTCTCGATCATCCGGTACGAGGCGAGCGCCGCGGCCGGGATGGGCGTCACCCGCGGCGACCCGGTCTGGATCGCGCTCGCGGGATAGCGAGGCAACGAGCCCGCGATATCGAAACGAGGCGCCGCGCGGGCGACGCCCCGTCGTGAACCGCGAGATCAGCCCTGGCCGGATCCCAGCTGCTGAGCGCCCGACGGCAGGGCCTTGCCCTTCAGCTCGCTGAGCCGCGCCTCGATCTCCAGCTCGTCCTCGCCCGATTCCAGCTCGGCGAACTGGTCCTCGAGCGAGCTCATCCCCACCTCCTCCATGCCGCGCGCCATGGCCTCCTGGCGGCGGATCCGGTCCTCGAACCGGTTGAGCTCCGAGGTCGGGTCCAGGACCGAAACGTCCTTCAGCGTCTGCTGGACCTGCATCTGGGCCTGCGCCATCTTCGCCCGGCTGACCAGCTCGTCGCGCTTCTGGACGAGCTCCTCGCGCTTGACGCGGAGCTTGTTCAGCCCGTCCTTGAGCTTGTCGGTGAGCTCGGTCTGCTGCGCGATCTGGGTGTCGAACGTCCGGACCTGCTCCTCGAACGAGAGCTGGCGCCGGAGGGCGAGCTTGGCGAGGCCGTCGAAGCGGTCCGCCTCCGCGGTGTTGCCCTCGGCACGGAGCTGGTCGGCGCGGTCGGAGGCCGCCTTCGCCTTCGAGAGCCATTCGGCGGAGGCCTCGCGCGCCTCGCGCTCGTCGTCTTCCAGCAGCCGCAGGTTGCCGACGGTCTGCGCGACGGCGTCCTCGGCTTCGGCGATGTTGTTGGTGAAGTCCCGGATCAGCTGATCCAGCATCTTCTCGGGGTCTTCGGCCTGGTCGAGGATCGCGTTGACGTTGGCCCGAACGAGCTGGCCGATCCGACCGAGGATCGAGGTCTGCGCCATGGGTCATGTCCTCCCGTGCGTCGTGACTGCTTGATGCTCGCACGGGATCCCGCCGAGCCGTCGTCCTGTCCTACCAGCGGCCGCCGCGGACCCTGCCGCCGCCACCACCGCCGCCCCCGCCGCCGAACGGCCCGGGGAGCCCGATGCCACCGCCCCCGCCGCCGCCAGGGAAGCCGAACCCGCCCCCGCCACGCGAGCCACCGAACGGCCCGCCCCACGGCGAGCCGCCCCAGCCGGACCCGCGTCCGCCGCCGGACAGGATCCCGCCGAGGACTCCGCCGAGCACGGCACCGATGAGCTCGCTCTCGCTGCTGCCCCCGCGCGCGTACGGTCCGGCGACCGGCCCGCCGCCCTGGTCCCAGCTGTCGAACTCGGCCGTCGCGAGCCGGTACGCCTCGTCGGCGAGACGCGTCGCCCGCTGGGCGGCCGTGACCGCCGCGTCGGGATCGGTCCCGGCGAGCCGCTCGGCTTCCTCGAGCCGGAGGGCGGCCTCCGCCGCGCGCGTCCGCGCCTCACGACCCACCCCGTGGCGCCGCGTGGTGATGTAGTCCGTCGCGCGGTCCACGTGTCCCCGTGCCGAAGCAACTGCCGCGCCGGCGACCTGGAGCCGCCGAACGCGCTGCGCCTCGGCCTCGCGGAGCCCGGCGATGATCGCGTCCGCGGCCTGGTTCGCCTGCGTCGCCCGCTCGAGCGCCGCGAGGGGATCGAGCGGGCGCGCTTCGGCGGCGCGCCTCGCCTCGTCGAGCAGCCGCTCCGCAGTCGCGAGGGCGGTGGCGGGATCGCCGGGTGCGGAGGGCGATGCGCCCGGGGCCAGCGGCGGCTGGGTGCTCGACCCGGGCGCCAGCGGCGGCAGCGACCGGTGATCGATCACGCCCGCGCGGGCGGTCGCGACGTCCTTCGCCGCGGCGTCCAGCTCGGCCGGGAGCCGCGCCGCGGCCTCGTCAAGCCGGGTGCCGAGGCGCTCAATGGCCTCGATGAGTCGCGTCGCGCGGGCGAGGCCTTCCTGGGCCCGGCGCAGTGCGATCACCGCCTCCGACCGCTTGGTGCCCACGAGCGAGGTGCCGCGGGCCGCCTCCGCCGCCGCCGACGTGATCGCCTTCTCCGCCTCGGCGTCGTTGCCCGCGACCGAGGTCACCGCGGACGGGGCGTAGGTCGACGAGATCCGGGCGTACTCCGCCGCCGCAGCCTGGCGGCGGGCCTGCAGCGCCTCGATCGCCGGTCCGAGGGCCTGGAGCTGGGCGGGGGCGGCCTGCTCGAGGTCGCGCAGCTGGTCGAACCGGCGCTCCTGCTCGTCGAGCAGCCCCGCCGCCTTGGTCGTCCGGGCGAGGATCTCCTTCAGCATCTGCTCCTGCTGCGGTGGGGTCTCGGGCTCGGCGTCGTCGAGGCGCTGGCGGATCTCGAACGCCGCTCGGACCTCGGCCGTCGCGTCCGCGATCGCCTTGCGGTAGTCGGTGACCTCCGCCTCGCCCCACTGGGCCGCGGCAAACTCCACGTCGTTGGAGGCGTCCTTGAGCGCCTCGTCGGCGTGGAGCAAGGCCCGGTTGGCGTCGCGGCTCAGCGCGGCGTGCGCGGCCTTGGCCTCGGTGGCGCGCCGGCGACGATCGAACAGCGCCCGGGCGACGAGGATCCCGCCGCCGACCAGCAGCAGCACCGCGAGGATCGGCGTGAGGTTCAGCCCGCCACCGGACGACGCCTCGTCGCCGGCCCCCGCGCCGCTCCCTGCGTCAGGCCCGGCCGTCGCGCCCGCCGGCGGCACCGTGGGGATGATCGAGCCCGTCGCCGCCTCCCCCAGCGCCTGGGCGCCCGCGACAGCGGCCCCGGCGAAGTCGCCGTCACGGAGCTGTGGCTCCACGTGGTCCCCGAGGATCGCGTCGATCTCGCTGTCGGTGACCTCGGTCAGCGAGTCGCCGACCCACAGGGCGTCCGAGCGATCCTCCACGGCGACCAGCAGCAGCGCATCGTTGCCGCCGAGCGACGAGTTCCGGGCCGTCCCCTCCGTGAACGACGTCACGTCCTCGACGCCGGTCGAGTCGATGAACGCCACGAACAGCTGGATGTTGTGGGCGGACTCCAGTTCGTCGAGCGCCTGCTCGATCTCCGTGACGTCTGCGTCCGAGAGCACGTCGGCCTGGTCCGTGACGCGCTCCTGCAGGCGGGGGAGCGTGTCGACGGCGAGCGCGGGCAGCACGCCGAGGAGGGCGAGCACGATGGCCGCGACGAGCGCGGATGCCGCGTCGAGCCGGGCCGATGCGAGTGACCGCGGCGTCGCGCGATGCAGCCGACGGCTCGTGCGCGGGCGCGACGCCGCGCGGTCGGCGGAAGGGGTCGGGCAGGTCATCGGCACTCGCCGTGATCCTACCGCGCCATGCTCGAATCGCCCGTTCCGTGCGACCCACGAAACGGGGGCCGGACGGTACAGCGACGTTGAGAGGGCTCGTCTAGAGCGCGCGCAGCCTCGACGGCGGCCAGGCCCAGTCGAGCGGCACGTCCGCGCCGGCCAACGCTCGGCGGCGACCCGCCTCGGTGGCGCCGAGGACGAGGATCCGGTCGGTCTTCGTCGCCCGGCCGGCTTCGTCGCCCCACAGACGGGTCATCTTGCGGTTCGCGGCCACCTCGTCGCGGACGAGGCCCGCGAGCCGGTAGCCCGCCGGGAAGGCCGCCTCCTCCCACACTCGTTCGGCGAGCGCGTGCCCGGCCGCCGTGGGCTTCCCGCGATCCATCTCGACGTCGCCGATGACGAGGACCGCGATGCCGTCGTCGGTGAGCGCGGGTCGGATGTCGGTGAGGACGTCGCGCATGAACTCGATCCAGGGTTCGCGGTGGTGTGCGTCGTCCAGCTGCGCGTCGATCTCGCGGGCATCGAACCCGAGGAGCCAGGTGCGCATCCAGTTGTAGTAGCCGTACTTGAGCACCCGGAGGTAGGGCGGCGAGGTGAGCACGAGGCGAGCGCGGTCGGGCAGCCCGCGGGCGCGGAGCGCCGCGCGCGCCCGTCGCCCCGCCGTCCGCGCGTCGCCCGCGAGGGCGATCCCCTCGGCGCCGGGGAGCGGCTGGCGATAGAGCCGGTCGAGCTTGCCCGACAGCGAGTCGAACACGTCGCGGACCGGCGGCTGGTAGCCGTTCGCGGCCACGAAGTCGCGCACGTAGCGCGGCGCCATCGAGAAGGTGTTGGGCATGATCGTGGACAGGTAGGACGGTGTCTTGCCATGGAGGATCCCGGCCAGCGCGCCGGCCAGGAACCGATCCACGCGATCGCCCAGGTCGAGCCGGCTGCGCACGAACAGCAGCTGCCCGAGCGTCCGCGGGTGGAACGCGAGGGCGACCTCGTCCGGGACCGCCTCGCTGCGCGCGTCCGGCCCCCCACCCGAGCCGGCCGAGGGCACGAAGGCCGACGGGTGGGCGGGCCGGGCGACGGCCCGCTCGCCGAGGGCGAGCCAGGCCGCGGATTCGGCGTTCCAGGCGAGGCGCAGGGCGGCGAGCCGCGTCCGCGTCTCGGCGGGGAGCCCGGGCTCCACCTTGGCGGCGGTGAGCACCTGGGCGAGCGGGTTGAGGTCGTTCCCGACGCCGATCCGGCCCTCGGCCAGCGCCTGGAGCGGCGCCGTGCCGCGGCCGGCGAACGGGTCCAGGACGACGTCGCCGGGCCGGCTGTAGCGGGCGATGAACGCGTGGGCCAGGGCGGCCGGGAAGCTCGCGAGGTACGAGCACATCGGATGCAGGCTGTGGCCCCACAGCCGCGGCTGGAGCTTCCAGTCCGGCTCGATCGGGATCGCGGGGAGGGCACTGGGCAGCTCGAGCGCGAGCTGTCCGGGGTTCTGAATCTGGTCGGGCATTCCCGGGCTCGACGGCTCCGCGGGGGTGGGCGCCCGCGCGAGGGGCCGGGAGCATACCACGCGGGATTCGCCCCGAATCCATAGTGCGGATGCCCCATCGGGCCCTCGATTCGTGCCGCGTCGCAACCGATCCGCCCCACCCGCGAGTACACTCGCGCGGCCCGCCCCCGTAGCTCAGCGGATAGAGCAGCGGTCTTCTAAACCGACGGTCGCAGGTTCGATTCCTGCCGGGGGCGCCAATCCCGACCCAGTGGCCTCGCGGTGCGGCGCGTCACCGCGACCCGTCCGAAGACCCCTATGCAGTCGG
>DASSRG010000307.1:0-15435 GCA_035701885.1 Candidatus Limnocylindrales bacterium
TCCTGCCGCCGCTGGAGACCCAGGCGCCCGTGATCGCGGCCTCGCCGGACTCGCTCGCGACGCCGATTCCCTCCCCCTCGCTGCCGGGCCTCACGCCGTTCATCGAGCGTATCGAGCTCTCGTTCTTCGACGACGACGCGGCGGCGGCCGACGCGCTCCAGAAGGGGTCCATCGACGCGGTCGCGGGCCTCGCGCCCGAGCAGGCGTCCGCGGCCAGCGCGATCCCCGGCGTGGACCGCATCCGGTATCCCACCACGACGCTGTCCACGGTCCTGCTGAACCTCCGGCCGAACCACCCGGAGCTGCGTGATGTCCGCGTCCGGAAGGCGCTCCTGTCGTCGATCGACCGGCAGGCGCTCGTCCGCGACACGCTCGGCGGCGACGGCTCCGTGGCGGACGCGCTCGTGCCGCCGACGTCCTGGGCATATGACGGCGAGGCCGCCGGCGTCGTCCCGTACGATCAGGCCGCGGCCGAGAAGCTGCTGCGGGACGCCGGCTGGGCGAAGGTCCAGGGGACGTGGCGGGCGCCGGGAAAGAAGGAGCCCTACGAGCTACAGCTGCTGAGCGTTCCCGCGACGGCCAACCCGCGCCTCGCCTCGATCGCCGCGGCCGTCCGCGACGCGTGGACCCAGCTCGGCTTCAAGGTCACGCTGGTCGAGAAGCCGGCCGCGGAGCTCGCCGCAGACCTCCGCGGCGGAACGTTCACCGCGTCGGTCCTCGACATCATGATGGGCCTGGAGCCGGACCTGTACCCGTTGCTCGCCTCGTCCCAGGTGCGGAACCCCGGCTCCAACCTCTCGGGCTTCCAGGACCCGAAGCTGGACGACCTGCTCGAGGCGGCGCGGAAGCCCGCCGCGCAGCCCGACCGCGTCGCCGCGTGGAAGGCCCTGCTCGCCGGAATCGGCGCCCGGATCCCGATGCTGCCGCTCGCCTGGGGCGAGGAATCCATGTTCGTCGACGGCGTCGAGGGCATCACGCCGACGCTCATCGGCGACACCGGTGACCGGTATTGGGATGTGCTAGCATGGCGCCTCGCCGCGGACCGGTGAGCCTACGGGCGCGCCGGATCCTGCGTCGGGCCGAGGTGGCGGAATGGTAGACGCGCTGGTTTCAGGTACCAGTGGCCGCAAGGTCGTGTGGGTTCGACTCCCTCCCTCGGTACCACCCCTCAGTGGTCTCCCGGCACAGGCCCGCAGAACACCTGCCCAGGTGGCGGAATTGGTATACGCGTACGTTTGAGGGGCGTATGAGGCAACTCATCCGGGTTCAAGTCCCGGCCTGGGCACCACACTCCTGACTCGCATCGCGGGCGGCCATCGGCCGCCCGTTCGCGTATCCCGGGCGGTTAGCTCAGTTGGTCAGAGCGCCTCGCTTACACCGAGGATGTCGGGGGTTCGAGTCCCTCACCGCCCACCACTGCGCGTGGTGGCTTCGCGGCAATGCGCCCATGGGCCACGTCGCTGATCCGTTCGACCGCTGTGCTGGACCGATCGGACCGGTTTCTGCCGAGTCAGCCCGCGGAACCGTGCCCGCCAGCACTGATCTCCGGCCGACACAGCCGAGGACGATGGCGCGACCTGGCGGAGCCCTGACCCGCGGTCCAAGTTCCGGCCGCCCGAGACCGCGGCGAGCCACTGGCGAGACCGACGCCCGGGTGGGAAGGAACTCGGCATGCGCAGCGTTTTCGCGTCCCTTGCCGGATTCGTGCTGGTCGCAGCACTCGTCGCGCCGCCGGCGATCGGGGCCGACCCATCGTCGCCAGCGCCGAGCGCCGACCCAGGGCAGCCCTCGGCGGAGCCGGTCACGACCGCCGCCCCGCCCGAAGAGCCGGTCACACCCATCGATCCCGCAGCCGAGCCCGTGACGCCGGAGCCGCCGTCCGCGGATCCCGTGGATCCCGTCGAGCCGGTCACCACGCCGATGCCGGCAACCGAAGCGCCCGCGTCCATCGAACCTGCGACGCCGACCTCGAGCGCCCCGACTCCGGAGGCGACCGAGGTAGCCCCCGAGGCTGCCCCGACGGAAGCGCCGCCCGAGACGCCATCCGACCCAACGCTGCCGCCTGCGCCGGCGTTCCACGCTGACGCGAACGTGTGGATCGAAGCGTGGGCGACGGAGGGGCAGGACGAATACGCGGCCGAGGGCTGGCACTACAGCGTGAGCGCAACCGGCGGCACGACGAGCGTCAGCGAGGCCGTCACCGACGACGAAGGTTCGACGGGCTTCGACATCGACATCGACGGCAGCAGCGCGGTCCTGTCGATCACGGAGACCGTGCAACCGACGTTCGAGCTGCTCGACATCTACTGTTTCGACCTGGCCAGCGAGCACGAGGTCGGGGTCCGCAACGACGCGACGGTGTCGTTCACGGTGCTTCCGGCACGCACCTACGGCTGCTGGTTTGCGAACAACTCCCTGCTGCCGGCCCCCGCCCGGGTCGGGCTCTACGCCTTGCTCGATGCAGACGGCGACCCCGACACGCGAGACGATCGCGACGACGCCGGCAAGGGCTGGACCTTCGAGGCCGAGGCAACCGGCAATGCGACGCTCGACGACGACCAGGTGACCACGGACGAGTCGAGCGAGGCGACCCTCAAGCTGGTGTTCGCCAAGGACGATGATGCCGGCACGGTCACCATCACCGGGGTGCCTCGCGAGGGATTCACGTTCATCGAGGGTTCCTGCTACTCGTGGGACGACGAGGACGACGAGGTCGAGACCGAAGTCGCATGGGTCGACGGCGGTGTCACGCTCGATGTCGTCCCAGGAGCGAGGCTCTGGTGTGCGGTCGTCAACGCCTCCACCGAGGCGCCGGTCATCACGCCGTCGCCGACCGTCGAGCCCACGCAGACGGACCGGCCGGACCCCATGCCGACGCCGCCTGAGACCGACGCGATGCGCCCGGTCACGAGCGCCCCGTCCACGCCGTGGTTCCCGCTGGTTCTCATCGTGACGATGGGCGGCGTGTTCGCCACGCTCGTCGTCTCCCGGCCTCGCCGGTGAGGATCGGGGTGGGGCGGGCCGAGTTGGCCCGTCCCACCCGGCGACGTGGCGCTATGCTGCGGGCGTCGTCGGAAGGCCTCGAGGAGACCGAATGGACTGGACCCTGATCATCGTCATCGCGATCATCGTCATCGTCGTCCTGGTCGTCATCGGCCTATACAACGGCCTGGTCACGCGCCGCAACCGGATCGACGAGGCCCTGGGCCAGATCGAGGTCCAGCTGAAGCGTCGGCACGACCTCATCCCGAACCTGGTCGAGGCCGTGAAGGGCTACATGGGGTTCGAGCAGAACGTGCTCACCCAGGTGACCCAGGCCCGCGCCAACGCGGTTGCTGCTGGCGCGCAGGGCCCCGCCGCGCAGGCCTCGGCCGAGAACGCGCTCACCGGGGCGCTGCGATCGCTGTTCGCGGTCGTCGAGAACTACCCGGACCTCAAGGCGAACACGAACGTCATGCAGCTCCAGGAGGAGCTGACCACGACCGAGAACCAGATCAGCTTCTCGCGCCAGCACTACAACGCCACGGTGCTGGACTTCAACAACGCGATCCAGACCTTCCCCGCCGTCCTCGTCGCCGGCATCCTCGGCTTCACCAAGCGGGAGTTCTTCGACGCCGAGCCTGAGGCTGCCGAGGTGCCGAAGGTCGACCTGACGCTCAGCTAGCGCTCCGGACGCGAGGCCGGCCGCGACCCGCCCCGGCCTCCTGACGCCCTGCCATGGCCACCACCTTCTACTCGCAGATCGGCGCGAACAAGCGCAACTCGATCCTGCTCGTCCTGGCGGTCGTGGCGCTGCTCGGCGTGCTTGGGCTGGCCATCGGGTGGGCGGTCACGGGCGACCCCCGGGCCGCGATCCCGTCGCTGGGAATCGCGATCACGATCGGGCTCGTCGCGTCGCTCGTGTCGTACTACTCGGGCGACTCCATCGTGCTCGGCATCTCGGGCGCGAAGGAGGTCACGGCCGAGCAGGCGCCGCAGCTGATCAACGTCGTCCAGGAGATGGCGCTGGCGGCGAACGTGCCGATGCCCAGGGTCTACCTGATCGACGACACCGCACCCAACGCCTTCGCCACGGGCCGTGACCCCGAACACGCATCGGTGGCGATCACGATCGGGCTGCTCCAGAAGCTCGACCGCGAGGAGCTCCAGGGCGTGATGGCGCACGAGCTCAGTCACGTCCGCAACTTCGACATCCGGTTCTCGCTGCTGGTCGGGGTCCTCGTCGGGTCGATCGCCCTGCTCGCGGACTTCTTCCTTCGGTTCACGTTCTGGGGCGGCGGGCGGCGCAGCCGCTCCAGCAACGAGGGTGGGGGAGCGATCCAGATCGTGGTGTTCGTCATCGCGATCATGCTCGCGATCCTCGCGCCGATCATGGCCCGGCTCGTCCAGATGGCGATCAGCCGCCAGCGGGAGTACCTCGCCGACGCGTCGGGCGTGGAGCTGACGCGGAACCCGGTCGGCCTCGAGCGCGCCCTCGCCAAGATCGCGCTCGACAAGGAGCCGCTGGAGGTCGCCAACCGGGCGACCCAGCACCTCTACTTCGAGAACCCCATCAAGGCGGCCGACGGCCGGTCGTCGAACCTGTTCTCGACCCACCCGCCGGCGATCGAGCGCATCAACCGGCTGCGCGAGCTGTACGGCCAGCCGAAGATCACCGACGCGGTCCAGGTCCTCGACGCGGCTGCGATGCGCGCCTCGGCGCCTGGTTCGGCGGCGTTCGTCGGAGGATCGGGCGGGCCTCCACCGCCCCCGCCCCGCGACTGGAACCGCCCCTCCTGAGGCCGATTTCTCCGATCGCCCGGTGCCGTCTGCCGGCGTCGCGTTCCTTGCCGCTGAATCCGCGCGCATGGTATTCTGCGCCGCGCCGACGGGCCCTCGCGGGGACCCTGACCGGGCCGAGATAGCTCAGTTGGTAGAGCACGCGACTGAAAATCGCGGTGTCGCCAGTTCGAATCTGGCTCTCGGCACCATCATCTGGTCGGCATCGAGCGGAAGTGGCTCAGTTGGTAGAGCATCACCTTGCCAAGGTGAGGGTCGCGGGTTCGAGTCCCGTCTTCCGCTCCATCTCCCTCCCCATACCCGAGATCGACTTCCGGCACCGCTGCCCCTTCGTCTAGTGGTAGGACAGCGGACTTTGGATCCGTTAGCCGAGGTTCGAATCCTCGAGGGGCAGCCAACCTGACATCCATCCCCGGCGCCGTCGCCGGACACCGGCGACGTGGCGAAGAGGCCTAACGCGGGGGTCTGCAAAACCCTTATTCATCGGTTCGAATCCGATCGTCGCCTCCAGCGCACAACAAAGCCCCGGGCCTCGGCCCGGGGCTTCGTCGTTGTCGGATTGCGTGGTCTGATGTGCTCTGGGGGAGCTACCAGACCCGGCTGATCTCCTCGCGGGTCGCGAGCACGGCGCCGAGGACTGCCGAGCCGACCCCGAGCGCGAGGGCGAGCACGGTCGCCCAGGCCGCGGTCTGGAACGCGTCCACGGTGTCGGCCTTGAACGCCGGGCCCAGGAACGTCGCCGATGTACCGAAGCCGCCGACGCCGAACGCGACGAGCGCGAGCATCAGCAGCAGGGCCAGCGCCCAGACGAGGAAGCCGTGAAGGACGGCCGGCCCGGGCTCGACGATCCCGGCCGCCCAGACCGCGGTCAGGCCGCCCGCCCCGAAGGCGATGACGATGAACAGCCCGGTCACGATGGCCGCGCCGGCCGCCCCGAGCTTCGGATCGCCCGCGTCGGCCAGCGGCGCGACCTCCAGGCCGGCGGCGAGGGCGGTCACGCTCAGCAGGAACAGGACGGCGACGGCGATGAGCGCCCCCGCCAGGATCGAGCTCCAGCTGATGATCGCGCGCGGCTCGACGACGACGACCGGGACGTTACCGGCGGTCGCGCGCGGCGAATCGATGGTTGCCACGTGTCGTACTCCTCTCGCGCCTACAGGAGCCGCAGCAGCAGGATCACGAGGATGAGTACGACGAGCAATCCGATCAGTCCCATGATGCTGGCCTCCTTACCCCCGGGGTGGGGCCGGCGCCCACGTGCATGCCAAGCCGGCAGCCTCGTTCTCGCACGGACCGCATTTCGGCCGCGTGTATCCGAGGGCGACTTGTCGGGCATCGCGCCGACGACGGAGAGGGGCGTCCGGCGGCGGTCGGCCTCGCCGCTGCGCCGTCCGGCTACGATGGCCAGGCGCCGAGGTGGCGGAACCGGCAGACGCGGCGGTCTTAAACACCGCTTCCCGCAAGGGAGTGCGAGTTCGAACCTCGCCCTCGGCACCACGACGGCGGAGTTGCCATGCGGGTTTCGCGACCGGGACCTGGCCTGGGTTTCGGACGTTCGCCGGACGGCGCGACCGTGAGGCGATGGACGAGCGGATCGCCGAGTCGCGCGCACGAGCGTTGGCCACGCTCCGACGGACGCAGGACATGATCCGGAACGTGATCGCCGACAACGAGCACCTGCGGGAGTTCCCAGGTCACGAGGAGGCGGCCGCGGCGCGGATCGCCGAGGGCAAGGAGGAGCTGGCGAGGACCGAGGCGCAGATCGCTGCGATCGAGGCAGGGGAGCCGCCTCCCGAGGCCGACGGGCCGTAGCGGGCGACAGATGACGTAGGCGAGATGGCGACCGCCGTCGACTATCGGGCGCCGTGGCATGTCGCACGATCGTGCTATGTCCACGACCGCTGCCCCGACCGACCGCCGACTGACCCCGCTCGACCTCGCCTCGCTCCTGTACCTGGGCGTGGTCTGGGGTGGGGCGTTCCTGTTCCTGCGCATCGCCGCGCCCGAGGTGGGGCCGGTGTGGGCGGCGGAGTTCCGGCTGGCGATCGGCGCGGTGATCCTGCTCGCGCTCGCCGGGCGCCGCGCCCTGCCAGCGATGCGCGGCCGGGTGATCGCCTTCACGATCGTCGGCGCAACCTTCGCCGCGATCCCGTTCACGTGCATCGCGTTCGCGTCGCTCACGCTCCCGACGGGCTTCACGGCCCTGCTCAACGCCGCGACGCCGCTGTTCACGGCAGCCCTCGGGGTGCTGGTGCTCCGCCAGGCGCTGACGCCGCGGATGGTCGCCGGCCTGACGATCGGCGTTGTCGCGGTGCTGGTGCTGGTGGGGTGGTCGCATCTCGACGTCACGCCGGCGACGCTCATCGCCGTCGCGGCCGGCCTGGGCGCGCCCGCGAGCTACGCGGTCGCGGGGACGTACGTGCGGGCCCGCCTGTCGGACGTTCCGGGCGTCGAGCTCGCCACGGGCATGATCCTCATGGGCGCGCTCGTGACGCTGCCGGTCGCGTTCCTGAGCGGCGCACCGGGCACGCCGACCCCGGGCGGCGCCGTCTCGCTGCTGGCCGTCGGCTCCGTCTCGACCGCCTTCGCCTGGCCGGTCTTCTACCGGATCCTCGGTCGCTCGACGCCGACCGTCGCGAGCACGGTGACGTTCATCGTCCCGGTCTTCGCCGCCGCGTGGGGCGCGCTCGTCCTCGGCGAGGCCGTCGGCAGTGAGCTCATCGTCGCCTTCGGGCTCGTGCTCGTCAGTCTCGGGCTGGTGCTGAACCTGCGGCCCGCGGTGCCGCAGCTGGTCCTCCGCGGCGTCGCCGCGGTCCGGCACGCCGCGAGCCCGGCGTGACGGGCTGATCGGCAGGCGGAACGGCGCCCGGCGAGCCGAACCGCCCTTCGGCGGCGGGCGTCAGCCGCGCTGTGACCGCTGATCTCCCACGCTGACCGGAACGGCGGTGACCGCGTCGGGATCCACGTCGAGCGCCTCGTAGTGCGTGACGTGCACGTCCTCCGCGAGTGACTCGGCGCCGGGCATCAGGCGCGGCTTCGACAGCTCGCCACCGGCCCACGCGTAGAGGGCCGCGGCATCGCGCCACTCCTCGAACAGCAGGACCTCCTCGACGGCCCCGTTTGCCTGGCGCGCGAGCTTCACGTAGAGGAGTCCGTCGTACTCCCGCATCTTGGGCAGCTGCTGACGGAGGAGATCCTCGAACCGACCCGCGTTGTGCTGGGCGACACGCGCGGTGAGCACCCGGATGATCACGTCGAAGAGGATACGGAACGCGGACGGGCGCCGGTGGTGTCGGATGGCTGACACCTGCCCCCGGAGGCGGCGTCCTCGATCACGCGCCGCCGCCCTGTCCCTGGCCCTGCGTGCTCCCCTGGGGCGCCATCACGCCGTCGACCCGCCCCTCCCGGATGTTGTCGGCTCCGACCGGCTGTCCGGTGCCGCCGCGGTCGCGGGGATCGGTGATCGCCGGCAGCTCGTCGCGCTCGGGCGCGGGGTCGGGATCGGCGGCCGTCGGGACGGTGCCGGGTTCGGGAGGCAGGGGATCGCGCAATCGGTCCATCACGTGATTGAAGCGCTGGCGATGCGACACCGCCATCCGGACGCCCGCCGCCGGCATGACGGCGGCGTTGCGGCTAGCGCCGACCGAACAGGCCGCGCCGCTCCTTCTTGGCGGGCTCCGTGCCATTCGTCGATCCGGCGGCGGCGGCCACGGCCGTCTTCCCGAGCACGGTGTCGGCCAGCTCGCGGAGCTTCGTCGCAGCCGAGGACTTCGGGCTGCTGGTGACGACCGGGATGCCCTCGTTCGCGGCCCGCAGGTAGGCGAGCGGGTCGTATGGCAGGTCGCTGCCGATCGACGCGCCGAGCGCCGTCTCGATGTCCCCGCGCCGCAGGATGTCCTTCGCGAACATGTTGTTGAGGACGAACACGGTCTGGCCGCCCATCGCGCCGGTCTCGGTGAGCTGGTCGAGGAGCAGGTGCACGGCGTTGAGCGCCGGGATCTCCGGGACGACGGGCACCACGACGGTGTCCGAGCGCGAGAAGATCGCGAGCATCCGCTCGTCGCGGGTGGCCCCGGCATCGACGAACACCACGTCGTAGGCCTCGACCGCGCGCGCGAGCACGAGCTCGACGTGCTCTGCCGTGACGAGCGAGGCGAACCCGGGCGCGGGCGGCGCGGCGATGACCTGGAGGCCGCTCGGATGGTGGATGGCGTAGGTGCGGAACAGCTCGGGCTCGCGCAGCGCGGATTCGTCGCGAACGAGCTCCAGGAGGCCCTGCTTCGGCTGGAGGTTGAGGTGTGACGCGACCTGGCCGAACGAGAGATCGAGGTCGATGAGCAGGGTCGACTTGGTCCGGCGCTCCGCGGACAGGACCGCGAGATTGGTCGTGATGGTCGTCGTCCCGACGCCGCCCTTGGGGCTGAACACCGTGATGACCCGCCGGGCATTGGGGTCACCGATGGACGACGAGGCGAGCGGCGCGACCGGCGTGGGGCTCAGCGATCGCTGGAATCGGAGCGCGACCGCCTCCACGCGCGCCTCGAGCTCGACCGGGTCGAACGGCTTGGTGATGACCTCGTCCGCGCCCGCCTCGAGCAGCGAGATGCGCTCCTCGAGGTCGTCGGTCTGGGCGATCGCGAGGACGGGGAGCTTGGACGTGGTGTCGTCCCGCCGGAGCTCCTCGATCACCGCCGCGATCGTGTACGGCTCCTTGACGCGGTCGAGGATGACGAGCCCGTAGCCGGGGGCCGCGGCGAACAGGTCGACGGGGTCTGCAACCGTGGTCACGCCATGACCGGGCCTGCTGAGGGCGGCGGTGAGCGAATCGGCGGCCGCGCGATCGATGGTGAGGAGGAGGATCGAAAGCTGCACGGGATCCTCGGAGTGCGCCTGATCGGTGATGTCGGCGAGAGGATACACGCCAGTGTCGTGACGTCCGCATGCCGTCCGTGGGGCCGCAACGAACGTCCGTGCTATCCTTCCGCGGTCCTTTCGGCTCCGTGCCGGCATGCCGTCAGCGGGGCGAATCCCATTGGAAGGAGTAGAGCAGGCCGTGCGCCGCTATGAACTCATGCTCATCATCCGGCCCGATGCGCCGGATGAGAAGGCCGCCGCGGTCATCGACCGCACCACGCGGTACGTCGTCGCCGAGGGCGGGCAGATCATCAAGGTCGCTCCCTGGGGCCGACGCCGGCTCGCGTACCCCATCGACCGTCACCGCGAGGGCTCGTACCACATCGTGGTGTTCGAGGCCCCGGCCGAGGCCATCGCTGAGCTGGAGCGCAGCCTCCAGATCACCGAGGAGGTCCTCCGCTATCTCGTGACCCGTTCCGAGAAGCCCGTGAAGGCCCGCCGCGACGCGGCCGCGGCCGACGGCGCCGAGGAGGACGAGGACGGGGAGTCCGGGGACGACGACGCGACGGCCGACCTGCAGACCGATGTCGACGACGAGGAGTCGGGCGACGACGAGCAGATCGACGAGTCCGAGAGCGAGGCCGCACCCGCGGCCATCGACTGACCGAGGAGCCCTGCGATGGCGTTCTCGAAGGCGATGATCATCGGCAACCTCGGGCGCGACCCCGAGATGCGCTACACGCCGAATGGCCGTCCCGTGACGGAGTTCAGCGTGGCCGTGAACCAGAGCACGAAGAACCAGCAGACCGGCGAGTGGGTCGAGGCGACCGACTGGTTCCGCGTCACCGTCTGGGGCGATCGTGCCGAGCGCACGGCCGAGCAGTTCCGCAAGGGCAACCGCGTGTTCGTCGAGGGGCGCTTCCGCACCCGCGAGTACGAGGCACGCGACGGCCAGAAGCGGATCTCGCTCGAGATCACCGCGGACAACGTCGTGAGCCTCGAGGCACGCTCGCGCGACGACGACGGCAGCGGCGGGTCGTTCAACGCCCCGGCCGGCGGGTTCGGCGGCGGCGATGCCCCCGTCCGGCCCACCCGTTCGTCGGCCCCGTCGGACGACGACCTCGACGACCTTCCGTTCTGACACTTCCCGCGGCCACGCGCCGCTGACGGCGGGTCCGCCCGCCACACCAGGAGACATCGATGCCGCCCCGCACGAAGAAGCGCGACGACTACTACCGCGATCGCCGGCGCCGGAAGGTCTGCTCCTTCTGCGCCGACAAGACGGTCCAGATCGACTACAAGGAGGTCAACCGCCTCCGCCGCTACCTGTCCGAGCGCGCGAAGATCGAGCCGCGCCGCAAGACGGGCACCTGCGCCGCGCACCAGCGCGAGCTGGCCGTCGCGCTGAAGCGCGCGCGCCACGTGGCGCTCCTGCCGTACGCGCCGCAGCACCTGCGCCCCTGACCCTGTGACGGGTCCAGCAAGTCGTCGCCCGGGGGCCGGCTCGAGTCCGGCTGCCCGGCGATGATCGCCGGGCTCGTCCTGCTCGCCGGCGGCGCGGCCGTCGGCCTGTTCGGGTCGTTGCTCGGTCTCGGCGGGGGAATCCTGCTCGTCCCGCTGCTGACGCTCGGGTTCGGACGGCCGCTGCGCGAGGCCGTCGCCATCTCGCTCGTCTCCGTGATCGTGACCTCGAGCGCCGGCGCGGGGGTGTACCTGCGACGCCACGTCGCGAACCTGCGCCTGGGGATGGTGCTCGAGCTGTTCACCGCATGCGGCGCGCTCGCCGGCGGCCTGATCGCGTTCGCCCTGCCCGTGCCGGTCCTCGAAGGGCTGTTCGCGCTGCTCCTCGCCTGGGTGGGGCTGTCGATGCTCCGCCGGCGCGAATCGCCGTCCCCCTCGCCGTCCCCGGCGGCCCCCGCCGATCCAGAGCCGGTTCCCGCGGCCGAGGAGACGGCGGCCGTTGCCCCGATCCCGTCGTCCGTGCCGGCCGTCTCGCTGGCCCCTGCCGGTGCGGCGTCCGTGGGCGCCTCGGCCGGGACGATGGCATTCGCCCAGCCGATGTCGTTCGCCGCGAGCCTCTCGGGCCCCGGCTACCACGTGCACCGCATGGGGCTGGGTGCGGCCGGCGCCGTGTTCGCCGGTGTCGTGTCCGCGCTGCTCGGCGTGGGCGGCGGCATCGTGAAGGTCCCGCTGATGAACCTGGGCATGGGCGTGCCGCTGAAGGTGGCGACCGCGACGAGCAATCTCATGATCGGAATCACGGCCACGTCGTCGGCGGTGATCTACCTGTTGCGCGACGAGATCGACCCCTACATCGCCGGCCCGGTCGCGCTCGGGGTGTTCGCCGGCGCCTCGATCGGCGCCCGTATCGTCAATCGCATCGACACCCGCTACCTGCGGATGCTGTTCGTGGCCGTCCTGCTCATCACCGCGGTCCAGATGGGCGCCAAGGCGCTGGGCCTGTGAGCGCCTCGGTCCGTCGCGACGACGGGACCGCGGCCGCGCGTGCCGACGTCGCGTACCGGCTCGAGTCCACGATCTCCCGGCTGCTTGTCGCCGGCACGTACCTCGCGATGGCCCTGATCGTGCTGGGCGTCGTGCTGATGCTTGCGTCGGGCGTGGACCCGCTCGGACCCACCGTCCCGCCGTTCGACCTGGAGGCGATCCCGTCCCAGGTCGCGTCCGGCAATCCGCTCGGGTTCCTGTGGCTGGGTCTGGTGACCGTGCTGGCATTGCCGCTGGGACGGGTCGTCGTCGCCGGTGTCGGGTTCCTCGCCGCGCGCGACCTTCGCCTCGCGCTCGTGTCGCTCGCCGTGCTGCTCGTCGTGCTCGGCTCGATCGCGGCCGCCATCCGGCTGGAGGGCTAGGTGGACCTGCTCGTCCTCGCGATCGCCTTTGTCGTGATCCTGCTCGGCGCCGAGCTGTTCACGAACGGCATCGAGTGGTTCGGCCGCAAGCTGGAGCTCGCGGAAGGCGCCGTCGGGTCCGTGCTCGCGGCGGTCGGCACCGCCCTGCCCGAGACCATGATCCCGATCATCGCGATCGCGTTCGGCGGCGGCGGGGAGGCGACCGACGACGTCGGCGTCGGCGCGATCCTCGGCGCGCCGTTCATGCTCTCTACGCTCGCGATGTTCGTCACCGGCGTCGGCGTGGTGGCGTTCAAGGCGCGGCGGCCGACCGGGACCCGGATGGTGGTCGACACGACCGTCCTCGTCCACGACATCCGATACTTCGTCGTCGCGTACGCGATCGCGATCGGGGCGGCCTTCCTGCCGCCCGAGCTGAGCGCGCTCAAGTACGTCGTGGCCGTCGTCCTCATCGGGATCTACGTGTGGTACGTGAAGGGCCACCTCGACGCGGAGGCTGCCGAGTCGGAGGGTGAGCTGGCCCCGCTCCGCTTCCGCCGCGCCGACCGGCCTGGCTACCGGTACGACCCGCTCGTCCCGCGGCTGCGCATCGTCAACGTCCAGGTGCTGGTCGCGCTCGCGTGCATCATCGGCGGCGCGTACCTGTTCGTCGGCGCGGTCAACAGCCTCGCGACGACGCTCGGCGTGAGCGAGCTGCTGCTGGCCCTCGTGATCGCCCCGATCGCGACCGAGCTGCCCGAGAAGTTCAACTCCCTGATCTGGGTCCGACAAGGCAAGGACACCCTGGCGATGGGCAACATCACCGGGGCGATGGTGTTCCAGTCGGCGATCCCGACGGTCGTCGCGCTCGTGCTCGCCGGGTCCGCGTGGACCGTGACCGAGGACTCGCTGCTCGCCTTCGCGTCCGCGGCGATCGCGTTCATCGCCGTCGCCGCGATCTTCGGCCCGATGTGGCGCCGCGCCCGCCTCGACGGCCGCTCGCTGCTCGTTGGGGGCCTGCTGTACCTCGTGTACCTCGGGCTGGTCGTGGCCGCGATCGTGGGCATCCTGCCGATCGGGTGAGGGTCGCGGGGCCTGTTCCGGCCCGGTTGCCGGGGAAGGGGCGCCAAGGGCCGCATGCTAGAGTTGCGGCCTCAACGAAGCCCGTTCGCGGCGTCCGCGCCGCTCGCGATTTCTGGAGCCGCCCGATGCTCACCCAGCAGCCGACCGCCTCCGAGACGCCGTCGCCGGCGCCCCAGCCCCGCGCGCTCGAGGACCTCATCGCGTACTTCGAGGGCGACTACGTCCCGCTGCGGGACGCGAAGGTCAGCATCATGACCCACGCGTTCATGTACGGCACGGCGACGTTCGAGGGCATCCGCGGCTACTGGAACGCCGACCAGGGGACGCTCTACGTCCTGTTCCTCCGGGAACACGCCGAGCGCATCCGGAACAGCGCGAAGATGCTGCTCATGGACGACCTGCCGTCGGTGGACGAGCTGACCGGGATCATCCTCGAGACGGTCCGCCGAAACGGCTTCCGCGAGGACGTCTACGTCCGCCCGTCGTTCTACAAGAGCACCAAGGCGATCGGCGTCCGACTCCATCACCTCGATCACGAGCTGTACGTGATCGCCACGCCGTTCGGGAACTACATCGACATCGAGAAGGGCGTGCGGGTCATGTCCTCGTCCTGGCGCCGCAACGCCGACGAGGCGCTGCCGGCCCGGGGCAAGATCGTCGGCGGCTACGTGAACATGGCGTTCCAGAAGAGCGAGGCCGAGCTCAACGGCTTCGACGAAGCGCTGGTCATGACGCCCGACGGCCATGCGTCCGAGGGCTCGGCGGCGAACCTGTTCGTCGTCCGCGACGGTGTGCTGCTGACCCCGCCCGTGTCCGACGACATCCTCGAGGGCGTGACCCGCAAGGCGATCCTGCGGCTCGCGCAGGACCTGGGCTTCGCCACGGAGATCCGGTCGATCGACCGCTCCGAGCTGTACGTGTGCGACGAGATCTTCCTCGTCGGGACGGGGGTGCAGGTCAGCCCGGTGATCGAGATCGACCACCGTGCCGTGGGGGCGGGCACGATCGGCCCGGTGACCCGGGCGATCAGCGAGCGCTACTTCGCCGCGGTCCGCGGGAACGTCCCCGAGTACCGGAGCTGGCTCACCGCCGTCGAGGGGTAGTCCCCCGGTCGCTCGCGCGCCCGCTCCACCTGGATCGCTGGGCGTTCCAACCCCGCGGGCTCGGCTTCCCCGTGCCCGACCCCGCCAATCGGCGCTGTCCACGTAGCGGGCGATCGGTGCCGTGCAGCGCGCAAGCTGCTCACGGAGCGGACCGGTTCATGCAGGAGAGCCCGTTTGGAGGCGTTTTGGTCCGCCCGGTGGGCAGTCCATGCGCTGGAGTGCACCATTCGCCCGCCGCGTGAGCAGCGGGAGGCAGGGTCGCGCGGGGGCCAGGCGCCAAGCCGCCCGCCGGGTGAGCAGCGGGAGGAGGGGCCCGCGCGCCAGACCCGAGCGACCCGGCAGAGCGGGAGCGGGAACCCGGCTCAGCCGACGGCGTCGACGTCCAGGTTCGGGGCGTCCTTGCCCAGCGTGATCACGATGTCGACGCCGCGGCCCGGGTCGGTCGCCAGCTCGACGGTCGTGTCGAACCGGCGCTGGAGGTACTTGATCGTCTCCGGCAGGTCGGTCTCCTTGCCGTTGTAGACGACGACCTTGGTCTTGGCGGGCCGTGTGTCGACCGTGCGCTTGGGTGCCGAGGCGTTGAGCCCCTGGTATTCGAGGAAGTCAGCGGTCGTGGTCTGGAGGTTCGCCCGCCCGGAGCCGTTGAGCACCCACACGGTCGCCCCCTCGGACTCGAGGCGCTCTCGACGAGCCAGCAGCTCGGGGGTGAGCTTGAACGCCTGGTCGACCGCCTTCCGGATCCGGGCGACGTTGGGCGTGATGATGTAGCC
>DASSRG010000308.1:0-2098 GCA_035701885.1 Candidatus Limnocylindrales bacterium
GAGAAGATGGCCGAGTTCGTCTTGAACGACGACATGACCATCCAGATCAGCGGGAAGAAGAACACGAGCGCGAGGGCGAGGAGCGCGACGCTCGTCAGCAGGCCCGGCAGGCGACGCGCGGTCACGGGACGTGCTCCGGCAGCGGCAGCCGCTCGACGACGACCGGGCCGGGCGCGGCGGGGTCATCAGCCGCCTCGTCGGCCATCGCCGCCGCCGCCGTCCGACGGCGCGAGAGCCGCGAGTAGACGAGCCCCACGCCGAGCACGATCGCGGTGAGGACGACCGCCATCGCGGACCCGTAGCCCACGTCCCCGTTGCGGAACACCGTCTTCACCAGGTAGGTCGTGGGGATCTCGGTGGCGCCGTACGGGCCGCCGTTGGTGAGCACGAAGAACAGGTCGAAGCCCTGGAAGCCGCCGGTCACGCACAGCAGCACGCCGACCCAGAGCACCGACCGGATCATCGGCACCTTGACCCGGCGGAACAGCTGCCACTCCCCCGCCCCGTCCAGGCGCCCCGCCTCGATGACCTCGTGCGGGATCTGCCGGAACGCGGCGTAGAAGATCATCATGTAGAAGCCCGCGTAGACCCAGCCCGACACGACCGACACGGCCGCGAGGGCGGTAGCAGGATCGCCCAGCCAGACCCGCTGGAGCTGCTCGAGCCCGACTGCGCCCAGGGTCGCGTTCACGAGCCCGAAGTCAGGGTTGTAGACGAACGACCACAGCACCGCGACGACCACCATCGGCAGCATCACCGGCGTGAAGATCGCGACCCGGAACCACAGCCGGCCGGCGACCGCGGAGACGATGCCCGCGAGCGCGAGCCCGACGAGCACCTCGAGCACGAGCGTCGCCGCGATGTACAGGACGACGTGGACGAACGAGTCGCGGAACACGGGGTCGGTGGCCGCGGCGAGATAGTTGTCGAGGCCGACGAACGTCATCGCCCCGAACCCGTTCCACTCGGTGAAGCTGTACCCGACGGTGAACACCATCGGCACGAGCACCGCGAAGCCGAACACCGCGAGCGCCGGGGCCAGGAACAGCCAGGGCGTGATCGCGCGGGCGGGCTTCATCGGTCGTGGGTCACGGTCGGCGGAGAAGGAAGCGGCCGGCGGGTCGCGGATACGGACGCCGCCGGCCGGTCATGAGCCCGATTGCGGCCCGGCCTACCGGCCGAGCTTCCGGTCGACCTCGGCGAGCGCGTCGGCCGGGGTCGCCTGCCCGCCGAGCACGGCGGCGACGGCCTGGTAGAACGCGTCCGCGGTCTTGAGGTCGTACCCGGTGTCCGGCGGCAGGACCACGGCCGGGGCGTTGTTGAGCAGCGAGCTCAGCGATGCGGACCGGCTGTCGATGTCCTGGCCCTCGGACGCGGAGATCGCGAGCGGCGTCACCTCCGCCTCGATCAGCGCCTTCACGTTCTCGGGGCTGTTGAGGAGCGCCATGAACTCGGCGGCCTCGGTCTGCTTCGGGCTCTTCGCGTTCACGATGTAGCCCGTCGCGACGCCGATGACGCTGTCCTGGTTGCCCTTGCTGCCGTCCGGCATCGCGGGGAAGTTGACGTAGTCGAAGTCGAGGTCCGGTGCCTCGTCGATCGCCCACGACACCAGCCAGCTCCCGATCGGGTGCATCGCGGCCTTGCCCTGGAAGAACAGCTGCGCGCCCGCGTTGTCGTCGATGGCGTTGGCCGAGTCGTTGACGCACTTCGCGTCGGCCAGCTGCTTGATGTAGCCGAAGGCCTTCTCCCACTCGGGCGTGGCGAACTTGCCGGTGCCCGACAGGGTCTGGGCGTAGACGTCCTCGCCCACGACGCGCGAGGCGACATGCCCGAACCAGTTGCCGGCCGGCCACAGGTCCTTGTTGCCGGTCGTGATCGGGATGACGCCCGCGGTGCTCAGCTTCGTGCAGGCGGCGAGCAGGTCGTCCCAGGTCTTCGGCGGTTCGACGCCGGCATCCGCCAGGAGCTTCTTGTTGTACCAGAGGACGTTGGTGACGTCGGCGGCGTACGGCACCATGACGACCTTGCCGTCCAGGCTGTAGCCCTTGAGCGTGTCGTCGGTGAACAGGCCCTTGAGCGGGCCCGTCTTGAACTGCTC
>DASSRG010000309.1:0-2680 GCA_035701885.1 Candidatus Limnocylindrales bacterium
TCCGGATCCTCAGCCAGGCTCCACAGCCCGCGAACTTGAGGGCTTGACCAGATAGGAGCTTGTCACCTGAGCGGGGCAAGGTGCCCAGCGGTAGCATCGCCGGGTGCGAACAAGGTTGCGCCGCTGGATTCGTGGCAACCCGCGGGTGGGGCGCGCGCACGGGGAGCAGGCGACATTCTGCTCTCCACTCGTGATCGATGGCCAACGACCCCGATGGATTTATCGGACTGAGCCCATCAATCCGTTCGACTCTGGGTGGCGTTTCTTCGAGGGAAGTGAATCGGACGAGTGGCTCAACGCCGATGGCAACTGTGTCCTGGAGCACCTCGAACACATGCCCCAGCGCTGGCCGGAGCTTCTCGGGCCACTCGAAGACGAACGCGAGCGCTCGGCGTGGGAGTGGGACGAGGCGCGCGCGACGTACGTGGAAGTCCCCGACTGGACCGCGCCTGCCTGAGGCTGTGCGTTCCAGGGAACGTGATGCCGCGTCGCCGAGCGTGATGTCACGAAGCGAAGTCATCGGGCGGGGGGTTGGGGTGACCTATGGGGCTCGAACCCATAACCTCTGGAGCCACAATCCAGTGCTCTGCCCATTGAGCTAAGGTCACCACGGGCGCCCCGGGCGCGCGGTCGCGCCGCGCAGGGCCAGCGGAGTGTACCGGATGCTCGCCGCCCGACGCGGAGCCGCAGCGGGCGACCGGCTACAGGGCGATGAGGCCCGCCGACGTCGGCACGAACCCGCAGCCCTCGACATAGAAGTTCGTCAGGTACTCCTCGTCCCAGTCGACGTGGAGCCATTCGCAGCCGGCGGCCTTCGACCCCTCGACCGCGAGTTCGACAAGCCGGCGCCCGATGCCGTGCCGACGCAGGTCGGGCGCGGCCAACGTGTCGAGGACGAACGCGTGGACGCCGCCGTCCCAGGCGACGTTGACGAAGCCCACGAGGCGGTCGCCGTGATTCGCGGTCACCCAGCCAAGGCTGTGACGCTCCAGCTGCCCCGCCCAATCCGTGTCGAACACGCGCGTGCCGAAGCCCTCGGCGTGCAGGGCATTGAGCTGGTCGTTGTCGACGGGCCCGCGCCAACGGTATTCGATGTCCATCCGGGGAGCCTACCGCGGGCCGTTCGGCGGTGGTCCGGGACACCTGCCCGTTGATAGACTCCCTCAAAGCCGCGCCGCCACCGGCGCCCGAGGGAGGCCGATGTCCTACGCGATCCCATCACTCACGCGAGTGCCCGCCACCGAGAAGGGGCTGACCATCGGGGACTTCCTCGTCCCCGTCCGCGTGGGCGAGCGGACCTCCCCGCGGATCCGCCACGCGCTGCTCATCGCGGCCGGCGCGATCTTCATCTTCCTGTGCGCAAAGGTCTCGGTCGCGATCCCCGGCAACCCGGTGCCGTACACGCTCCAGAACTTCGGCGTGCTCGTGGTGGGCGGCGCGCTGGGGCTCCGCCGCGGCGGCGCCGCGGCCATCCTGTACGTCCTGCTCGGCCTCATCGGACTCCCGTTCTTCGCCGAGGGCAAGGGCGGGATCCAGGTGATCTGGGGGGCGACCGGCGGCTACATCGTGGGCTTCGTGCTCGCGGCCGCGATCGTGGGCCGGCTCGCGGAGCTGGGCTGGGACCGGCGGATCGGAGGCGCGATTGGCGCCACGGCGCTCGGCACCGCCGCGATCTACCTTGTCGGCGTGCCGTGGCTGATGGCGGCGACCGGCATCGACCTGCCCACGGCGATCGAGCTCGGCGTGATGCCGTTCATCGTCCTCGACATCGTGAAGCTGCTCGCGGCGGCCGCCGTCTTCCCTGCCGCGTGGTGGGTTGTCGGCCGGCGGCCCAGCGACCGCTGACGCCGGCACGATCCCGATGAGGCCGCGCGACGGCCTCGACGCGCTTTACGGCCCTGGATCGGCGGCCTGGCGCTACAACCGCGAGGCGACGCTCCTCCTCGGCGCCGGCCCGCGGGCGCTGCTGCTCCAGGTGGCGCACCCGCTCGTCGCCGAGGGCGTCGCCCAGCACTCCGACTTCCGAACCGACCCGTGGGGACGCCTCGCGGGCACGCTGCGCTCGTACCTGCGGATCGTGTACGGCGGTCCTGACGCCGCCCGCGACGAGATCCGGCGGCTCAACCGGCTCCACGCGCGCGTCACGGGGCCGGTCCTCGACGAAGGGGCCGCCGCCCGCCACGGCGATCGATATCGCGCCCTCGACCCCGAGCTGTCGCTGTGGGTCCACGCGACGCTGATCGACTCGCTGCTCGTCGTGACGGAGGCGTGGACGGGGCCGATGCCGGCCGACGACCGGGCGCGGTTCTACGCCGAGACGAGGCCGGTGGGCCGGGCGTTCGGCGTCCCCGAGGACCTCCTGCCGGCCGACATCGACGCGTTCGACGCCTACGTGGCCTCGATGCTCGCCGGCGAGGGGCCGGTCCACCCGACCGCGACGGCGCGCGAGCTCGCCCGCTCGATCCTCAGCCCGCCGCTCGAGGGAGTGATCGGTGGACGAGTGGAGGCGATCCTGGGGCCGGCCGCGGAACCCGCGCGGCGCCTGCTCGCGCTCGTGCCGCAGCCCGCGGTCGACGCGCTGCTGCTCCCCGCGGGCGGGCTGCTGCCGGCGCCCACGCGTGGGGAGTACGGCCTGGCATGGAGGCCGGCGGAGCGGACGATCGCCGCGTGGCTGGTGACG
>DASSRG010000310.1:0-3729 GCA_035701885.1 Candidatus Limnocylindrales bacterium
TCCACGTGACGGTGAACCTCCAGGCGCCGACCCTCAGCGGCACCTGGGGCAAGCCGCTGGACGCGGGCGTGCCGGCCCTCACCGGCCGCTCCGGCCGGACCATCCCGCTGAAGCTGTCGGTCACCGCCGCCGGCCGGCCCAAGGGCCCGTCCGACATCGCGGCCCCGACGCTGCTGGTCCAGAAGCTCTCGGCCTGCGCGACCGACGCGGACGTCACGGGCATGCGCACGGGCGGCACGTTTGCATGGAGCAACGGCGACTGGCAGCTCAACCTCGACACGACCGGCCTCGTCGGTTGCGCCCGCCTGGTGGCGCGCGTGAGCGGCGAGACGGTGGCCACGGCGATCGTCCAGCTCGCCGGCGACGGCCAGAGCGCCACGAAGGCGAAGCACTAGTCCGACCCAGCAGCGCGACCGACGGGGCGGTGCCGGCGACGGCCCGCCCCGTCCGGCATTCCTGACGCATCCCGGCGGACCCTGCCCGACAATGGGCGGGTGACCCCCGAGCTCAAGGCGACGCTCGCCAGCCTCCCCGACCGCCCCGGCGTCTACCTCATGAAGGACGCACGGGGGACCGTGCTCTACGTCGGCAAGGCGCAGAGCCTGCGCAACCGTGTCCGGAGCTACTGGCAGAAGCAGTCGGCGGGCGGCCGGCGGGGGGAGATCCACCGGATCCGCCAGGTCATCGACAAGGTCGCGGATCTCGAGGTGACCGAGGTCGACTCGGTGAGCGAGGCGCTGCTGCTCGAGGCGAACCTCATCAAGCAGTTCAAGCCGCGGTTCAACATCCGGCTGAAGGACGACAAGAGCTACCCGTACATCAAGATCACGCTGGCCGATGACTTCCCGCGGATCGAGCGGGTGCGCAAGCTGCCCCAGGACGGCAGCCGCTACTTCGGGCCGTACGCGTCGGCGAGCTCGGTCGACGAGGCGATGAACCTCGTCCGGCGGCTGTTCCCGTTCCGGACCTGCACGATCGACATCAGGGAGGGCAAGCGAGCCCTCGCCCGGCCCTGCCTCCTGTACCACATCAAGCGTTGCCAGGGCCCGTGCATCGAGGCGATCGACAAGGCCTCCTACCGCCGCGACATCCAGCAGGTCGAGCTGTTCCTCGAGGGCAACGCCGACGCGCTGGTCGCCGGCCTGCGGCACGAGATGGGCTTCGCCGCCGAGCAGCAGCAGTACGAGAAGGCCGCGGTGGTGCGGGACAAGATCCGGGCGATCGAGCGGACGATGGAAAGCCAGAAGATGGCCGCCTTCGCCCGCACCGAGCTGGACCTCGCGGCGCTCGCCCGCAAGGACGACCAGGCCGCCGTCCAGCTGTTCGTCGTGCGGAACGGGAAGATGCTCGGCCGCGACGTGTTCTTCCTCGATGCGCCGCGCGACGTCGCGGACGACGAGGTGCTCGAGAGCTTCCTCCAGCAGTACTACGCGCGCGCGACCTCGATCCCGCGGGAGGTGCTCGTGCCGCGCAGCCTCGCCGAGACCGCCGAGCTCGAAGCCTTCCTGAGCCAGAAGCGAGGGAGCCTCGTGCGGTTGCGGACGCCGCAGCGGGGCGAGAAGCGGGAGCTCATGGAGCTCGCGACGCGCAACGCGCAGGAGGCGCTCGCGCGCGAGGCCGCGCGCTGGCTCGCGGACGAGGGACGGACGCTGGGCGCGCTCGAGGAGCTCGCGGCGGCGCTCAACCTCCCCGGCGCGCCGATGCGCATCGAGTGCTACGACATCTCGAACTTCCAGGGCGCCCAGTCGGTGGGCTCGATGGTGGTGTTCGAGGAAGGCCGCCCGAGGACCGGCGAGTACCGGCGGTTCCGCATCAGGAGCGTGGAGGGACCGAACGACTTCGCGAGCCACCAGGAGGTCCTCCGCCGCCGCTTCCACCGGGCGAAGACGGGCGAGGAGGGGACCGAGGAGGAGCGCCGCTGGTCGATGCCCGACCTCGTGATCATCGACGGCGGCCGGGGCCAGGTGAACGCGGCCAAGGAGGTGCTCGACGAGCTGGGCCTGCACGACCTCCCCGTCGTCGGCCTGGCCAAGGAGCGCGAGGAGCTGTTCTTCCCCGACGACCCGGTCCCGGTCGTCCTGCCGCAGACATCCCAGGCGCTGTTCCTCGTCCAGCGGCTGCGCGACGAAGCGCACCGGTTCGCGATCACGTACCACCGGAACCTGCGCAACAAGCGGACGACGAAGTCGGCGTTCGACGACCTGCCCGGCGTAGGCCCGAAGCGAAAGCGCGAGCTGCTCAAGGTGTTCGGCTCCGCGAAGCGGGTGCGGGAGGCGCCGGTCGAGCAGATCGCGGCGGTGCCCGGGATCGGCCGGTCGCTGGCGGAGAAGATCAAGGCCGGCCTCGAGGCCTGACCCCGGGGCACCGGCGCACCGCCGCGCAACGCTACGGCAAGGCGCGGACGCATCGCCGGTCGCTCCCCTGTATCATCCCGCCCCGATGCGTCGCGCAGCCCCGATCTTCATCATCGTCATCGCGGTCCTTGCGATCGTGATCGACTTCGTCGCAATCCCGCTTCCCGGCAACGACGGCACCACCCGTCGGCTCGAGACGAAGCTGGGCCTCGACCTGCGCGGCGGCCTGCGCATCGAGTACCAGGTGCTCCCCGCGGAGGGGAAGGCACCGACGCGCGACGACCTGAACGTCATGCGCCAGATCATCGTCAACCGGATCGACAAGTCCGGCGTGGCCGAGCCCCAGGTCGTCGTCCAGGGCACGGACCGGATCATCGTGGAGATGCCGGGCGTCACGAACCCGGACCAGATCCGCGACCTCGTGGGCACGACCGGCCGGCTCGACTTCGTCCCGCTCGGCCAGACGCAGATGGGGCAGGACCAGGAGGTCGCGCCCGAGGTCCTGGCGACGAAGTGCGACGAGACCACGACCGAGATGTGCGTCCTGTTCTCGGGCGACCAGGTCGCCGCCGCGCAGATCGGCGCGAACGAGACCGGCCAGCGCACGGTCAACTTCACGCTGACCGGCGAGGCCAAGGACAAGTTCTCGAACTACACATCGGACCACGTCGGCGACTTCTTCGCGATCGTCCTCGACGGCAAGGTCATCACCGCCCCCTCGATCAACGAGCCGATCCCCAACGGGCAGGTGCAGATCTCATCCGGCGGCATCGGCGGCTACCCCCTGGCCGAGGCGCAGAACCTCGTCACGATCCTCCAGTTCGGCCAGCTGCCGTTCCCCATCGCCGAGCTCGCGAACACGACGGTGAGCCCGACCCTGGGTGAGGCGTTCCTCCAGCAGAGCGTCCTCGCGGGGATCATCGCGATCCTCATGGTCGTGTTCTTCATGGTCGTCCACTACCGGATGCCGGGCGTCGTCGCGAGCATCGCGCTCGTGATCTACGCGCTGCTCGTCTACGCGCTGTTCCGGCTCATCCCCGTGACGCTGACGCTCGCCGGCGTGGCGGGCTTCGTGCTCTCGGTGGGCATGGCGGTCGACGCCAACATCCTGATCTTCGAGCGGATGAAGGAGGAGCTGCGGGTCGGCAAGAGCCTGCCCGCCGCGATCGAGGCCGGCTTCAACCGGGCCTGGAACTCGATCCTCGACTCCAACGTGTCGAGCCTCATCACCGCCATGATCCTGTTCCTGTTCGGCAGCTCGGTGATCCGCGGCTTCGGCCTCGTGCTCATCGTCGGCGTGCTGGTCTCGATGTTCACCGCCGTCACCGTCACGCGGACGATCATGCGCGTCGTGGTCGCCCAGCCCTGGGCGCGG
>DASSRG010000311.1:0-8282 GCA_035701885.1 Candidatus Limnocylindrales bacterium
GTCCTCCGCCGAACGCGCGACGACGATCATCGCGCCGACCCGCTCGGCGTACAGCGAGAACGTCTTCGAGAACGAGGTCGAGACGAGCAGCTCGACGCCCGGCCGGACGAGCTCCAGCAAACCTGCCGCGTCCTCGCGCAGGCCGTCGCCGAAGCCCTGGTAGGCGAGGTCGACAAGCGGCAGCAGCCGGTGCTCCTCGACCAGGTCCGCGATCCGCCGCCACACGTCGGGTGACGGATCCACGCCGGTCGGGTTGTGGCACGCCCCGTGGAGCAGCACCACATCGCCCGGCGATGCGCCGGCAAGCGCCCGGAGCATCGCCTCCTCGTCGATTCGGCGACCGCTCGCGTCGGTATACGGGTAGGGCTGCACCCGGAAGCCCGCCGCCTGGAACATCTGGGGGTGGTTCGGCCAGGTCGGCTCGCTGAGCCAGATCGTCTGCCCGCCGCCGGTCGATCGGACGAGGTCCGCCGCGACCCGCAGCCCGCCCGTGCCGCCGGGCGTCTGGGTGGCGAGCGCGCGCCCCGACACCACCGCCTCGTGACCGTCACCGAGCACGAGCGCGCGAACGAGCTCGCGATACCCGGCGTCGCCGTCGATCGGCCGGTAGAGCTTCGTTCCCGCCGCCGCCGCCAGCCGGCGCTCGGCCTCGACGACGGTGTCGAGCACGGGCGTGGTGCCCGTCTCGTCGATGAACACGCCGGCCGACAGGTTGATCTTCCCCGGCCGCGGATCCGCGCGAAAGGCGTCGGCCAGGCCGAGGATCGGGTCGGGCGGAGCGGGGATCCGGGCGAGGGAGGGGAGCGACACGGATGACCTCGAAGGAGTGGGCGGGACGCCGCGCACGACTCTACATGGCGACGGTCCGCCCGGGACGAAGCGGGCGGCGGCGAACGGGCCGGGAACCTCCCGTGCCCGCGACGGGTAGGCTGTGGCGATCAGGCGAATCGCGAGGAGCACCCACCCAACGTGGACGTGGAGCTACGGCCCAGTGGCCGGGACGTGGTCACGGCCGGCCGCCGGCTGTGGGACGACCTGCGCGCGTCCGTGTCCCGGGCCGTGGTCGGCGCCGAGGACACCGTCCAGCTCGTGGCGCTCGCGCTGCTGGCGGACGGCCACGTCCTCCTGGAGGATGTGCCGGGCACGGGCAAGACGCTGCTCGCGCGCGCGATCGCCCGCAGCCTCGACCTCGGCATGGCGCGCATCCAGGGCACGCCCGACCTCCTCCCGTCCGACGTGACCGGCGCGAGCCTGTTCGAGCCGTCGGGGCTCCGGTTCGTCGAAGGTCCGGTGTTCACCAACGTGCTGCTCGTCGACGAGATCAACCGCGCCACGCCGCGCACGCAGAGCGCGCTCCTCGAGGCGATGCAGGAGCGCCAGGTCTCGATCGAGGGCACGACGCATCGCCTGCCCGACCCGTTCCTGGTCGTCGCGACGCAGAACCCGGTCGAGTTCGAAGGCACCTTCGCGCTCCCGCAGGCGCAGCTCGACCGGTTCCTGCTCCGCGCCCGGATGGGCTATCCCGATGACGACGGCGAGCGCGCGATCGCCCGGCGTCACCAGGCGGCAGCGGACCCGCTCGACACCATCGAGCCGGTGATCGCCTGCGACCGCCTCCTCGAGCTGCGGGACCAGGTGCGCACCGTGCGCGTCGCCGACGAGGTCGAGGCGTACGCGGTATCCCTTGTACGCGCCACCCGATCCCACCCGGACATCGAGCTCGGCGCCAGCCCCCGCGCGACGGTCGCGCTGTATCGCGTCGCGCAGGCGCGGGCCGTGCTCGGCGGCCGCGACTTCGTGACGCCCGACGACGTCAAGGCCGTGGCCCCCGCCGTCCTGACTCACCGGCTCGTGGTGGGGCTGGACCGGAGCCTCCACGGCGCGACGGCCGCGGGGGCCCTGTCCCACGTCCTTGCCACCACCCCTGTCCCGCCGCTCGTCGCGAGCTGACGGGAGCCGGCGGGATCCGACATGGCCGGGCGCGTCCTCGTGGGCACGCTGCTGATCCTGGTCGGGAGCCTGCTCGACGTCCCGATCGCGATCCTCCTGGGTACGGTGGCCCTGCTGCTCGAGCTCGTCCACTACGTGTGGGCCCGAAACGGGCTGGAGGGCGTGCGCTATCGGCGGGAGCTCGGCGCGACGCACGTCCCGTTCGGCGACGAGCTGCCGTTGGCGATCGAGGTCTGGAACAGGCGCCGCCTCCCGCTCGCCTGGCTCCGCGCCGACGACGACGCGAGCCCCGGCATCGAGGTTCGGGAGCGGGACCTCCGGACCGAGGAGGCCAAGCCGGCCGTGCTCCGCAACGCGTGGACGCTGCGTCCCTACGAGCGGGTCGTGCGGCGGTTCCACGTCATCGGCAACCGGCGCGGGGTCCACACGCTCGGTCCCGTCGAGCTGTCCGTGGGCGATCCGTTCGCGCGCCGGGCCGCGATCGAGGAGCGCGACACGGTCGACACGTTCGTCGTCTGGCCGCGGACGATCCCGGCAACCGAGCTCGCGCCGATCGACCGCTGGGGCGACCTGGACCGCGCCCGACAGGGCCTCCTCGAGGATCCGTCGCGGTTCGCCGGCGTCCGGCCGTACGCGCCTGGCGACCCCGTGCGCCGCGTCCACGCACGGACGAGCGCGCGCCTCGACCGCCCGATGCTCAAGCGCTTCGAGCCGTCGCGCGACCGGGAGGTGCTGCTCGCCCTCGACGTCCAGACCTCGGACGGTCCGGCGTGGCAGCTCGGCCTCACCGACGAGGAGGTCGAATCCCTCTACGTCGTCGCGGCGTCGATCGTCCAGCAGCTCGCCCGCCGCCGTGTCGCGTTCGGGTTCATGGCCGCCGGCTACACCGGCGCCGAGACGCGGATCGCGCAGGTGCCCGTGTCGAGCGCACCCGGGCAGGCCGAGCGCATCCTCGACCTCCTCGCGCGCCTCAGCGTCCACGCCTCGATGCCGTTCGAGCGGTTGCTTGCGGTCGCCGCGCGCACGGCCCGACCCGGGACCACGGTGCTCGTCCTCACCGCGCGCGACCCGCGGCCGTTCGCGCTCGCCCTGCGGCGCCTCGAGCGTCGTGGTGCGCACGTCGTCGTCATCGGCTGCGGCCGGGAGGCGGGCCACCGCGTGGAGGTGGCGCGCCGGCTCGGGTTCAGCGCGCGCCGGGCGACGATGGACGGCCCCTGGCGCACCGCCCAGCGGCTGGCGATCGCGCCGTGACGCTGCGGCCGTCGCTCCAACCTCCGCAGCCCGCGGACGGCGGGCCGGCCTTCGTGCCCGGGCGCGCCCCGCGCATTGCCGGCGTCATCGGCATCCTGCCGACGGCGCTGGCGCTGATCGCCGAAGCCGCCTGGGTGACGATCGTCGCGGGCCTCCTCCAGGCGTTCACGCTGCACCCGCCCGTGCTCGCGTACGGATGGTTCCTCGCCGTGACCGTCACGGGCGTCGTCGCGACACGCCTCCTCGAGCCGCGCACGGGTCCCCGGTGGCCGGTCGTCGCCGCGGGCCTCGCGATCGCGACGGGTGCGATCGGCTGGCTGGTGGCGCCGGATGTGCGGGCGATCCTCGCCGACCAGGGGCTCGCGGGGATCGGGCCGGCGATCGCCGCGAACATCGGCGGCTGGCTCGGGTCTGTCGCGTTCGTGCGCGGGGTCGCCCACGCGCGCCTCCCCGCGGATCCGCGGCGGATCGGGAACATGCTCGGCGTGGCCGTGCCGGGCCTCGCGGCGCTCGCGATCGTCGGCGGGATGGTCGGCGAGCCGTTCCGCGGCGCATTCCTGGGGGAGGCGCAGGCGGAGGTCGTGCTGTTCCTCCTCGCGGGGATCACCGCGCTGGCGCTGTCGCGGCTGGGGCTCATCGCCACCGGTGCGGCCGTCGACTGGCGGCGGAACCCGGCCTGGCTGGCGCTGCTCCTGGTGCTGCTGGCGATCACGGCCCTCGTCGCGGTCGCGATGTCCCTGTTCGCCGGGCCGGCCATCGTCATGTTCCTCGGCGCCATCGTCACGCCGCTGCTCATCGTGGGCTTCCTCGCGGGCTTCGAGCGACGCAGCTTCCTGATCCTCGTGCTCGCGCTCGTGGGGGCGGTGGCCGTGGCCACGCTGCTCCAGGTGTTCGCCGCGATGAACCCCACGCCGCCCCCTGCCGCCGTCCAGGAGGCGAGCCCGCCTGTCCAGCCGGAGCCCACGGCAGGCGTCCCGGTGGCGTTCGGCGTCCTCGGCCTGCTGCTCGGCATCGCCATCATCGCGTTGCTCGTGCTCGCCCGGCTGTGGCTGCGCCGTCCGCGCGACGAAGACCCGCTGGTGCCCGAGACGCGCGAGATCGACAGGGGCGAGGTCGATGGCCGGCGTCGTCGCCGGCGGCGCTCGTTCCTGGCGCGCCGGCGGCGGCCCGCCGACGCCGTCGAGGCGTACCGTGCGCTGCTCGAGGACCTGGACCGGCACGAGGACCTGCGGCGCGCCGAGGGCGAGACGCCCGCCGAGCATGCCGCGAGGCTACGGAACCGTGGTCACGGCGCGCTCGCGCTCGACCTGCTCGCCGCGGACTACGGGCTCGTCCGCTTCGGGTCCGTGGCGCTGTCGCCGACCGAGAATCGTCGCGCCGTCCGGCGCGCGCGCGACCTCGCGCGCGACCTGCCCCGGGGCTGACGACCGACGCGACCAGGAGTCGACGAGGCACCCGCGACGCGGACATCGGCTAGGGTGTGCGCATGACCGACCCGAGCACCGTGGACCCCGAGCCGGCGCACCCGACGCGTGTCGCCGTGGTGGGCACGGGCGCGGTGGGATCGTCGTTCGCGTTCGCGCTCCTGCTGTCAGGCTTCGCCTCCGAGATCGTCCTGTCCGACGCCAACGAGCGGAAGGCCGAGGGCGAGGCGATGGACCTCATGCACGCGGTCCCGCTCGCCCGCACGGCGCGTGTCTGGGCCGGGCCGGTGGAGGACTGCGCGGGCGCGGCGGTGACCGTGGTGGCGGCCGGCGCGGCGCAGCGGCCCGGCGAGACGCGCCTCGACCTCGTCCAGAAGAACAGCGCGATCTTCCGCGAGCTCGTGCCGCGGATCGCCGAGGCGAACCCCGACGGGATCATCCTCGTCGCGACGAACCCCGTCGACGTCCTCAGCTACTACACGTACCGGATCAGCGGACTGCCCGCGGAGCGGGTCATCGGCAGCGGCACGATCCTCGACACCGCCCGCTTCCGGATGCTCCTCGCCGAGCACTACGACGTTGACCCGCGGTCGGTCCACGCGTTCATGGCCGGCGAGCACGGCGACACCGAGGTGCCGGTGTGGAGCTCCGCGAACATCGCCGGGATGCCCCTCGCCGACTTCGCGACGTCGACCGGCCTCGGCAATGACCCGGCCGCCCTCGACCGGATCTACGAGGACACCCGCGACGCGGCCTACCAGATCATCGAGCGCAAGGGCGCGACGTACTACGCGGTGGCGGCCGGGCTCGTCCGGATCGTCCAGGCGATCCTGCGCGACCAGCACACGGTGCTGTCGGTGAGCTCGCTCATTCGCGACTACCACGGCATCCACGACGTGTACCTCTCGCTGCCGACCGTCATCGGCCGCGGCGGCGTCGAGCGGATCATTCCGCTGAACCTGTCCGTCGACGAGGCCGAAGGGCTGCGCCGCTCGGCCGCCATGCTGCGCAGCACCATCGACACGCTGGACCTCGACGCGGTCGCCCCATGACGCTGCCCGTCCCGGACGTCGTCACCGTCTACGGCGCCGACTGGTGCGGCGACTGTCGCCGGGCGAAGCGGTTCCTCGACGCGACGGGCACCCCGTACCGCTACGTCGACCTCGAGGTGGACGGAGCGGCGCAGCAGCTCGTCGACGACGCCGGCTACCGGGCGATCCCGGTCATCGTGACGCCCGCCGGCGAGATCCTCGTCGAGCCGTCGAACGACGAGCTGGCGGCCGCACTGGGGATCGCCGCCTGAGCACGGGCGAGGGGTGGTCCGGGTCGGACTGGTACGGTCGGCGGAGGGACAACGGCACCCGCCGCGTTACACTGCGCCCCGCCGAAGGTCGTTGTCCGACCCGGCAGAACGAGGTGTCCGTGAGGAACAGGTCGACGATCGCGCACCACGCGCCAGCTTCGAGCCACCACAGCCAGCCGCGGAGCGCCCGCTGATGGGCACCCGAAAGCGGAAGGTCTTCATCCCGCCGAAGAAGACCGCACCCAAGCCCCAGCCCGGCGTCGAGAACGCCGGCCGGCCCGGAGCAACGTCGATCCACCTCGGCGCCCTCGAGGGTCGCAGCGGGTTCGCCGTCGGCGACCGCGTGCGGATCCTGGGCACCGGCCTCTACGCGGGCGAGATCGCCGTCATCGAGCGCATGGCGAACGGTGCGATCCCCTCGGCCGCCGTGCGCACCGAAGCCGGGCGAGCACGCACCGTCCGCACCGTGGACCTCGAGCCCGCCGGCTAGCGCCGGGCGCCGCCTCGCGCCCAGGAGCGGGTCGGGCGAGGATCATCGTCGAACGTCCATGCCGCGACCGGACTCGCGGCCGGTCCGGCGTGCCGAAAGGGCCGCGATGCTCCGAGCGATCGGCGGCAGACGGCCGCCCGCCCCGGAGCGACCCATGGATCTCGTGCTCCTCGCCGCGCTGTCGGTCACCGCGCTGGTCGGCACGCTCGTCGCGATCTTCGTCGTGCCGACGGTCGTCGTCGCCGCGCTGGCCTCGCTCGCAGACGACAGCGTCCGCTGAGGCGGCGATCGCGACTGCCCTGCCCTGGGCACGGTCGAAGAGCTACTCGACGCCCGCCTCGTCCAGCTCCTGCAGCAGCGCGAACGCCTCCTCGCCGAGGAACGCCCGCGCGGCCGCCTCGGATTCGCCGTCGGCATCGGCGCCGTCGTCATCGCCCTCGATGTCGCCGCCGGCGAGGACCGAGAGCACGCGTGACGGGCTCGGCTCGACCGGCCACTCCTCGTTGCTGTCCGGGTCGACGTCGAAGAACGTCACCGAGTCGATCTCGTAGGTACGCCCGTCCGGCCGGGTCAGCGTGCATGCCCAGGCGTCGGGCTCGTCGGCGGCCGGCCGGATCGTCAGCGTCAGGTCAAGCGAGCGGAACAGGTCGCTCAGGGTGCCGGGCGTCGGCTGCATCTGCGGTACCTCGGGCAGGGTGGGCGACAACCCTACTCCGGCCCGGTGTATCCCGCCGCCCGGGACAACCCTCGGCGCGACGGCCAGCGGCCCCAGGCCCGCGGCTACCATCGGTGCCGTGGACTACCGTTCCGTCTCGTTCTGGCTGGAGACCGCCGGCGACGACCTGACCCCGCGCCCCGCGCTCGACGGGTCTACCGAGGCGGACGTCGCGATCCTCGGCGCCGGGCTGACCGGCCTGTGGACGGCGTTCTATCTGCATCGCCGCGACCCCTCGCTGCGGATCGTGATCCTCGAGCGCGACATTGCGGGGTTCGGGGCGAGTGGCCGGAACGGGGCATGGTGCGCGCCCGACCTCAACATCTCGATGCACCGGCTGGCGAAGCTTCATGGCGAGACGGCCGCGCGATCCATGCAGCAGGCGACCTACGACGCCGTGGACGAGGTGGGCCGCGCCGCGGCGGAGGCAGGGATCGACGCGGGGTTCCACAAGGGCGGCGAGCTGCTCATCGCCCGCGGCCCGCACGGCGAGCCCAGCCTGGACGGCGCGTTCGAGGAGTACGCGCGGTTCGGCTTCGGCGATCGGTACCGGCTGCTCGATGCCACGGAGACCGCCGACAGGGTGCGGATCGCTGGAGCGACGCGGGGCCTGTACACCCCGGACGCGGCCGTGATCCACCCCGGCCGGCTCACGCGCGGCCTCGCCCGGCACGTCGAGCGCGAGGGCGTGGTCATTCACGAGGGGACTCCCGTCACCGGGTTCCGTCGGCGGGACGCCTCGGGCAACGCCGCACTCATCACCGCCTCGGGGGAGGTCCGGGCGCGAGCCATCGTGCTCGCCGGCGAGGCGTACCTCACCGAGCTGCCCGCGCTCCACCGACAGCTGGTCCCGCTGTGGTCCCTGATCGTCCTCACCGAGCCGGTCACGGACGCCCAGTGGGCGGAGATCGGCTGGCGCAACCGGGAGGTGGTCGCGTCCACCCGGCTGTCGATCGACTACCTGTCGCGCACCGAGGACGGTCGGATCCTGTTCGGCGGCCGGGGCGCCCCGTACCGCTTCGGCAGCCCGATCCGCCCCGAGTACGACCACCACGGCCCCACGCACGAGCGCCTGCGGGGCTTCGTCCGAGAGTGGTTCCCGGTCCTGCGCGACATCCGGTTCACGCACGCGTGGGGCGGGCCCCTGGG
>DASSRG010000312.1:0-6404 GCA_035701885.1 Candidatus Limnocylindrales bacterium
TCTCCGACACGTCGAGGTGGTACACGAACCGCACGTCGGGCTTGTCCACCCCCATGCCGAACGCGATCGTCGCGACGATCACCCCGTCCGTGGAGGCCATGAACCGGTCCTGGACGTCGGCCCGCCGGCGGGCGCCGAGCCCTGCGTGATACGCCTGCGCGTCCACTCCGGCCTCCGTGAGCGCGGCGGCGACATCAGAGGCGGCCGCACGCGTCGCCGCGTACACGATCCCCGGCCGCGCCGCGGCGACCACTGCCTCGACGAGCGCCCGGCGCTTGGCATCGCCGCTCGAATGCGTCTCGACCGTCAGCTCGATGGTCGGGCGGTCGAAGCCACGCGCGACGACCGCGGGGTCGCGGAGTCCCAGGCGTTCCACGATCTCCGTGCGGAGCAGGGGAGAGGCGGTCGCCGTGAGGGCGAGGATCGGCGGCCGGCCGAGCGCTTCCGCCACCGCGCCAAGCCGGCGGTACTCGGGCCGGAAGTCGCGGCCCCACTCGGCGACGCAGTGCGCCTCGTCGACCACGAACAACGACGGAGCCGCCGCCGAGATCGCGGCGATCGTCGATTCGTCGGTGAGCGACTCCGGCGCCAGCATGAGGAACTCGATCTCGCCGCGCCCGAACGCCCCGAGCGATGCCGCCCGCTCCGATGCGGGCCTGGCGGAGTTGACGGCCGCCGCGGAGAGGCCCAGCTCCTCGAGCGACGCTAGCTGGTCCTGCTGAAGGGCGATCAGCGGCGAGACGACGACCGTGGGCCCGTCGATCGTCACCCCGGCCAGCTGGTAGATCGCGCTCTTGCCACCGCCCGTCGGCAGCAGGGCGAGCGTGTCGCGACCTGACGTGATCGCCTCCACAGCCTCCGCCTGCCCGGGCAACAGACCACGATGTCCGAGCGTCCGGCGGGCCGCGGCGCGGACGGCGCGTCGGTCGAGGACATCCATGGCGGCAGCGTCGGATGTCCTGGGCTCTCGCCACGCGTCCCGGCGCGGACCGCGCCTCGCAGGTGCATCGCGACGGCGCAGGTGTCACGGGCCTGCAAGTGAGGTGCGCATCTATCCCGGCCGATTCTGCTTGCGCGCGGTGGGATGCTGTCCGTGCCGCGCGGCGTGGGTCGTATCGCATGCCCGGGTCCCGCTGCGCGTGGCGTCAGGTCCCGGTGCCCCAGAGCCGAAGGAGCGCTGCCAGCGTGACGAGGCCCCCCGCGGCGACCCACCAGCCGATGCGCGTCGAAGCCCTCGCGCCCGCGATCGCGCGTGCGACGGGGACGGCCCACAGCGCCGCGGCCGCGTACACGAGGTGGAGCCACTCCCGCGGCGGCCCGACGAGGACGAGAACGACCACGCCGACGACCGACGCGAGCGCCACGGCGCCGATGAGCCCGAGCAGCGCCCGGTCCATCCAGCGCCGGCCGCGCCCGGCGGTGACGAGGCCGAGGCCGGCGCAGGCCCCGACAATGACGATCGCCGCCGCGAGGACGGCGGTGGCGATCGCGAGCAACGCGTGGAGCTGGACGACGCCCGATCCCGCCGACATCCGGGTCACGGTACCGCAGCGATGAACGGCGATCGGCTGCGAACGGCAGGCGGGCTCGCCGCGTTGGCCCTCGTCGCGATCGCGGTCGGCGCGAGCTGGCTCGGCGGATCCGCGGTGTCGGCAGGCTCGGCCACCGGCGCCGCAGCCGACGCCGGTGGTACGGGCCACGCGGTTGCGGCCGCGGACCAGGACCCGGTTGTCGCCGCGGGACGCCAGTTGTTCGTCGCGAACTGCGCCTCGTGTCACGGCCCGCAGGGCGAGGGTGGAGCCGCCGGACCGTCGCTGATCGGCGTGGGTGCCGCGTCCGCCGACTTCTACCTGCGCACCGGGCGGATGCCGCTGTCCGCGCCGAACCAGCGCGTCGTCCCGCAGGAGCCGCACTTCGCCGACCCCGAGATCCAGGCGCTGGTGGCGTACGTCGCGTCGCTCGGCGACGGTCCGGCGATCCCCCAGGTCTCGTCCGGCGGTGACCTCCACCGTGGCTGGCAGCTGTTCCAGGCGAACTGCGCGGCGTGCCACAACGCGACCGGTTCCGGCAACGCGATCGGTGGCGGGTTCGTGGCGGTGGGCCTCGGCAACGCGGACCCCACGACGATCGCGGAGGCGACGATCATCGGCCCCGGCGCGATGCCCGCGTTCAGGTTCGATGACCGGGAGCTCGCCGACCTCGCGGCGTACATCGAGTACCTCGCGACCGCGCCCGCGCCCGGTGGCGCGGCGATCGGCCAGACGGGACCGGTCGCGGAGGGCTTCATCGGGGTCGCCATCGGCCTCCCGGCGCTGATCCTCGTCTCGCTGTTCGTCGCGCGGCACGCGCGCCGTGGGGGCGCGCGGCCCACAGACGAGGACTCGGTCGACCAGTCCGGCGTCGTCAGGCCGGAGCCCGGGGTCGACGCGTGAGCCAGGCCCGCCCCCAGGACGCCCCGCGCGAGACGCCGCTCGGCGTCCCCACGCCGGCTCGCGAGCGACGTGCCGAGCGCATCGTCCTCCTCGCCTTCGGTCTCACAGCGCTGTCGGGCCTCGCCCTGCTGGTCCTGTACGCGCTCGGCGGCCAGACCCAGCTCGAGGGGATCCTGCTCGCGATCTGTCTCGGCGGCCTGGGCGTGGGGATCGTCGTGTGGGCGCAGGAGCTCATGTCGGGCGAGCTGCGGATCGAGCCGCGCCACCGGTTGGGCGGCGGTCGGGCGGCGAGCGAGGCGGTCGCGGACGCCCTGACGGACGAGGCGGGGTTCAGCCGCCGCCGGGTGCTCCAGCTCGGGCTCGTCGGGGCGCTCTCCGGGCTGGCCGCCGCGCTCGTCGTGCCGGTCCTGTCGCTCGGGCCCGCACCCGGCAAGAGCCTGTTCCGGACGCCGTGGACGAAGGGCGCGAAGGTCGTGGGCTTCGACGGCGTCGCGGTCAAGGCGAGCGACATCCCGCCAGACGGCGTCGTGACCGTCTTCCCGGAGGGCTTCGCGGGCAACGCCGAGGCCCAGACCGTGCTCATCAACGCCGGGGCCGACCGGCTGCAGCTCCAGGGCCAGGCGGCCCAGTGGGCGCCTGACGGCTTCGTGGCCTACTCGAAGGTGTGCACCCACGCTGGGTGTCCCGTCGGGCTCTACCGGGCGAGCCAGGGCGCGCTCATCTGCCCCTGCCACCAGTCGACGTTCGACGTGATGATCGGCGCCGTCCCGACATTCGGACCGGCGGCGCGCCCGCTGCCGCAGCTGCCGATCCAGCTCGAGGCGGACGGGACGTTCACGGCGCTGGGCGACTTCCCGGAGCCAGTCGGGCCGTCGTTCTGGAACATGAACATCGGCCCGATCCAGATCGGCGGCGGCGACGAGAGCGGCGCGAGCCAGCCGCCGGCGACCGCGGAGCCCGGGCCGTGAACCGCTTCCGGCGCCGCGGCGGCGGCTCGCCCGTCGACAAGCCCGGGGATGGGCCCGGAGGCACGCACGAGCGGCCGCGCGTGGACGACCTCGGCCGCCCGCTGAACGAGGCGGCTGTCGAGCTGCAGGAGACCGGCGACGATCCGACCGAGCCGACCGAGCTGGAGCGGCTGACCGCCTGGCTCGACGAGCGGACTGGCCTCGCCGGGCTGGTCCGGACGACGCTGCGCAAGGTGTTTCCCGACCACTGGTCGTTCCTGCTCGGTGAGATCGCGCTGTTCTGCTTCGTGATCCTCGTCCTGACCGGGACGTTCCTGACGTTCTTCTACGTGCCGTCGGCGGGCCTCGTCGAGTACACCGGCTCGTACGCGCCGCTCCAGGGGGCCGAGGTCAGCCAGGCGTACAACTCGGTCCTGTTCCTCTCGTTCGACGTGAACGCGGGGCTGCTGTTCCGCCAGATCCACCACTGGACCGCGGTCGTGTTCGTGGCGGTGATCGTCGCCCACCTCGCCCGCACCTTCTTCACCGGCGCCTTCAGGCGACCGCGCGAGATCAACTGGCTGATCGGGTTCGGCCTCCTGACGTTCGCGCTCGCGGAGGGCTTCACCGGGTACTCCCTGCCGGACGACCTGCTGTCGGGGACCGGGGCCCGGATCGCGTACAGCGCGGCGATCTCGATCCCGTTCGTCGGGCCGTACCTCGCGTCGCTCGTGTTCGGCGGCGAGTTCCCGACGGCGGCGTTCCTGCCCCGCTTCTTCGTCCTCCACGTGATGCTCCTGCCGGCGCTGTTCGCCGGCGCGATCGGGGCGCACGTGGGCCTCGTGTTCCTCCAGAAGCACACCCAGTTCCGAGGGCGCCTCCAGCGCGCCGACAACGTGGTGGGGCGCCACTTCTGGCCCGGCCAGGCGTTCCTGTCGATGGGCCTGTTCTTCCTCACCGCGGCGGTGCTCGCCGCGATGGGCGGGCTGGTCCAGATCAACCCCGTCTGGGCGTACGGCCCGTTCGAGCCGGCCATCGTGAGCTCGCCGGCGCAGCCCGACTGGTACGTGGGCTGGCTCGACGGCGCGCTCCGGATCTTCCCGCCGTTCGAGCCGACGATCCTCGGGGTCGTCATCCCGTCCGCGTTCATCCCGGGTGTCGTCATCCCCGGGGTGCTGTTCACGATCGTCGGGCTGTGGCCGTTCGTCGAGCGGCGGATCACCCACGACACCCGCGAGCACCATCTCCTCGACTGGCCGTGGGAGGCGCCGTTCCGGGCGGCGGTCGGGGCCGCGATCCTGACGTTCTTCGCGGTCCTCACCCTCGCCGGCGGGAACGACGTGATCGCGGTGTTCCTCGACCTGTCCGTCGAGCGGCTGACGTGGATCTTCCGCGTCCTCGTGATCGTCGCGCCGATCGTCGCCGGCGTCGTCGCGTGGTTGCTGTGCCGGAACCGCCTCGGCCGGCCGGCCCCGGACGAGCTCGAGCCGATGGACGCGGAGCATGCGGACGACGGTCCGGCGCACGCGGGCGTCGCGCTCCGGCGGACGGCGACCGGCGGGTTCGAGGAGGTCGAGGGGTGAGGCGGCTCGTCGCGTTTGCCGCCGTCCTCATTGCGGCGGTTGCGGCCGGCGGGTGCCTGCCGGCGCCGGTCACGACGGAGGGCCGCCAGACGGCGCAGCTGTACGGCACGTTCATGCTGATCGCCGCGATCGTCACGATCGTCGTCCTCGGGCTCGCGATCTTCGCGATCCTCCGCTACCGCGCGAAGCCGGGCGACACGGAGCTGCCGCCGCAGGTCCATGGCGACCTCCGCTACGAGGCGGTGTGGACCGGGATCCCGATCCTCACGATCATCGGGCTGCTCGTGCTCACGGTGCTCGTGCTGAGCTCGTTCGACGATGCGGTGCGGGCGAACGCGAGCGTGGACGTCAAGGTCACCGCGTACCGCTGGGGATGGCGGTTCACGTACCCCAACGACGACGTCGTCGTCGAGGGGATCGGCGCACCGGGACCCGAGCTCTACGTCCCGGTGGGCGAGAACGTGCGCGTCACGCTGACCGGCGCAGACGTCATCCACGCGTTCTTCGTGCCCCAGTTCCTGTTCAAGAAGGACGCGATCCCCGGGCGCGAGAATCAGTTCGCCTTCACCGTCGATGAGCCCGGACGGTACGGCGGCCAGTGCGCCGAGTTCTGCGGGATCTACCACTCGCGGATGCCGTTCACGGTGGTCGCGGTGTCGCGCGGCGAGTACGACGCCTGGCTGGCGTCGCATCGCGGGGTCGCGCCGTCGCTCGCGACACCCGAGCCGTCGCTCCTCACGCCGGCCCCCAGCCAGATCGCCCCCGACGCATCCGGCCCGTTCGAATCGACACAGCCGACGGTCGAGCCATCGGTCACGGGGTCGCCATGACGACGCTCACCGACACCGCGCGCCCCGCCGCGGCTCCCCACGAGCCCGCGGCCGGCTTCGACCTGCTCGGCTGGCTCGCGACCACCGATCACAAGCGGATCGGGATCATGTACGGCGTCGCCGCGCTCGGGTTCTTCGTCGCCGCCGGGATCATGGCCCTGCTGATGCGCGCGGAGCTGGCCGAGCCCGGGCTCCAGTTCCTCACGGAACAGGGCTACAACGGCCTGTTCACGATCCACGGCACGGTGATGATGCTGCTGTTCGCGACGCCGATGGTCGCCGCCTTCGCGAACTACCTGATCCCCCTCCAGGTGGGGGCGGCGGACATGGTGTTCCCGCGCCTCAACGCCCTGTCGTTCTGGCTGTTCCTGTTCGGCGGGCTTGTCGTGCTGTCGGGGTTCCTCGTCGCGTCCGGGCCTGCGGACATCGGCTGGACGGGCTATCCGCCCAACTCCACGCTGCCGTACTCGACGACGACCGGCACCGACCTCTGGGTCGTGGGCCTGCTGCTCACCGGCATCGCCTCGATCCTCGGCGCGGTCAACTTCGTGATCACGATCTTCACCCGCCGGGCGCCCGGGATGTCGATGTTCCGGATGCCGGTGTTCACGT